>CAYQPM010000036.1:0-18288 GCA_964419295.1 uncultured Stakelama sp. | reverse complement strand
CCTCCGATTCTAGGATGCGGGCCTGTTTCTGCCCCTCCGCCCGCAGGATTTCCGATGCGCGCGTGCCCTCGGCCTCAAGGATGTTGGCCCGCTTTTCACGCTCGGCCTTCATTTGCCGACCCATCGCGGTGACGATATCGGCGGGCGGGCGGATATCCTTAATCTCGACCCGCGTGATCTTGACGCCCCAGGGAACAGTCGCATGATCGACGACGGACAGCAGCCGCGCGTTGATCTCGTCGCGCTTCGACAGCGTTTCGTCGAGGTCCATCGATCCCATCACGGTGCGCAGGTTGGTCGTCGTCAGCTGCAACAGCGCGAGATACAGGTCCGACACCTCGTAAGCAGCCTTCGGCGCATCGAGCACCTGGAAGAAGACGACGCCGTCGGTCGACACGATCGCATTGTCCTTGGTGATGATCTCCTGCCCCGGGATCTCTATCACCTGTTCCATCATGTTCACCTTGCGGCCGACGCGATAGAAGAACGCGGGGTAGAAGTTGAAACCCGGACTAGCCGTATTGGTGTAGCGTCCGAAATGTTCGATCGTATATTGATAGCCCTGACGCACGATCTTGATGCTGGTGAACAGATAGAACAGCACCAGCACCAGCACCAGGGCGAAGGCGGCAATCGAGATACCCATGTTTCCTCCCGCCGGCTGCGACTCCGGCGCGCCGTCCTGCGTTCATAGCACACCACCCGCTTCCACCAAGGTCACCATGCAGCGTATTCTCTTCGGCAATCACCCGACCCAGATGCCCGCGATCGCGCACCACATCGACCATGCGCGCTATGAGGCGAGCTTCGCGCCGATCGACGCGGTCGACGTCGCGCGGTTCGATCTGGTGGTGCCGCTGCGGGTCGAGCAGATCGCGGCGGCGCGGCCGGCGCAGGTGCTCGGGCGATCGGTGTTGCCGCGGCCCGATCTGGTGACGCTGTGCGACGACAAGCTCGCGCTGAACCTGTGGCTGATCGCGCACGGCTTTGCCGATACGGTGCCCGCGCTGCTCGGCAACCGGCCGGACACGTTCCCCTATATCCGCAAGACCCGTCGGGGCGACTACGGCATGGGCTGCCGCATGATCAGCGCGGCGGACGAGGACGACGGCAGCGAAGATCCGACTTTATTCCGTCAGCGCGCGGTCGAAGGACGTTTCGAATATGTGCTCCACCTGCTGCGCATAGGTGGCGCGATTCGCTTCCAGGTCGCCTACCGCTACGACATGGGCCAGCCGCTCGGCGTCCGGGGGCAGGTCGATCGCCCGTCCGCGATCGAGCCCGCCGATCCGGGGCCGGCATTAGCCACCTGCACCGCGATCCTCGACGCGCTGGATTACGAGGGAACCTGCTGCTTCAACTACAAACTCGAAGACGGCGCGCTGCGCATCCTGGAACTCAACCCCCGTTTCGGAGGATCGCTGGTCGGTGTCGTCACCGATTACGTGGCGGCGCATCTGGCTGCCCTCTAGCGCTCATGCCGCCCTGCAGTTACATGGCCCGCCACTTCTCTTCTCCCGCGAGGAACGGCACCTTGGATATCCGGCTCGGCCTCACCTTCGACGACGTGTTGCTCGTACCCGGCGCCTCGGACATCCTGCCGAGCACCGCCGACACGCGTACGCAGCTGACGCGCGGCATCGCGCTCAACATCCCGATCCTGTCGTCCGCCATGGATACCGTGACCGAAGCGGACATGGCGATCGTCATGGCGCAGCTGGGCGGCATCGGCGTGCTCCATCGCAATCTGTCCGTCGAGGAACAGGTCGCCGCCGTGCGCCAGGTCAAACGGTTCGAGTCCGGCATGGTGGTGAACCCGATCACGATCGCGCCGACCGCGACGCTGGCCGAAGCGCAGGCGCTGATGGCGCACCACCGGATCAGCGGCATCCCGGTGGTGGAGCGCAACGGCAAGCTCGTCGGCATCCTCACCAACCGCGACGTGCGGTTCGCGGGCAATCCCAGGCAACCCGTCGCCGAGCTGATGACCCGCGACGATCTCGCGACCGTGTCCACCGACGTCGGCCAGGAGGAAGCGCGCGTGCTGCTCCACCAACGGCGGATCGAAAAGCTGCTGGTGGTCGACGACGATTATCGCTGCGTCGGGTTGATCACCGTGAAGGATATAGAAAAGGCGGTGACCTACCCCAGCGCGACGAAGGACGCGGCGGGGCGCCTGCGCGTCGCCAGCGCCACGACGGTCGGCGACAAGGGCTTCGAGCGGACCGAGGCGTTGGTCGACGCGGAATGCGACCTGATCGTCATCGACACCGCACACGGTCACAATCGCGACGTCGCCCGTGCGGTCGAGCGGGTGAAGCGACTCAGCAACGCGGTGCAGGTCGTCGCCGGCAATGTCGCCACGGCCGAAGCGACCCGCGCATTGATCGACGCTGGGGCGGACGGGATCAAGGTCGGCATCGGGCCGGGCTCGATCTGCACCACCCGCGTCGTGGCGGGCGTTGGTGTGCCACAGCTGACTGCGGTGATGGACTGCGCCGAAGCGGCTGCGAAGGCCGGGGTGCCCGTGATCGCCGATGGTGGCCTGCGCACATCGGGCGATCTTGCCAAGGCGCTGGCGGCGGGCGCATCCAGCTGCATGGTCGGCTCGCTGCTCGCCGGCACTGAGGAAGCGCCGGGCGAGACCTTCCTGTACCAGGGCCGGGCGTATAAATCCTATCGAGGCATGGGATCGGTCGGCGCGATGGGGCGCGGATCGGCGGACCGGTATTTCCAGGGCGACATCAAGGATCAGATGAAGCTGGTGCCTGAGGGTATCGAAGGCCAGGTCGCGTTCAAGGGACCTGCGCGCGACGTCATTCACCAGCTGGTGGGCGGGATCAAGGCAGCGATGGGCTACACCGGCTCGGCCACGATCCCCGATCTCCAGGCGCGGGCGCAATTCGTCCAGATCACCGGCGCGGGGCTCAAGGAAAGCCACGTCCATGACGTGACGATCACGCGCGAGGCGCCCAATTATCCGACGCGGTGATGTCCGCCCGCCGCTGGGCGGAGGACCGGATCGCCATGCGATCGATGCCCAACCCCTGAAACCCTTGGCTCCCGCCGCCCGCCGGAGCTCGCCGCGACTGGATCGCCTTCGTCTATGACCCCCGCCGCACGTACGCAGGCCGCGATTGAACTCCTCGACGAGGTGATCGCCTCCGCGCGTGGTGGCGGTGCTGCCGCCGACACACTGATCGCCCGCTATTTCGCCAGCCGCCGCTACGCCGGATCGAAGGATCGGCGGGCGGTGCGCGAGCTCGTCTACGCCGCGATCCGCAGGGCGGGCGAGGTTCCCGCCTCCGGCCGCGCCGCGATGCTGGCGGTCGCGAGCGACGATCCGGTGGTGGCCGAGACGTTCGACGGCTCCACTCACGGCCCTGCGCCGATCGGAACGGGCGAGAGCGCCGCGACTGCCGGCGTGATGCCCAGCTGGCTGGCCTCCGCCCTTGCGGCGTCCGACCTCGGGCGGCCGCAGCAGGCGGCGCTGATCGGGCGAGCGCCGTTGGATGTACGGATCAATCGCCTGCTCGCCGATCCGGCCTCGCTCGCCGCACGGCTGGGCGGCGACCCGATCGACGGCCTGCCCGACGCGCTGCGGCTGCCCGCCGGCACCAATATGGACGCGCTCGCCGGCCAGGCAGAGGTGCAGGATGCCGGCAGCCAGATCGTCAGCCTCGCCGCTCGTGCCCAGCCCGGCCAGTCGTTGGTCGATCTCTGCGCCGGTGGCGGCGGCAAGACACTCGCGCTGGCTGCGGCGATGCGGAACGAAGGACACATCCTGGCGACCGACGTCGATCGCGGACGGCTGTCGCGCCTGATGCCGCGCGCCAATCGCGCGGGCGTCACGATCGTCGAAACGCGCTTGCTCGATCCCCACCGCGAGGCGGTGGCGCTGGAGGATTGGGCCGGGCGGGCGGATTGCGTGCTGATCGACGCACCCTGTTCGGGAACCGGCACCTGGCGGCGCAATCCCGAGGCGCGTTGGCGCCTGACACCCGATCGACTCGCCCGGTTCGCCGATCAGCAGCGCCATGTCCTTGACGTCGGCGCTCCGCTGGTCCGGCCGGGCGGGGCGCTCGTCTACATCGTGTGTTCCTTGCTCGACGCCGAAGGGGCGGACCGGGTCGACGCCTTTCTCGACACCCATCCCGACTGGTCGGCCGAGCAGCCGGACCTGCCGGCTGGGAGCGCCCGTGGACAGGGCTTCCGCCTCGATCCCGCAAGCGATGGCACCGACGGCTTTTTTGTCGCGCGGCTGATCCGCCCCTGCTAATCTCGCCGGCCATGCCCCTAGTGGAGACCTTCATGCGCGTTACGTCCGTCGCCATCGCCGCAGCGCTGACCTTGGTCTGCGTCTCCACATCGCTCAGCGGCCAGCGACCGGACGATCAGATCGACGCGCGCTCGCTGCAACTCCTCGCCGAAGGTCGCGCGGCCAAGGCGGCCGGCAATCTGGACGGTGCGACCGATCTGCTCGAAACAGCCGTCGCCGTCGATCCGCGCAACCGTCAGGCGTTCGTCGTCCTCGCGCAGGTTGCGGAGACGCGCGCGCTTCCGGGCAAGGCGATCCGCCTGTACCGCGAGGCTTTGGCGCTGGAGCCCAACGACGTCGCCGCGCTTCAGGGGCAGGGCGAGGCCCTGGTCGCGAAGGGTGCCGTGTCGGTCGCGAAGGAGAATCTCGCCAAGATCCGGACCCTGTGCAAGGCGGGATGCGTCGCGGCGAACGAACTTGCCGCCGTGATCGCCAAGGGCCCGCCGATCACGACCGCGCAGGTCGCACCGAAAGCCGATGCGGTAAAGGAATAATCGCGGGACCGGGCGTGAAGGGCGCCGGGGCGTCCTTCACGACGTCCCGTGTTCGACCGCCCGGGTCAGCGCGACGAACTCCGCCACGCTGATCGTCTCGGCGCGACGCGTCGCCTCGATGCCGATCCGCTCCAGCGCGTCGATCGCACCGGGCACGCCTTTCAGGCTCTGCCGCAGCATCTTGCGCCGCTGTCCGAAGGCGGCGGCGGTCATCCGCTCCAGCACCTTTACCTCGACATCGGCGGGCGGCTCCGCAGGCACGATGTGCACCACCGCGGACATCACCTTGGGCGGCGGGGTGAACGCGGATCGATGCACGGGCATGGCGATACGCGCAGTCGATCGCCATTGGCTCAGCACCGCCAGCCGCCCATAAGCGTCGTCGCCGGCCGAAGCGACGATCCGCTCCGCGACTTCCTTCTGAAACATCAGCGTCAGCGACTGCCACCATGGCTGCCATGCCGCCGTCAGCCAGCCGACCAGCAAGGCGGTGCCGACGTTGTACGGCAGGTTCGACACGATATGCGGGCGACCCGCGAACAATGCCGGGGCATCCACCTCCAGCGCGTCGCCTTCGATGACCTTCAGCTTGCCGGGATATGCCTCGCCGAGTTCCGCCAGCGCCGGGATGCAACGCCGGTCGCGCTCGATGGCGGTCACCTGCGCACCCGCCGCCAGCAACGCGCGCGTCAGCCCGCCCGGTCCGGGCCCGATCTCCAGCACTTCGGCACCGGCCAGATCGCCCGGCACCGCGGCGATCCGCGCCAGCAGCTGTCCGTCGAACAGGAAATTCTGCCCCAAGGCCTTGCTGGCATTGAGGCCGTATTTCGCGATCACCTCGCGCAGGGGCGGCAGCTTGCCGCCCGTCGCTCCCTCACTCATGCGCGCGCGCGCCGGCCAGCCGCCTGTCCGGCCATGGCGATCGCCGCGATCATCGCGCCCGGATGCGCCTGATCCTGGCCGGCGATCCCGAATGCCGTACCGTGGTCCGGTGATGTGCGCACGATCGGCAGGCCCAGCGTGATGTTGACGCCTTCGTCGAAGTGCAGGGTCTTGATCGGCACCAGCGCCTGATCGTGATAGCAGCACAGCACCGCGTCGTAGCGAGCGCGGGCCGGCGCATGAAACAGCGTATCCGCGGCGAAGGGGCCGGTCGCGTCGATGCCCTCGGCCCGCAATCGGGCGATCGCCGGCGCGAGAAGGTCGATCTCCTCACGCCCGATCGTGCCGCTCTCGCCGGCGTGCGGATTGAAACCCGCGAATGACAGTCGCGGGTTGGCGATACCGAAGTCGCGGATCAGGCCGGCGGCCGTCGCCCGCCCCTTCGCCACGATCAGGTCGATCGACAACAGGGACGACACGTCCGCCAACGGTACGTGCGCGGTGATCGGCACGACCCGCAACGACGGGCCGGCGAGCATCATCACGGCATCGTCAGCCGCCACGCCGCAGCGGTCGGCGACGAACTCGGTCTGGCCGGGATGGTCGAAGCCGATCGCGTACAATTGCGCCTTGGATACCGGCCCCGTCACCAGTGCGCGGGCCTCGTTCTCGCGCACCGCGGCGATGGCACGCTCCAGTGCGCTCAGGGCGCCGAGCGCCCCCTCGGTCGCCGGAACGCCGGGGGTGACGGATCCCGATGGCGCGACCGGCAGCACCGGCAGCGCGCGGTCGAACACCGCCACCGCCTGGTCGAGAGCAGTGATCGCTTCGACCGGTCCGCTCCACACCCGCGTCACCGCTGCGGGATCGCCGACCATCGCGAACGGCGGCAGGCTGCGCAGCGTCCGCACCGCCCAACTCTTGGCGATGATTTCAGGTCCGATCCCCGCGGGATCGCCCATCGCGATCACGAGGGGAGCGGCGGCCATCTCAGCGATACTCGATCACCGCGTCGCGACGCAGATCGCGCAGCTTGCTTTGCGCGCGCAGGTTGACGCGCTGCTGCTCCAGCTGGCCCTGGATCTGGGCGGCGCCGGGCACCGAGGATTGCTGAGCGTCGTCGCGCCCGCACAGCACCAGCGCGCGCACGCCTTCAGTCGGCGAACCGAACGGCGGCGTCGCCTGACCGACCTGCAGGTTCACCATGATCTTCTGCAACTGCACCGGCAGGTCGCGGATGCGGATCGAGTCATTGTCGACGACCTCCGCGTTGATCGTCGCGGCCACCTTGGCGACGGTGCCGCAACCCTGGATGGACTGCACCGTCTTGGCGAATGTGGCGGCACGGACCTGCGCCTGCGCCTGCGTCGTGCCGGGCGGGAAGGACACGGTCAGCTGCTTGAGGCTAAGCTTCGCGTCGCGCGGATCGGCGGCGCCGATCGTGCGCTTGTCGGTCAGGTAGAGGATCGAAAAGCCGCCCGGCGTCGCGATCGGTCCCGCGACCTGGCCTTCCTGCATCTGCTGTGCGGCCTCGGCGAGCGGCTGGGGCAGGGTCGCCAGCCGGATCCAGCCGAGATCGCCACCGACCGCGCGGGTGGAGGCTTCGGAGAAATTGCGCGCGAACAGCTCGAACGGCTGCTGCGCCTTCTGGATCTCCGCGATGATCTGCTTGGCCTTGGCGAACACCTCGGCGCGGTTGGCGTCGTTGGCGCTCAGGTAGATTTCGCGCAGATTGTATTCCTCGGTGCCGCGCGACGCCTCGATCCGCTTCTGGATGGCGGCGACCTCTTCGTCACCGACGTTTACGAACGGCTCGACCTTGCGCCGCAGATAGCGGCTCCACGCCAGCTCGCCCTCGATCGCGCGGCGCAGCGACCGCTCGGACGATCCCGCCTTGCGCAGAGCGACCCGCAGCTGCGGCACCGTCATGTTGAACCGCTTGGCGAGCCCCGCTTCGCTCTGGTCCAGCTCGGCGCCAGTGACCGTGATCTCGGCGCTCTTCGCCTCTTGGATCTGCAACGTCTCGTCGATCAGCTGGCGCAGGATCTGGAGCTTGAACTCATCGACCTGCGCCGGGTCCGGCCCGCGACCACCATTGTTGAAGACGGTCAGCGCCAGTCGCTGATCGACATCGGTGCCGGTGATCACCGTATTGTTGACGATCGCCGTCGGCTTGCGGACATTGGGGTCCAGCTTGCCGAAAATCTGCAAATTGGCGGGAATATTCAGGCTCGTGTCGGGCACCTGCTGGTCAGGCACCGTCTGCGCGACCGCGCCGGCACCGATGGCGGCGAGCGTCAGCCACGCCGCGCCGCGACCGGCCCAGCCACGGGCACCCAGGATGCGGCCGAAGCGGGCCGTGTGTCGATTATTCTGCGTCACGTGTGTTCGTCACCCCAAAAGCTCGGCCGCATGCGCGATGCGGCCCCGTGATCCGGCTCTGCCCCGATCCAGCTGAACTTGGGCTTAGCGGCCGAGGTTGGTCAACGCCAGCGTCAACAGGAAGCTGTTGCCCGAGCGCGCGTCGCCGGTGTCCTGATAATCCCGCCGCCAGGTCGCCCCGAGCCGCAGACAATCGTCTTCATATTGAACGCCGAGCCGGTGGCGGATCGGATCGAAGCCATCGGCGAGCGACAGCGGGTCTTCGCTGCGGTCGGTCAGGTCGATCACCGTCGATCCGAATATCGACCAGAAGCGGGCGAACTGGATGCGCCCCGCCAGCCGCGCCTCTTCGCGATCCTGCAAATCTTCGATCGCGGGGACGATGTTGCGGTTGAGCCGCAGATATCCGGCGAGGACGTAGGTGGTGCGCGATCCGATCGTCGCATCCACCTCGTTCCGGCGCACGGCGAAACCGTCCTTGTCGAGCCGGTATCGATGAGTAATCGCGACGAAGTCGCGGATGCGCAGGGTGGAGCGGCCGACAAAGTCGGAGAAACGATCGCTCAGCCCGGTGCCGCTCGGCAAAATGGCCGGGCGGGTCGACAGGCGGTAGCTCTGGCCGATCACGGTGTCGAAGGTGATGCCGGGCAGGGCGAAGGCCCATTCGGCGCCATAGGTCGCTCGACTGCTGTCCTCGAACCGGTCGTAGCCGGCGAAGCGGTTGAGCGCGAACAGGTTCGAATCCTCGAGGTCCACCGCCCGCGCATCCTCGTTCGGCACGTCGAGATTGGCGACCCTGGGCGCGGCGACGAGCTGGAGGCGCGGCGTGAGGCGCTGGGTGCCGCCGAGGAATTCGCCGACGAACGGCCATTTCACGTCCACCGCCACCGCGCCGATCGCGCGACCCTGAAACCCCTCGAGGCCGCGATAGCTCGTCACGGTGGTCAGTTGCGAATCATGCGTATTGTAGGCGTCGGCGCGGGCATAGGCGGTGAACGTCACCTCCTGCCCCCAGTTCGTCAGCTTACGCAGGTCCCATTGTCCGGCGACGAAAGCGCGCTGCGTATCCTGTCCGGCCGTGCGGGTGATCGCCAGCGTATTTGCCTGCAACTGCAGCTTGCCGCCGCCGAGGTCGATCCGCTTGCGGAAGTCGAGTTCGGGCAATGCGATCGGCTGGTTGCCCTGCGGATCGTTGACGCGCAGCGTCTGCACGTACCAGCCGGTCAGGGCGAAATAGGTGTTGGGATCGATCCGCTCCAGCGCGGCGGTCGTGCGCAGCCGGTCGTCGCGCGAGATGTCGTAGCGCCGCAGGAAGGTCCGGTCGCTCGCGATCCGCGCCGAGCCGCTGACGCTCCAATATGGCGATAGCTGATAGCGGGCGACGCCGTCGATATAGCCGCGGAACGCGCGTTCGGTGTCGACCGGCGTGCTGGTGTTGAGATCGTCGCTGCGCCGGCTTTCGGTGCCATAGGCGGTGACGCGGAATGCGCCGTGATCGCCCAATGCCTCATATTGTACCTGCATCATCGGCAGCACGCTGCTGAACACGTGCGGCGTGAGGATCAGCCCCTTGTTCGGCGCAAGCCGGAAATAATAAGGCGCGACCAGTTCCAGCCCGTTGACGCGATCGAACTGCGCGTCGGGTGCCAGGAAGCCGCTTTCGGAACTGCCGCCGATCGGCATCGAGAATTTCGGCAGCGGCAGCGCAGGTAAGCCGAACAGGTGGAACTGGCCCCCGCCGAAGTACACCCGCTCGCGATCCGGGCGATAGGTGATCCGGATCGCGGTGATCTTCCACGACGGTTCCTTGGGGCAGCCCGCCGAAGTCTGGACGGCGCAAGGCGTATAGGCCGCCTTGTCGAGTTGCATCGTGCCGTCCGCGAAGCGCGTACCGCGCTCCGCCGCCATCCGTCCGCCCTGTTCGAGCACGACGAGCATGTTCCGGACCATGCCGTCCTTCAGCGAATCCGTCAGCTCGATCGAATCGCCGTAAGCGACATCGCCCTGCGGGTTGGTGACCGCGATGTTGCCGGTCGCCACCACCTGCCCGGTCTTGCGGTTCCACACGACCTTGTCGGCGCGCAGCCGGTCGCCCTGCCGGAACATGCGCACTTCCTGCAAGGCGGTGACGACGTCGGAATTGGTATCATATTCGAGACTGCCGGCGCTGAACTGCACCTGATCGTCGCCCGCGGGTGTCCCAATCGCAGGATCGGTCGCCGGCGGCGGCGCGACGGGACGGTTCTGCAAATCCTGTAGCGCGATACCAGGCGCCGACGGCGCGGCGGCAGCGACAGGCGCCGCATACAAGGCGGCGGCAAGGGCACAACCGGCCAGAAGGTCGAAACGCAACACGATGATCCGGACTACCCTTTTGGCGCGAGCGGCACCGCCCTGGACGGCGCCTCACTGCGAATGCCTATCGCATCACCCGCGCGGCGCTGCAATCGTTGTGCTTCGCCGCCGGCGCTCCTAGATCATGTCCCTGTTTTCAGTCCCAGGAAGTTCTCGTTCATGAAGATCGCCTTTTCGCCCGCCGCTTCCACCGACGCCGCGATCCTCGCGCTGCCGGTTGAAAAGGACCTCGCCGGCCGCGCTGCATGGCCGGGCGTGGGGGAGGGGCATCAGGCGCTCGCCACCGCCGCCGCGAAGGCCGCGCGCTTCGACGGTGAAGCCGGTGCGATCGTCGAACTGTTCGCCGGCGAGAACGGCGCGACACGCCATATCCTGCTGGTCGGCGTCGGCGCGGGCAGCGAGGCCGATTGGGAGAAGGCGGGCGGCGCGATCGTTGCCCGGCTGCTGACATCGGGCGCGACGGAGGTGACCGCCGATCTGGCGGCGGCAAGCGCCACGCCGAAGGCGGTCGCGCGTTTCGCCGCCGCCGCCGCCCAGCGCGCGTGGCGGTTCGATCAGTATCGCACCAAGCTGCCCGAAAAGCAGAAGCCGACGCTCGCCACGCTGACGATCGCGGGTGCACCCGAGGGGACGGATGCGGCCTGGGTATCGGCCGATGCGGTGACCGGGGGTCTCGAGCTCACCCGGAACCTCGTCGCGGCACCGCCGAACATCCTCTACCCGGAAACCTTCGTCGAACAGGTCCGCAAGGACGTCGACGGGCTGGGGCTGGAGATCATCGTGGTCGACGAGGCGGAGATGGCGCGGCACGGGATGGGCGCCCTGCTCGGGGTGAGCCAGGGTTCTGTCCGCGAGGCGCGGCTGCTCGCGTTGCGGTGGAACGGCGCGGGCGAGGGCGATCCGACCGTGGCGCTGGTCGGCAAGGGCGTGACGTTCGACAGCGGCGGCATTTCCCTGAAGCCCGGGCCCGGCATGGAGGACATGAAGTGGGACATGGGCGGTGCCGGCGCGGTCGCCGGCGCGATGAAGGCGCTCGCCTCGCGCAAGGCCAAGGCGAACGTCGTGGGCGTGATGGGACTGGTCGAGAACATGCCCGACGCCAACGCCCAGCGGCCGGGTGACGTCGTGACGTCGATGTCCGGGCAGACGATCGAAATTCTCAACACGGACGCCGAGGGCCGGCTGGTGCTGGCGGACGCGATCACCTGGACCCAGGCGACCTTCCGGCCGAAGACGATCATCGATCTGGCGACGCTGACCGGTGCGATGATCGTCAGCCTGGGCAACGGATACGGCGGCCTGTTCTCGAACGATGACGGTCTGGCCGACAAGCTGCTGGCGGCGGGCCTTGCTACCGGTGACAAGCTGTGGCGCTTTCCGCTTTCGGATACCTACGACAAGCTGATCGACAGCCCGATCGCCGACATGAAGAACGTCGGGCCGCGCGGCGCCGGGTCGATCACGGCGGCGCAGTTCATCCAGCGCTTCGTCGACGATGGCGTGCATTGGGCGCATCTGGACATCGCCGGCATGGTGTGGAGCGACAAGCCGGGCGCGACCTATGACAAGGGCGCGACGGGTTATGGCGTCAAGCTGCTCGATCGGGTGATCGCGGATCATTTCGAAGGCTGACGGGCCCGCGCGCGGGCGCGGTCGTTCGCTCCGGTGTCCCCGCTGACGGGAGCACTGGAGCGGACCGGCGGGGCAGGCTACCAGACGACCATGCAGGTCGACTTCTACCATCTCACCGCCACCCCGCTGGATCGCGCACTGCCGCAGATCGCCGCAAAGGTGGTGGAAAGCGGCGCGCGTTTGCTGATCGTCAGCGCCAGCGACGAGCAGCGCGATGCGATCGACCGGCTGTTATGGACCTATCGCGCCGACAGTTTCCTGCCGCATGCGCAAATCGGCACCGCCACCGATAGCGTGCAGCCGATCCTGCTCGCCGCCGACGTCAATGCGGCCAATGGCGCGCGCCAGATCGCTCTGGTCGACGGGACGTGGCGCGACGAGGCGCTCGATTTCGATCGCGCATTTCACTTTTTCGAGGACGACCATATCCGCGCCGCCCGCGACGCCTGGCGCGCGCTCGGGTCACGCGAAGGCGTTGCGCGCCGCTATTGGAAACAGAATGACGCCGGACGCTGGGAACAGGCTGCCTAGGCCGGATCGCAACCCGCGCCTGGCGGTGCGCGGGGCTTGTGGGAACCTGCGCGCTCGGCCGGTTGGAGGTGCCTGCGACGTTTCGACGTTGCCGCCACGGCTCGGTAACCCCGAAGCTGTTCGAAGAATATAACCGCGGACTTGTTCCGGGTTACACGGTTCCGCATGGCGGAGGCTTGCGCTCCTGCGAAACGGTGGATGCCGGAGCGAGTGCGGCATGACCGCGAATTTTGGGCGCAACCGCGTGCCGCGCCGACATGGGCGCGGCCCCGCGCGGCGACCGGAGCGGTTGCAAACGGCAGCACCCCCGACTAGGGCGGCGCCACTTCATCCCCGACCCATAGACAGGAGCCCGTGACCATCATGGCCGCGAACCGTACCTTTTCGATCATCAAGCCGGATGCCACCCGCCGCAACCTGACCGGTGCGGTCACCAAGATGCTGGAAGAGGCCGGCCTTCGCGTCGTTGCGTCCAAGCGTATCCAGATGACCCGCGAGCAGGCCGAAGGCTTCTACGACGTTCATCGCGCGCGTCCGTTCTTCAACGACCTGGTCGAATTCATGATCTCCGGACCGGTCGTCGTGCAGGTGCTCGAGGGCGAGAACGCGATGCAGCGCAACCGCGACATCATGGGCGCCACCAATCCCGCGAATGCCGAGCCGGGCACGATCCGCAAGGAACTCGCCGAATCGATCGAGGCGAACACCGTCCATGGTTCGGATTCGGATGAGAACGCCGAGACCGAAATCGCCTATTTCTTCTCGCCCGAAGAGATCGTCGGCTGATGACCGACTGGCGGCTGCGGCGCGCGTCCCCAGAGGACGCGCCCGCGGTCGCGCTGGTTGCGGGGGCGAGCTTTCTCAGCACCTTCGCCGGCATCCTCGACGGCGCGGATATCGTCGAGCACGTCGGCAGGAACAGCTCGGCGGCCAAGTTCGCCGCCTGGAGCGCGAACCCTGACAGCATCGTGACGCTTGCCGAGCACCCCGAAGGTGGCGCGCCGGTCGGCTATACGTTGATCACGGCACCGGATTTTCCGATCGAGACCGGGGCAGGCGACACCAAATTGCGCCGCATCTATACCCTGCCGCTCGCGCAGGGGACCGGCCTGGGCAAGGCGTTGATGAGGCGGGCGATCGACGATGCGCGCGGGCTGGGCAAGGACCGCCTGCTGCTCGGGGTGCTCGGCACGAACGTGCGCGCCCGCACCTTCTACGAACGCCAGGGTTTCGTCGTGGCGGGCCGTCGACAGTATCAGGTCGGGCGGGCGCTTTGCGACGATTATATCTACGCGCTGATGCTGTAGCGGCGCAGCACCTTGCGGCTAGCCGCCCCGAACGGATCGGGGAAGCTGGCGTTCAGGCGCTGCAACCCCCGGTCAGGCCGGCGCGAAGACCCCGTCGTCGTCCATCACGTGCAGCACGCCGTCGGCGATGGCGAAATAGGCGCCGCGCAGCTTGAGCGTTCCCTGCGCTTCGCGCTTGGCGATGAACGGGAAGGTGCGCAGGTTGGCGATGCTCACGCGCACCGCCTCATGCTCCATCTCGCGCTTGGCCTCGGTGCCTTCGCCGAATTTGGCGATGACCCGCTCGCGACCGGCGTCGAGCATCCCGACCCAGTCGGCGATGAATTTGCCCTCGCCGGCCTTGGCATCCTTGAACCCGTGCGTCAGCGCCGCGTTGCAGCCACCGCACGAGGCATGGCCCATGACGACGACCTCCGGCACCTCGAGCTGCGTAACCGCGAACTCCAGTGCCGCCGACACGCCGTGATAGCCGCCACCGACCTCATAGGGCGGAGCGAGCGCGGCGACGTTGCGGACGACGAAGATCTCGCCCGGCGAGGTGTCGAAGATCTGGGTGGGATCGACGCGGCTGTCCGAACAGGCGAGCACCATCACCTTGGGGCTCTGGCCATCCTTCAGTTCGTCCCACCGCTCGCGCTGTTGCGCCCAGCCGGTCTGCCGAAAGCGGTGATAGCCGTCCACCATGTCGGAAAAGTCGGTCATTGGTCCTCCATTGCGTCTCAGGTCCGTTTGGGCGGGCAGAACGCGCCGTGCACGGGTGGGTGCCGTATCATACGCACCGGCAAAGCAACGTCACAAACGCGTGACGGTTGTTCACCCCTGCCAAGATCGCTATCTCGCGCCCATGAACGAGATGACGCCGCTCGCCAAATCCTCGCAGCCCGGTTCCGAACGCCTGCGCAAGCCCGACTGGATCCGCGTGAAGGCGCCGACCAGCGCCGGCTTCGCCGCGACGCGCGAGCTGATGCGATCGAAGAGCCTCACCACCGTGTGCGAAGAGGCGGCGTGCCCGAACATCGGCGAATGCTGGTCGAAGAAACATGCGACGGTGATGATCCTCGGCGACACCTGCACCCGCGCCTGCGCCTTCTGCAACGTCAAGACCGGCATGCCTCGCGCGGTCGATCCGATGGAGCCGAACAACGTCGCCGACGCCGCGGCGCAGATGGGGCTGGAGCATATCGTGGTCACCTCGGTCGACCGCGACGACCTGCCGGATGGCGGCGCGAAGCAGTTCGTGAAGGTGATCGAGGCGATCCGCCGATCGAACCCGCGCACCACGATCGAGATCCTGACGCCCGACTTCCGCAACAAGCACGAGGCCGCGGTCGAGGCGATCGTCGCGGCGCGGCCGGACGTCTACAACCACAATCTGGAAACCGTGCCGCGGCTGTACCCGACGATCCGCCCCGGCGCGCGCTATTATGCCTCGATCCGCCTGCTGGAGAGCGTCAAGAAGCTCGACCCGTCGATCTTCACCAAGTCGGGCGTGATGCTCGGCCTGGGCGAACAGCGGCTCGAAGTGCATCAGGTGATGGACGACATGCGCTCCGCCGACATCGATTTCCTGACCATGGGCCAGTATCTCCAGCCGACGCCGCGCCACGCGAGGGTCGAGGAATTCGTGACGCCCAAGGCGTTCGACAGCTATGCCGCGATCGCGCGGGCCAAGGGGTTCCTGCTGGTCGCGTCGTCGCCGCTCACGCGGTCGAGCTATCATGCGGGCGACGACTTCGCGAAGATGCGCGCCAACCGTGAGGCGAAGCTGGCAGCCAAGGTGCAGGACATCCGTGCCTAAGCATTCGGAAACGCGGCATCTGCCCTACACGCCGGAGCAGATGTTCGACATGGTCGCCGACGTGAAGCGCTACCCCGAGTTCCTGCCCTGGGTGACCGCGATGCGCGTGCGCCAGGACAGCGAAACGGCGACGCTTGCCGACATGATCGTCGGATTCAAGGGCCTGCGCGAGACCTTTACGTCGAAGGTCGAGAAGGTGCGCCCCGACAGCGTGCACGTCGAATATATCGACGGGCCGTTGAAGTACCTGCACAACGACTGGCGTTTCCGCCCCGAACAGGCTGGCTGCGCGGTCGATTTCACCGTCGATTTCCAGTTCAAGAACCGGATGTTCGAAATGCTCGCGGGGCAGGTGTTCGGCGTCGCGCTGCGCAAGATGATCGGCGCCTTCGAGGATCGCGCCCGCGTCCTTTACGGCAGCAGCAGTTCGAGCGCGACCAGCGCCGCCTGAAGCCGGATGCCGCCGCGGCCGAGGTCGCCGAACTCCTTGCGATCGGCGTGGACGTCGGCGGGATCGCCACCCTTCGCGGCGCGGGCGAAGACCACCGTGCCCACCGGCTTCTTCGCCGATCCGCCACCCGGCCCGGCGATCCCGGTGATCGCGACCGCGACGTCGGCGCCACTGTTGACGAGCGCACCTTGCGCCATGCTCCACGCCACCGCGATCGACACGGCGCCGAAGGTTTCCAGCACGTCGGAATTGACCTTCAGCAGCTTCATCTTGGCGTCGTTCGAATAGGTGACGAAGCCGGCGCCGAACACGTCCGAGGATCCGGGGATCTCGGTGATCGCCGCCGCGACGAGGCCGCCGGTGCAGCTTTCCGCGAGCGCGACCGTGCGCCCCGCCGCGCGGTTCGCCTCGACCACGCGCGCGGCCGCGGCCAGCAGTTCGGGGGGCAACAAAGTGTCCATCAGCGCGTCCCTTCCGCACATAGCGGCAGGTCCGGCACGTTGATCGCCTTGCCCTTCGCCTTTTCCGCCTTGAAGTAGCGCAGCGTCGTGACGATCACTCCTGCGGTGTTCGCGGGGGGCAGGGGCGCGAGTTGGGTGACGAAGCGGTCGATGGTGGCGCAATCCGCCGGGTTGATCCGCCCGACCAAGACCGGCGCGAGCGCTGCGGTCAGCAGCGGCCGAGCGAACTCCGACTGGAGCAGCGAATCGATCATCGGGTCGGACAGCTTGACGATCGCGGCGCGCGCGTTCGGCCAGGCGTGGTCGGCGGCGCTGCGATAGCGGTCGAGGAACTCGCTGTCCGTGCGTCGCAGCAGGCTGGTCGCCGGGAGCCGCGCGGTGCAGATGATCCCGGTCTGCTGGATGATGTCGGGGAGAGCGACGAGCGTCATCGCCTCCGCCTCCGGCGTGGTGATGCAGCGCGACTGCGCGTCGGCGGCCGAGGCCGACAGCAGGGCGACCGCGGCGATCAGCGCCCTCATCGCGGCAGACTCACGGTGGCGAGCGCCTGGGCGGCGATGCCTTCGCCGCGACCGGTGAAGCCCAGCCGTTCGGTCGTGGTCGCCTTGATGCTCACCCGATCCTCGCCCAGCCCGAGCAACGCGCCGATTCGCGCGCGCATTGCTTCGCGGTGCGGCCCGATCTTCGGGGCCTCACAGATCAGCGTCAGGTCGATGAAGTCGATCCTGCCGCCCTTGTCGGCGATCAACGTCGCGGCGTGTTGCAGGAAGCGCGCGGAGTCCGCCCCCTTCCATTGCGGGTCGCTGGGCGGGAAGTGCGTCCCGATATCGCCGGCCGCGATCGTGCCGAGCAAGGCGTCGGTCAGCGCATGCAGTGCGACATCGGCATCGCTGTGCCCCGACAGTCCCTTGTCATGCGGGATCAGCACGCCGCCCAGCCACAATTCCTCGCCCGCCTCCAGGCGATGGACGTCGAAGCCGGACGCACTGCGCGTCTCCCATGCAACCCGCGCGTCGGCGGTGGCAAAATCCTCTGGATGCGTGACTTTATCGAGCATGACATCGCCCTGCACCAAAGCGATGCTCCCGCCAAGCCGGCGCACCATCTGCGCATCGTCGGTCGCCTCTTCGCCATCCGGCCAGTCCGCATGCGCGCGCCGCAAGGTCGCGAGATCGAACGCCTGCGGCGTCTGCACCCGCGACAGTCCGTCGCGCGGCACGACCCGACCGTCGCGCACCAGTGTATCGGCGACGGCGAGCACCGGCATCGCCCCGACCGCACCGTCCACCCCGCCCGGACCGTCCAGCGCATCGAGCACCCGGTCGATTACCGCGGCCGGTACAAAGGGCCGGGCGGCGTCGTGCACCAGCACGCGTTCGGCGTCGATCGCGGCCAGCCCGAGCGCGACCGTTTCACGCCGGGTCGCACCGCCCACCACCATCCGGACATTGCCCAGCGCAGCGAAAGCCAGCGCCTGCGCGCCATCGGCGATCATCACGACCACATCGTCGATCCGCGGGTGTGCCGCGAACGCCGCATAGGCATGCGCGATCATCGGCTTGCCGGCGATCGCGACGAATTGCTTGGGGATCGCGCCACCGGCGCGCGAGCCGCTGCCCGCCGCCACGATCAGCGCCACTGTGCGTCCACCCGTCGTCATGCCCGCCGCCTAGCGCA
>CAYQPM010000035.1:0-18348 GCA_964419295.1 uncultured Stakelama sp. | reverse complement strand
AGGGGCTGGGCAAGCCCGACGATCTGCATCCGATGCAGGCCGCTTTCATCAAGCACGACGGTTATCAGTGCGGCTATTGCACGCCCGGCCAGATCTGCTCGGCGGTCGCGGTTCTCGACGAGATCAAGCGTGGCGTGCCCAGCCATGTCCAGGCCGACATCGTCGGGCAGCCGTCCGCGACCGCGGCCGAAATGCGCGAGCGGATGAGCGGCAACATCTGCCGTTGCGGCGCTTATTCCAACATCATCGAAGCGATGACCGAAGTGGCGGGAACCAGGGCATGAAGGCCTTCACCTACGAACGTGCCGACACACCGGCCGCGGCCGCCCAGGCCGTCGCGGCGCGGCCCGGCGCGAAGTTCATCGCGGGCGGCACCAACCTGCTCGACCTGATGAAGCTGCAGATCGAAACGCCGGTCCACCTCGTCGACGTCAACCCCCTGAAGCTCGACCGGATCGAAGCGACGCCGGAGGGCGGGCTGCGCATCGGCGCGCTGGTCCGCAACACCGATCTTGCCAGCGATGCGCGCGTCCGCCGCGACTATGGCGTGCTCAGCCGTGCGATCGTCGCCGGTGCGAGCGGCCAGCTGCGCAACAAGGCGACCACGGCGGGCAATCTGCTCCAGCGCACGAGATGCCCGTATTTCTATGACACCAATCAGCCGTGCAACAAGCGCAAGCCCGGTTCGGGCTGCGCGGCGATCGGCGGCTACAGCCGGCAGCTGGGCATCATCGGCACCAGCAGCGCCTGCATCGCCACCTACCCCGGCGACATGGCGGTCGCGATGCGCGTGCTCGACGCGAGCGTGGAGACGGTGCAGCCGTCGGGCCAGACCCGGCGCATCCCGATCGCCGACTTCCATCGGTTGTGGGGCGACACCCCGCACATCGAAACGAACCTGCAACCGGGCGAGCTGATCACGGCGGTGACGCTGCCGAAGCCGGTCGGTGGCACGCACATCTACCACAAGGTGCGCGATCGTGCCTCCTATGCCTATGCGCTGGTTTCGGTCGCCGCGATCCTGAAGCCGGACGGCAGCGGCCATGTCGCCATCGGCGGGATCGCGCCCAAACCATGGCGGGTAGAAGCGGCGGAAGCCGCGCTGCCGCAGGGCGCGAAAGCGGTCAGCGCCCGGCTGCTGGCCGGCGCCCGACCGACGCAGGACAATGCCTTCAAGGTCCCCCTGGTAGAGCGTACGCTCGCCGCGGTGATGGCCGAAGCCAAGAGTGGGAATGCCGCATGAAGTTCGACACGCCTGCGGGCACCAATCCCATCGACCAGCTGAAGGTCATCGGCAAGCCGACGGACCGGATCGACGGCAAGTTCAAGACGACCGGCACCGCGCCCTACGCCTATGAGCGTCATGACGTCGTCGCCGACCCCGCCTACGGCTATGTCGTCGGCGCGGGCATCGCCAAGGGCCGCATCGCCGGCATGGACCTGAGCGCCGCAAAGGCGGCTCCGGGCGTGTTGACGATCGTCACCGCCGACACCGCCGGCCCGCTGACCAAGGGCGACTTCAACACCGCGAAGCTGCTCGGCGGGCCGCAGGTCGATCATTATCACCAGGCGATCGCACTGGTGGTGGCGGAGACGTTCGAACAGGCACGCGCCGCCGCCGCGTTGATCCGCGTCGATTACGCGCGCGAAAAAGGTCGCTTCGATCTCGACACCGCGCTGAAGACCGCACCACTCAAGGGCGACAGCAGCGGCGAAGGCAGCTCGGCGCCGCCCGTCGATCGCGTCGGCAATTTCGAAAAGGCCTTCGCCGCCGCCCCGGTCAAGCTCGACGCTTTGTACGAAACGCCCGACCAGAGCCATGCGATGATGGAGCCGCATGCCAGCATGGCACGCTGGGATGGCGACAAGCTCACCTTGTGGACGTCGAACCAGATGATCGCCTGGGGCAAGGGCGATGTCGCCAAAACGCTCAGCATTCCAAAGGACAATGTCCGGCTCATCTCGCCCTATATCGGCGGCGGTTTCGGCGGAAAGCTGTTCGTGCGGGCGGACGCCATCCTCGCCGCGCTCGGCGCCAGGCAGGCCGGACGCCCGGTCAAGGTGACGTTCCAGCGACCGCTGATGATCAACAACGCCACGCACCGCCCCGCCACGCGTCAAAGGATCCGTCTGGGCGCGGGCAAGGACGGCAGGCTCGTCGCGATCGCGCACGAAAGCGGATCGGGCGATCTGCCCGGCGGCGGACCGGAAACGGCGGTGTCGCAGACCAAGCTTCTGTATGCGGGCGCAAATCGCCTGACCTCGATGCGACTTGCCGTGCTCGATCTACCCGAAGGCAATGCCATGCGTGCGCCTGGCGAAGCGCCGGGGCTGATGGCGCTCGAGGTCGCGATGGACGAAATGGCGGAGAGACTGGGCATGGACCCGGTGCAGTTCCGCATCGTCAACGACACGCAGGTCGATCCCGAAAAACCGGAGCGCAAGTTTTCGCAGCGTCAGCTCGTCGAATGCCTGCGGACGGGCGCCGACCGGTTCGGATGGTCGCGCCGCAGCGCCAAGCCGCGTGCGGTCCGGGACGGCCGCTGGCTCGTCGGCATGGGGGTCGCCTCCGGTTTCCGCAACAACATCACGATGAAGTCCGCGGCGCGGGTCGGGATCGACAGGAAGGGCGTCGTCACCGTCGCCACCGACATGACCGACATCGGCACCGGCACCTACACGATCATCGCGCAGACCGCGGCCGAGGTGATGGGCGTGCCGCTCGACAAGGTGGTCGTGCTGCTCGGCGACAGCAGCTTCCCGGCCGCTGCCGGATCGGGTGGCCAATGGGGCGCGAACAGCTCGACGGCAGGCGTCTATGCGGCCTGCATGAAACTGCGCGAGAGTGTTGCGCAGAAGCTCGGCTTCAACTCCGCAGACGTGGAGTTCGCCGACGGCAAGGTCCGCGCCGGTAATCGCAGTGTCTCGCTTGCCGATGCGGCCGGCGAGCAGGGCCTGTCGGTGGAGGACGGCATCGAATTCGGCGATCTGGCGAAGAAGGAACAGCAATCGACCTTCGCCGGGCACTTCGTCGAAGTCGGCGTGGATGCGTACACCGGTGAAATCCGCATCCGGCGCATGCTCGCGGTGTGTGCTGCGGGGCGCATCCTCAATCCCAAATCGGCACGCAGCCAGGTGATCGGTGCGATGACGATGGGCGTCGGCGCCGCGCTGATGGAGGAACTCGCGGTCGACAAGCGCTTCGGCTTCTTCGTCAACCACGATCTCGCCAGCTACGAAGTGCCGGTCCATGCGGACATTCCGCACCAGGAGGTGATCTTCCTCGACGAGGTCGACCCGATGTCGTCGCCGATGAAGGCGAAGGGCGTCGGTGAGCTGGGCCTGTGCGGTGTCGGCGCGGCGATCGCCAATGCGATCTACAACGCCAGCGGCGTGCGCGTCCGCGAATATCCGATCACGCTCGACAAGATCATCGCCGGCGCCGCGATGCTGGCCTGATCCTGGCTGCGAAGGCGGTCTTTCCCTCGCGAACGAGGGTGAGACCGCCTCGCGGTCACAGCGAGTGCCGCGACCGGTTCGGGGACGCGGTCGACGACGATCGCGCGAGCCCGCTTCACCGCGTGATCGTCACCTCGGCGATGTGCAGCGGATAATCGCGATCGTCCTCCGCCAACCATGTCTTCCCCTTCGCATCGGTGAGGTAGAAGCGGCAGAAGATGCTCCGCTCGTCTGCGAAGCGCAGGCACACCCGGTCGGGCGTGATCCGATAATGTCCCGTCGTGTCCGGGCGCTCATAGGCGAGCGTGTAGCCGTCCCCTGTTGCCGCGAAGCGCTCGACCGGCGGCGCACCGCTTACGGCTTCCCGGGTCTGCACGCTTCCCCGAACGAGTGTCTCGAGCGCCGCGCCGCGCACCAAAGTCATGGCGTCCGCGCCGCGGATGGGCACCGGCAGCCGCGGGGGTGCGGCGGGTTGCGGCTGGGACGGCGAACAGCCGGCCAGTAGCGCTGCCAGCATCGACAATCGTTTCACCCGTTTCTTCCCCTCGATCGAACCGGCCCTCGCCGGTGAGTCCCTTTACGCCATGGTTCGCCAGCGGCATGCGATCCTTCACCGCCGCCACCGCCGACGACCGACTCGCTGGGCGCCGCCGACGCCGTAACAGGAACCATCCCATCCGCCGATCTTTGGATCGTGCGATGACACGACCGACCCTGCTGTGGTTCCGCCAGGATCTGCGCCTCCACGACCAGCCCGCGCTCGTCGCCGCCGCTCATGACGATGCGGTAATCCCCGTCTATATCCTCGACGACGAGGCGCCCGGCCAGTGGGCGATCGGCGGTGCCCAGCGCTGGTGGCTGCATCACAGCCTCGGCGCGCTTGCCGAGGCCTTGAAGGCGAAGGGTAGCCGCCTGATCCTGCGCCGCGGCAACGCGGTCGATATCCTGCGCCGATTGCTAAAGCAAACCGGCGCCGAACGCATTCACGCGACCCGCCGTTACGAGCCTTGGTGGCGCAAGGCGGAAGACGCGCTGGGTGCTGCGATCGACCTGCACGACGGCAACCGCCTGGTCCGGGTCGAAGACGTCACGACAGGGTCGGGAACGCCGTTCAGGATGTTCTCGTCATTCTGGAAGGCGCTTCAGCCGCGCCTGCCACCGGCGGCTCCGTTGCCGGCGCCGAAGGTCATTCCCGCGCCCCACGTCTGGCCGGAGAGTGACGCCCTTGCCGATTGGCACCTGCTCCCGACCAAGCCGGACTGGTCCATCGCCTTCGCCGAAGACTGGACGCCCGGCGAGGCCGAGGCACTTGCCAAGGCCAAGGCGTGGCCGGACGACGTCGCCGCCTATGAGCGGCGACGGAACCTGCCGGCGGACGAGGGCACGTCCCGGCTGTCGCCGCATCTGCATCATGGCGAGATCTCGCCGGCGACGATCTACCACGCCCTCGGCTCTTCGGCCGACGCTGCATCCTTTCTCCGCGAACTCGCCTGGCGCGACTTCACCGCCGGCGTCCTGCTCGCGCTGCCCGATTATGGTTCGGCGAACGGCCGTCCGAAATACGATGCGCTGCCATGGCGCAAGGGCGCGGCTGCCGAGCGTGACCTCGCCGCATGGCAGCAGGGTCGCACCGGCTACCCCATCGTCGATGCCGGCATGCGGCAGCTGTGGACGACCGGCTGGATGCACAACCGCGTCCGCATGATCACGGCCAGCTTTCTGGTGAAGCATCTGCTGATCGACTGGCGCGAGGGTGAACGCTGGTTCTGGGACTGCCTGGTCGATGCCGATTACGGCAACAATGCCGTCAACTGGCAGTGGATCGCCGGCACCGGCGTCGACGCCAATATGTTCGGCCGCATCATGGCGCCGCTGAGCCAGTCGGAGAAGTTCGATGCGGCCGATTACATCCGCCGCTGGGTGCCCGAACTCGCCGGACTGTCCGACGCGGCGATCCACGATCCGGACGATCACGGCGCCCGCCCCGCCAGCTATCCGGCGAAGATCATCGGGCACCGCGAGGCGCGCGAGCGCGCGCTGGCCGCCGCGCGCTCGCTGCCCTGATCGCTTACTGCCCCGATGCCAGCCAGGTCTGCACCGCGGGGCGCAGGCGCTCCACCGCCGCCTTGCGCACGGCGATACCCGCGACGACCCGGCGCGCCGCACCGCGCGAAGCTTCGGGCAGGGTCTGCGCAAAGGCATTGATCTTCGCCGGCATCGCCGGATCGACCGAGCCGGCGCCCAACCCGACGATGAAGCTCGAACGGTTGCTTTCTTCCAGCAACCCTTCGACCAGCGCGCGATTGGCGACCGCCCAGTCGAACGCCATGTCGGGATGACCGCCCGACACCGCGCGCAATAGCGCCGCCTTCTGGGGGGCCGTGAACGTGTCGGTCTTGAGCAATGCCAGCGCACGCGTCGCCAGCGCATCGTCTTCCGCCGCGCCGAGCAGCGATACGAAGCGGTTCTTGGCGACCGGATTGGTTTCGGCCTGGGTCAGCTTGAGCAGCAATTCCCAGTCCGCCGGCGTGGCGTTGCCGGCGAAGGTCGACAGGATCGGCGTGCGGATCGACGGCGGGATCGCCGTCGGGTTGGTGGCGAGTTGACCGACATAGGTGCGCGCCATCCGCAGCACCTCGGGATCGCCATTGTCGCCCAGGCGATCGACAAGGCTTTCGCGCAGGTTACCGACCAGGGGGGATTCGCCGTTCCGCTGGGTGTAGCCGATGCGCTTCAGCACCGGATCGAGAATCGCGACGGTGCGCGCGCGCAGGGGCGCAGCGAGCGGCGTACCCCGGACGATATTGCGCAACGAGCCGAGCCGGCCGGACACGAGCGACCATTCGAGCGGATCGGCATCGACACCCACCCTGCCCATCAGCGCGAAGAAGCGCGACAGATCCTGATATCCGCCGGCAGCGAGCGCATAATCGTCCGCGAGCGTTCCCAGCCGGTCTTCGAGCGGCAGGCGGGTGTAGTCGCGGACCAGCGCGTCGTGGCCCGCCTGATCGTACATCACGCGGGTGTAGCTGCCCTTGCCCTTGTTGAGCAGCAGCGTGCCGCAGCCCTTCACCGACACGTCGGTCGATGCGCCGCTGACGATCGTCCGGGTATCGCCACCGCCCAGCGTTCCGACGACCAGCGGCACCTGCCAGGTCTGCGGCGTCTTCGATGGCGCGTCCATGCCGAACCGACCCTGCGCGATCGTCGCTGTGGTCGAACCGCCGACGCAGCGCGCGGCGGTGAGCGTCACGAGCGGCACGCCGCCCTGCAGGGTGAAACCGTGTGCGATCTCCGCCACCGGCTGGCCGGCCGCGGCCGACAGTTCCGACCACAATTGGTCGGTGACCGTGTTGCCGTACTTATATTTGGCCATGTAGCGGCGGATGCCGTCACGGAAGTTGTCCGCTCCCAACGTGGATTCGAGCATACCGATCACGGCCTGCCCCTTCGAATAGGTGATGCCGTCGAACGCCTCGCCGATCTGGTCGACCGTCTCGATCTTGCGGATGATCGGGTGGGTCGCGGCGGTCGAATCGACCCCCATCGCGCCTTCGCGGTCGAATGCCACCGCCGATGCGCGCGCCTTCCAATCGGGATTGAGGTCGGCCGCGGATTTGTTCTCCATCCACGATGCGAAGCCCTCGTTCAGCCACAGATCGTCCCACCATTGCATGGTGACCAGATCGCCGAACCATTGGTGCGCCATCTCGTGCGCCACGACGGTGAAGATCCGCTGACGGCCGCTTTCCGTGGCGCGCTTGGGGTCGAACAGCAGCTCGGGTTCGAAGTAGAAGATCGCGCCCCAATTCTCCATCGCGCCGAAGAACTGGCTGGAACCGGGACCCGCGATCATGTCGAGCTTGGGCAGCGGATAAGGCTGGCCGAAGTAATTGTTGTAATATGGCAGCAGCCGCTTCGCTTCGGCGAGTGCGTAATCTCCCTGATCGACCACGCCGCGGCGCGTGATGACGCCGATCTCGACCTTGCCGGCCATCACCGTCTTCCGCTCCAGGTCACCCATGCCGAGGTACAGCAGGTAGCTCGACATCACCGGCGTCTCGGCAAAGCTGTATAGCTGCGTGCCGTCGGACTGCTTGGCGACCGACATGCTGGGCATGTTGGAAAACGCGAGCTGGCCCGCGGGGGCGATCGCCTTCAGCCGGAACCTGGCCTTGAATGCCGGCTCGTCCCACATCGGCGCGAACCGGCGCGCGTCCGGCGCCTCGAACTGGGTCGCGAGCATGCGGGACTTCGACCCGTCCTGATTCGTATAGTCGATCGCGAACAGCCCGGCGGCGGACTGGTTGATCTTGCCGCTCCAGGCGAAGCCGACGGTGTGGCGGCCGACGTTCGCGACGGCGGGCAGCGTCAGCGTGAGAAGCTGCCTGTCGGCATCCAGCGTATGGCGGACGGGCTTGCCGTCCACCGTCGCCGATGAGATGGCAAGGCCCGCCGCGTTGAGCGTGATGGTGCGCGTGGCCGCCTTCACGTCGATCTGCACGGTTTCGCTGCCGGTGAAGGTCATCGCCTGCGCATTCGGCGTCACCGAGATGTCGTAGAGCACCGGTACGACGGTCGTGGGCAGGGTGCCGGCGGCGAGAGCGGGCGTGGAGACAGTCAGCGCGAGCGCTGCGGCAACGGCAATCTTCATGGGATCGAACGACTCCGGATAACAGTGTATGGTGCGGGTCATACGCCAATGATTTCCCGGAGCAAGACGGGGCTCGCTGGACAGGCAGATCGGTTTCGGTAAACAACCTATCGGAAAGAGGATGCCGCCGCTTATGACACCGCCCGTTTTCGACCGCCTGCGCCTGCCCGTGATCGGTTCGCCGCTGTTCATCATCTCCGGCCCGGATCTGGTGATCGCCCAGTGCAAGGCGGGGATCGTCGGGTCCTTCCCCGCCCTCAACGCGCGTCCGCAGGGCGTGCTCGACGAATGGCTGCACCGGATTACCGAAGAACTGGCGGCGCACAATCGCGACCATCCCGACGCGCCAGCGGCACCGTTCGCGGTCAACCAGATCGTCCACCGGTCGAACGATCGGCTGGAGGCGGATCTGGAAACCTGTGCCAAATGGCAGGTACCGATCGTGATCACCTCGCTGGGCGCGCGCGAGGACCTCAACACCGCCGTTCACGGCTGGGGCGGCATCACGCTGCACGACGTCATCGACGATCGGTTCGCGCGCAAGGCGGTGGAAAAGGGCGCGGACGGCCTGATCGCGGTAGCGGCGGGCGCGGGCGGCCATGCCGGCAAGCTGTCGCCCTTCGCCATCATCCAGGAAATCCGCCAATGGTTCGACGGGCCGCTCGCCCTGTCGGGATCGATCGCCACGGGCGGTGCGGTGCTCGCCGCCCAGGCGATGGGCGCGGACTTCGCCTATATCGGCTCACCCTTCATCGCGACCAGCGAAGCCAATGCCGCACCCGAATACAAGGACTCGATCGTCGCCAGCCGCGCGGCCGACATCGTCTATTCGAACCTGTTTACCGGCGTGCACGGCAATTACCTGCGCAGCTCGATCGAGGCGTCGGGCCTCGATCCGGACAATCTGCCGGCGGGCGACCTCAAGACGATGAACTTCGGCGGCGGCAACGGCAGCAAGGCCAAGGCCTGGCGCGACATCTGGGGCTCGGGCCAGGGTATCGGCGTCGTCGACAAGGTCGAGAGCGTCGCCGATCGCGTCGCCCGGCTCGCGGAGGAATATGCCGCCGCCAGGATGCGCCTCGCGATCGGTGGCTAAGCGCGTCCGGTCCGGACGGCTTGCCGGCGGATCAAGGGTACGATCCGCCCGCGACCTGGTGGCAGCCGACGTCAGAACGCCATGGCGAGCCGGTCATGCATCTGCTGCACCGGACTTGCTGACTGTCCCTGTTCCTGCGCGCCGTCGAGCAGTCCGACGCGGCGATGGAGGTTGGCGCTCGCCGCGATCAGCGCCTGCGCGCGCTTCGGCAGGGCCCGCACCAGATCGGCGTCGAACAGCGGTGCATCGCCAAGCCGCCGCGCCGGATCCAGCGCGTCGCCCGGCATGAGCTCGCCCGCATCGACCGCACGCTGGGTCAGCAGCCACGCGATCACGTGCATCAGCCGCGTCGTCACCTTGAGCGATTCGCATGAAAAGCCGACGCGGATCAGCGGATCGAGCGATTCGCGCTCCGTCCGCCCGGCTTCATCGAAATAGCCGCGCGCCTCGTCGGCCAGCAGCATCGCCTCGGTGTAAAGCGAATCGATCAGGCGGCGGTGTATGCGCGATTCGGTGGTGCGGGCGATCATGTTCCGATGGTGACACACCGCACCCGGGCTGCACAGCGCCACGTGGACGTGAAGTGTGTCAAAGCGCGTCGATCCCCGCTGTGCATCGATGCGTCAGGCGATGATATCGGGGATCAACTGATCCTCGCAATTGGCGATTTCGTCGCGCAGCCGCAGCTTACGCTTCTTCAGCCGCGCCATCTGCAACTGATCGGGGATACCGGTGGCGGCGAGCGCGGCGATCGCGGCATCCATGTCACGATGCTCGGTGCGCAGCAGGTCGAGCCGGGCGGTGATCTGCGCTTCATCCATGCGTGTTTCCCCTGCCTCGACGGTGCCCCCTACCCCAGTGGCGCCAAGTCACCAAGTCGTCGCACGATGCCCCTCGGTCAATCGCATTCCGCAGATTTGCGTGAGGACTTTTTAGCGCTTTGGTGGTTTATTCGGTCCCCCCAACATGCATGCATCAGGAGGTACACCGAAATGCAGACGACGCATCAGCAGGCCCTGGAAACCAAGCACGCCGCGCTCGACCGCCGCATCGCCGACGAAATCCATCGCCCGATGCCCAATTCGGCAATTCTCACCGACCTGAAGCGCAAGAAATTGAAGCTCAAGGAAGAGCTTAGCGGCCTCTAGGCGACAACCGGCCCCTCCCTTCGCGGAGGGGCTTTTCGTAACGGGATCAGCGCTTCTGCGGGCCGATCGGCTTGCGGGCCTTGCGTGGGTCGATCTGGCGATCGAGCGCAATGCCGATTCGCCCCTCGGTGCACCAGGCAACCTTGCCGCCCACTTCGCCGATGCCGCGAACGTCGAGCGTCACGGCCGTGCCCGCATCCCTGACCCGATCGCAATCGACCATAAGTCCGCCTTCGGACAGGTTGCGCACGCGCACTTCCCGCACCGCCTCTTCGCCGCCGAAGCGCAATTGCGCCATCAGGAACAGGCTGTCGCGCGAACGGCTGCGCTGCGACCCACTAATGTCGTCCGCCGAAAAAGCAGGGTCGTAGGAAAAGCTGTCCATATCCGTGGCGACTCTCGATTGGCGGGCGATGTGCTACGCCTGCGGGTAAACCCCAAGCGTAGCCAAAGCTTTAACCCCGGCCCCGGATCGGCACTCAATCCTCGCGCGAAATCTTCTCGTTGCGCTCGTGCCGCTCCTGCGCCTCGAGCGTCATCGTCGCGATCGGTCGCGCCTCCAATCGCCCCAGGCTGATCGGTTCGCCGGTCACTTCGCAATAACCATATTCGCCTTCGTCGATACGGCGGATCGCCGCGTCGATCTTGGCGACCAGCTTGCGCTGGCGATCGCGGGTGCGCAATTCGATCGACCAGTCGGTCTCGCTCGACGCGCGATCGGTCAGGTCCGATTCCCGCAGCGAATCCAGCTGCAACTGGTTGAGCGTCCCTGCGGCATCCTGCAGGATCGCATCCTTCCAGCGTTGCAGCTTGTCCCGGAAATAGGCCTGCTGCTTCAGGCTCATGAACGGCTCGTCGGCGTTCGGCCGATAGCCAGCGTCGGCATCGTTGGCCGGCAGCGGATTGGAACTCACATCGTGTACGCGACTGACTTGCGTTGCCATACCACTCTCCCTCCGGCCCCATGATGACCTCGGGGCCGCCCCCAAATGGTGAAGGCGCCTATAAGCGCGCCGCGGGGGAACCACAAGCGATCACAGTTGCCGAATCGTACATGTTTCCGAATGTTTATTGCGAATTCGGCGTTCTATGTTCCAAACCGGCGGAGCTGGCGGCGGCGCACCGGATTTTACGCCGGTCGTTAACATCGTGTCAGCCTTGTGTTCCGTTCTGGCACGTTAACGCCGATCCCCGCCGCGGACGGTGAAGAAAACCGGTTCCGGCACGGAAGTTCGTGCTTAACGACCTTGTACTTAAGCCTTTGTTTTGCACTTGGTTGCATAGCGGCGGTGGTCAGCTGCAACCGGGGATCCGGTGCGGAAGCGCCGGCAACGAAAGAGAGACGTTATGTCCGTACGGATGGCTTTGGCGAAATTGTGCGCTTGCGCATGTGGGGGTGCCCTGATCGGCGGCGGCGCCGTTCACGTGGCCGAACGCCCGACGCGACCCGCTAACGTCAAGCAGATCAAGAAGCGCGTGGTGGTTCGGCAACAGGTCGCCGCCGTGCATCGCAGCGGCGCTCGCCGCCGGATCGTCACCACGACCACGACCAGCTGTGCACCCGCCGTGGTCACCGTCGCGAGCCAGGCAGCGCCGGTCCCGGTGCCCCTGCCCGCGCAGGAAGGCTTCGTAAGCGGCGGCGGCGGTGTTCCCGTCGTGGTCGGCGGTAGCGGCGGCTTCGGCGGCGGTGGCGGCGGCGGCTTCGGCGGGGGCTTCTTCGGCGGCGGTTCGTCGGGGTCGAGCGGCAGCATCGTAATCTCGTCGACCTCCAGCGGCGGCTCGACGTCGAGCAGCTCGTCCAGCAGTTCCTCGAGCAGCTCCTCGACCGGCGGCGCCAAGGTGGACGTCGCCATCGACAACAAGAACAACAATACGAACAACAACGAAAATACCAACAACAACAGCAACACGAACAACAACAGCAATCATCAGAGCCAGAATCAGGATCAGAGCCAGCACCAGAACCAAAACCAGAACAACTACGGTTCCAGTTCGAAGGGCTGGAGCACGAGCGGTGGCTGGTCTTCCAACGGCGGCTGGACGTCGAGCGGCCACCACGTGCCGCCGTCCAGCACGGGCTCTTCGGGCGGCCCGCCGGCGCCCGTCCCGGCCCCGCCGATGGTGTTGCTGTTCGGCGCCGCGGCGGCCGCATTGGTCGCCCGCAGGCGCTTCGCCAAGCCGGTCGCCGCCTGACCGGTCACATCGCGGCATTCGTGAAAAAAAGGCTGCCGGACTTTACGTCCGGCAGCCTTTTTCGTGTGCGATGCCGTTCGCCGATCAGGCGGAACGAAGCGCCTGTTCGATGTCCGGTACGGAATGACCGGTCAGGTCCTTCGCCAGTTCGCCGGTGAGGCGCGCACTCACTTCCTTGTGATAATGCTTCCGCAACTCGCCCAGCGTCTTGGGCGGAGCGACGATGATCAGCGATTCGAAGCCGTTGGACAGCGCCCGCTTCTTCAGCATCTCGGCGGTTTCTGCCGCGAAGCGATCCTCTTCCTGCTGATGATAATCGGTTTCGTCCATCGATCCGCGCGACTCGGCGAATTGCGCGCCGCCGCCCGAGGCATGGTTGCTGCCGCCCTGCGCGACGGCGGGAGCGCCGGACCCGCTCTGCGTCGAGCGCGATGCGCCGGCCGCATCCGTCTTCTGGTCGCGATCCGCCGGGTTCACATGCTCCTCGGCGTGCTCGACCTGAAGGTTCAGGAATTCGGCGTCGCCTTCGTTGCGGAAGAACAAGGCTTTGCGCCCATCGGCTACCAGTACGAACGCGTTATGGGGCACCTGCATCGTCATCGACTCCTGATCGTTGCCATCGGGTCTTCAACGCAAGGGAGCGGCAGAGGGTTGCCCGCTTGCGCGCCCCTGCACGCGCCGTCATAGCCACGCCACCATGCACGACATCCGTATCATCCGGGACGATCCCGCCGCTTTCGACGCCGCCCTCGCCCGCCGTGGCGTCGCTCCACGATCGGCGGACCTGCTGGCGCTCGACGATGCGCGCCGGACGACGATCGCCGCGGCACAGGACGCGCAGACGCGCCGCAACGACCTGTCGAAACAGATCGGCCAGGCCAAGGCGCAGAAGGACGAAGCACGCGCGCAGGCATTGATGGCGGAGGTCGCTGCGTTGAAGGACGCGCTCCCGACGCTCGAAGCCGCCGAAGCGCATGCCGCCGCCGGCCTCGATGCCGCGCTCGCCGCGCTGCCCAACCTGCCCGCCGCCGACGTTCCCGAAGGCGTGGACGAAACGGGTAATGTGATCGTCCACGAACGCGGCACCCGCACCGCCTTCGACTTCGCGCCGAAGGAGCATGACGCGATCGGACCGGCGATCGGCCTCGATTTCGAAACCGGCGTCGCGATCGCCGGCACCCGGTTCACGCTGGTGCGCGGTCCCGCCGCTCGCCTGCAGCGCGCGCTCGGCCAGTTCATGCTCGACACCCTGACACAGGCGCACGGCTATGAAGAGGTTGCGCCGCCGCTGCTGGTGAAGGACGAAGCGGTGTTCGGCACCGGTCAGTTGCCCAAGTTCGCCGAGGACCTTTTCCGCACCACGGACGGGCGCTGGCTGATCCCCACCGCCGAAGTGTCGCTGACCAATATCGTGCGCGACGGCATCCTGCCCGTCGGCGACCTGCCGCTGCGCTTTGCCGCGCTGACGCCGTGCTTCCGTTCGGAAGCGGGGGCCGCCGGTCGCGACACCCGCGGCTACATCCGCCAGCACCAGTTCGACAAGGTCGAAATGGTGTCGATCGTGCCCGAGGATGCATCGGAAGCGGAGCATGAGCGCATGACCGCCTGTGCCGAGGGCATTCTGGACGCCCTGAAGCTGCCTTACCGTCGCATGCTGCTCTGCGCCGGCGACATGGGGTTCACCGCGCGCCGGACCTTCGACCTGGAGGTCTGGCTGCCTGGCCAGAACGCCTATCGGGAAATTTCCAGCTGTTCGACCTGCGGCGACTTCCAGGCCCGGCGCATGAATGCACGCTACCGAGCGGATGGCGAAAAGGCGACGCGCTTCGTCCACACGCTCAATGGCTCGGGCCTGGCGGTCGGCCGAACGCTGGTGGCGGTGCTCGAGAATTACCAGCAGGCGAACGGATCGGTCGCGGTGCCGGATGTGCTACAGCCTTACCTCAAGGGGCTGACGCGGCTCGAACCGCGCGGGTAGGAGTGGCAGGCATGACACGCTGGCGGTTGGTGAGCATGGTGGCGCTGGCCGGACTGACCGTGTCCGCCTGCATCCCGAGCGTCGACGGCGGCATGTCGGACGACGCGCCGGCGCAGATGCCGGGCGCGGCCGCCCGGCCGCGTGATGATCGCCCGCCACGCTACGATCCGCCGCAGCGCTACGACGCTCGCCCCGAGCCCACGCGCGACGACGTGCCCAGCCGCCAGAGCGGCGACGTAGCGATGCCGCGAACCGCGCGCCCGGCGTGGGAGGCGCGGCCGGTCACGCCCGATGCTCGGGTGGTCGCCACGCAAAGCTACACCGTGGCGCCCGGCGATTCGCTGCGCGGCGTGGCGGAGCGGACCGGTGCCGCATCGGAAGCGATCGCCCGCGCCAACGGGCTGACGCCCCCGTTCACGATCCGCACCGGACAGGTGCTGACCATCCCCGGTGGCCGCTATCACCTTGTCCGTCAGGGTGAGAGCGGTATTGCGATCGCGCGGGCCTATGGCGTCGAATGGTCGCGGATCGTCGCCGCGAACCAGCTCGACGAACCCTATGTGTTGCGCGCCGGCCAGCGCGTGCTGATCCCGGGCGACCCCGATCGTGCGCCCAGCCGAGCCGACCGCGCCGCGGCGTTCAAGCTCGACATCGACGACATCCTGACCGGTGGCGAGCCCGCCCCCGCGCCCCGCCAGGCGCCCGCGAAGCCTGTCGCGACGCCGCGCCGCGTGCTCCCGCCGACTGCCGTCGTCGCCGCTCCGGCACGATTGGAGGGTGGGTTCATCTGGCCGGTCGACGGCACGGTCGTCCGTCGCTTCGGCCCGGGCAAGAGCGGCGAGCGCAACGACGGGATCAAGATCGCCGTGCCGGTTTCCACCCCGATCCGCGCGACCGCCGACGGCGTTGTCGCCTATGCCGGCGACGGCATCGCGGCATTGGGCGGTCTGGTCATCGTCCGCCACGGCAACGGCTGGACCAGCGTTTACGGCCACGCCTCAAAGCTGCTCGTCCAGCGTGGGCAAAGCGTCAGGCGGGGCCAGACCGTCGCCTTGTCCGGCGACACCGGCTTTGCCGACCGGCCCGAATTGCACTTCGAATTGCGCAAGGGGCGCACCCCGGTCGATCCGCAAAGCCAGCTGCCGCGGCAGTGACGCCGTCGCGGCATCGTGCGCGCGACAATAACGCAGATGACGCACCGCGCGCCGGTTGCTAGTCGCGCCGCATGACCTACCAGTCCGACCTGCTCAGCACGCTCGCCTCGCGCGGCTATATCCACCAGCTGACCGACGCGGGCGCGCTGGACGCGCTCGCCGCCAAGCAGGTCGTGCCCGGCTATATCGGTTTCGATCCCACCGCACCCTCGCTCCACGTCGGCAGCCTCGTGCAGATCATGCTGCTCCGCCGGCTTCAGCAGACCGGGCACAAGCCGATCGTGCTGATGGGCGGCGGCACCGGCAAGATCGGCGACCCCAGCTTCAAGGACGAAGCGCGCAAGCTGCTCGGCGAGGACGGGATCAAGGCCAATGTCGCCTCGATCCGGCGCATCTTCGAACGGTTCCTCACCTTCGGGGATGGCCCGACCGATGCGGTGATGCTCGACAACGCCGACTGGCTCGACGCGCTCGAATATATTCCGTTCCTGCGCGACGTCGGCCAGCATTTCAGCGTCAATCGCATGCTGAGCTTCGATTCGGTCAAGCTGCGGCTGGATCGCGAACAGTCGCTCAGCTTCCTCGAATTCAACTATATGATCCTGCAAGCCTACGACTTTCTTGAACTTTCCCGGCGTGCGGACTGCCGGCTCCAGATGGGCGGCAGCGATCAATGGGGCAATATCGTCAACGGTATCGAACTGGCGCGGCGGATGGACGGATCGGAAGTCTACGGCGTCACGACCCCGCTGATCACCACCGCGGACGGCGGCAAGATGGGCAAGACTATGGCCGGCGCCGTCTGGCTGCACGAAGACCAGCTGCCGCACTTCGACTATTGGCAGTTCTGGCGCAACACCGACGACCGCGACGTCGGCCGCTTCCTGCGCCTGTTCACCGACCTGCCGCTCGACGAGATCGCGCGTCTGGAGGCGCTGGAAGGCGCTGGGATCAACGAGGCGAAGAAGATTCTCGCCAACGCCGCCACTGCGATGTGCCGTGGCCCGGCCGCCGCGGAACAGGCGGCCGAAACCGCCCGTCGCACGTTCGAGGAGGGCAGCAGCGGCGATGCGCTGCCCAGCGTGGCGGTGTCCGGCGACTCGATCGCGGTGATCGACGCGCTGATCGCGATCGGTTTCGCCAACTCGAAGGGCGAGGCGCGGCGGCTGATCGCGGGCGGCGGCGCGCGAATCGACGGCGAAAAGGTGACCGACGAAGCGGCGACGATCCCGCTCGACACCGCGAACATCCGGATTTCGGCCGGAAAGAAGCTTCATGGGCTGCTAACCGTCACCCGGTAAGCCTCTGTAAACGATCCGTAACGTACATCATGTCCGAAATGGTTCGGCATGCGGACCGTGAGGAGCCGCCCGTTGTCCTTTGGAGCGTTACCCCAATCGCCTGAGGAGCGCGCGGAACCGCGCGACGAAGTCCATCATCGCAGCCGTGCGGTCCTGACCGACCGCCGCAGCGTTCCGGTGCTGATCGTCAATCTTTCGCCCCACGGCCTGATGATCCGCAGCGATGCGCCGGTCAGCGTCGGTGAATGGATGCGGGTGCAATTGCCCGTCGTCGGCGAGGTACAGGCGGCGGTTCGCTGGGCGCTCGGCGGCCGGATCGGCTGCCAGCTGGAGCACGCGATACCGGCAAATCGCTATCATGCGGTACTGGGCGCCATGACCGGCTGACCTTCCGGCCGTTGTCCGCCCTGAGCGCGGAAGAATGGCCGCACGATTATCCCGACCGCAGCAGCGCCACCCCGGCATCGCGGTCGAACAGGTAGAGCGCCACCCGCGCCGCCTGACCACGCGGCGCCTCCAGCCCACCGTCGCGGTCGATCAGCAAGCGCGCATCGTCCTGCGCGCATTGCAACAGATCGGCGAGCATCTCGGGCAATGCGAGCCGGAACGTCACCTCGCCCGATTGCCGCGTGCCCAGCAATTCGCCGCCGCCGCGCAGCCGCAAATCCTCTTCGGCGATGCGGAACCCGTCGTTGCTCTCGCGCATCAGCGCAAGCCGCGCACGCGACGTCTCGCTCAGCGCGGCGCCTCGCAGCAACAGACAGCGAGACAGCCCGCCGCCCCGGCCGACCCGCCCGCGCAACTGGTGCAGCTGCGCCAATCCGAACCGGTCGGCATGCTCGATCACGATCAGAGTCGCGTTCGGCACGTCGACCCCGACCTCGATCACCGTCGTCGCGACGAGCACGCTCAGCCGGTTGCCCGCGAACGCCTCCATGACCGCGTCCTTCTCGGCCGGCTTCATCCGTCCGTGGACGACGCCGATCCGCTCGCCGAACCGCGCGCGCAGCGTCTCGGCGCGCATCTCGGCCGCGGCCAGATCGCTCTTCTCGCTTTCCTCGACCAGCGGGCAGACCCAATAGGCCTGACCGCCGTCCGCCATGTGTCGCCCGATCGCGTTGACCACCTCGTCCAGCCGGTCCTCCGACACCACGCGCGTCTCGATCGGCACGCGCCCCGGCGGCATTTCATCGAGGCGACTGACATCCATCTCGCCATATTGCGCCAATGTCAGCGTCCGCGGGATCGGCGTCGCGGTCATCGCGAGCAGGTGCGGCGGGGCCTTGCCCTTCGCCTGCAACATCATCCGCTCGGCGACGCCGAAGCGATGCTGTTCGTCGACCACGACCAGCGCGAGATCGCGAT
>CAYQPM010000034.1:0-18856 GCA_964419295.1 uncultured Stakelama sp. | reverse complement strand
ACCTTGCCGAGATCGAGGAGATCGAGCCCGACGCCGCGCTGGGCAACGGCGGCCTCGGCAGGCTGGCGGCGTGCTTCATGGAAAGCCTCGCCAGCCTCGACCTGCCGGCATATGGCTATGGCATCCGCTACGTGAACGGCATGTTCCGCCAGCGGCTCGACGACGGCTGGCAGGTCGAACTGCCGGAAAACTGGCTTGCGCATGGCAATCCATGGGAATTCGAGCGGCGGGAAAGCGCCTATTTCGTCGGCTTCGGCGGAGAAGTGACCAGCGTGGGCGAAGGCCGCGTCCATTGGTCGCCGGCCGAAGCGGTGGAGGCGGTCGCCGTCGACACGCCGATGGTCGGGTGGCGCGGCAAACGGGTCAACACGCTGCGGCTGTGGAACGCGCGTGCGTTCGATCCGATCAAGCTCGACCGGTTCAACGCCGGCGATTTCCAGGGCGCGCTCGACGGCCAGTTGCGCGCCGAGACGCTGACCCGCGTCCTCTACCCCAACGACAGCACGCCGGCCGGCCAGGAATTGCGGCTGCGGCAGGAATATTTCTTCTCGTCCGCCTCGATCCAGGACATCGTCCGGCGCCACATCCAGTATTTCGGCGATATCCACACGCTCGCCGACAAGGCCGCCATCCAGCTCAACGACACCCACCCCGCCGTCGCCGTCGCCGAGCTGATGCGGCTGCTCACGGACTTCCACCAGCTCGACTTCGACACCGCCTGGAACATCACCCGCGCCACCTTCGGTTACACCAACCACACGCTGCTGCCCGAAGCACTGGAAAGCTGGCCATTGCCGCTGTTCGAGCGCCTGCTGCCACGGCACATGCAGATCGTCTATGCGATCAACGCCAGGCTGTTGCGCGAGGCGGCCAAACTGGACGGCATCGACGGCCGCGCGATCGCCGCGATCAGCCTCATCGTCGAAGGCGGCGAGCGGCGGGTGCGGATGGCGAACCTCGCCTTCGCGGGCAGCCACAGCGTGAATGGTGTCGCCGCGTTGCACACCGAATTGATGAAGAAGACGGTGTTCGCCGATCTGCACCGGCTGTACCCCGATCGCATCAACAACAAGACCAACGGCATCACGCCCCGCCGCTGGCTGCAGCAATGCAATCCCGGCCTGACCGATCTGCTGGTCGAGGCGATCGGCCCGGACTTCCGCGACGACGCAGCGAAGCTCACGGCGCTGGTGCCTTTTGCGGACGATGCATCATTTCGGGAGCGTTTCGCCGCGGTCAAGCGTTCCAACAAGGTGGGATTGTCGAGCTATATCAAAGATAACATGGGTTTACGCCTTGATCCGGATGCAATTTTCGACGTCCAGATCAAGCGGATCCACGAATACAAGCGGCAGCTTCTCGGCCTGGTCGAGACGGTCGCGCTCTACGACCAGATCCGCAGCCACCCGGAACGGAACTGGATACCCCGCGTCAAGCTGTTCGCGGGTAAGGCGGCATCGAGCTATCATAACGCCAAGCTGATCATCAAACTGGCGAACGACATCGCCAAGCGCATCAACGCGGACCCGATGGTCGGCGACCTGCTGAAGGTCGCGTTCATCCCCAATTACAACGTCAGCGTGGCCGAGCGTATCATCCCCGCCGCCGACCTGTCCGAACAGATTTCGACGGCGGGCATGGAGGCGTCGGGCACCGGCAACATGAAATTCGCGCTGAACGGCGCGCTGACGATCGGTACGCTGGACGGCGCCAACATCGAGATCAAGGACCATGTCGGCGACGACAACATCTTCATCTTCGGCCTCACCGCCGACGAGGTCGCGGACAAGCGCGCCAACGGCTATCGCGGGCGCGAGGTGATCGAGGGGTCGCGCGAACTGGCGCAGGCGGTGAACGCCATCCGGTCGGGTGTCTTCTCGCCGGACGATCCCGATCGCTACGCCGGGCTGATGGACGGGCTCTACGACCACGACTGGTTCATGGTCGCGGCCGACTTCGACGCCTATTCCGCGGCACAGCGCGATGTCGATGCGAAGTTCGCCGACAAGCTCGCCTGGGAGCGTTCGGCGGTGCTCAACGTTGCGAACATGGGCTGGTTCTCGTCCGACCGGACAATCGGCGAATACGCGAAACAGATTTGGGGGGTCATGTGAAACCACCGCGCGGTGCCATCGCCGCCCTGATCGAGGGACGCCACGACGATCCGTTTTCGTTGCTCGGCGTCTTTGCCGGCCCCGAAGGAACGTTCGCGCGGGCGTGGATACCGGGCGCGGAGACGGTCGAGGCGCACGACCTCTGTGGCAAGCCGCTGGGCACCTTGCCGCGCATCGATACGTCCGGCCTGTTCGAGGGGGTCATCGACGGCGTGCCGCAGCCCGTTAAGTACAAGGCGCAGGGCTATGGCGCGGAATGGTGGGTCACCGATCCCTACAGCTTCGGCCCCGTGCTCGGCCCGACCGACGATTATCTGATTGCGGAGGGATCGCACTTCCGCCTGTACGACAAGCTCGGCGCGCATCTGATCGAGCATCAAGGCGCGTCAGGCGTTCACTTCGCGGTCTGGGCACCCAATGCACGGCGTGTGTCGGTGGTGGGCGACTTCAACGACTGGGATAACGCACGGCACGTGATGCGTCGCCGCAGCGACATCGGTGTCTGGGAAATCTTCCTGCCCGACATCGGCGCGGGCCGCAGCTACAAGTTCGCGATCGTGGGGCCGGACGGCAAGCTCCAGCCGCTGAAGGCCGACCCCTTCGCCTTCGCCGCGGAATTGCGGCCCAAGACGGCTTCGATCACCACCGCTCCTCCCGCGCATGTCTGGGGCGACGACGCGCATCGCGCCACCTGGGCGGGCGTCGATCCCCGCCGCGTGCCGATGAGCATCTACGAAGTGCACGCCGGCAGCTGGGACCGGGACGCCAACGGCTGGTATCTGTCGTGGGATGCGCTCGCCGACCGGCTGATCCCCTATGTGGTCGACATGGGGTTTACCCACATCGAATTCATGCCGATCAGCGAACATCCCTATGATCCGTCATGGGGGTATCAGACCACAGGGCTTTACGCGCCGTCCGCACGATTCGGCGATCCCGAGGGCTTCGCCCGCTTCGTCGATGGCGCGCATCGGGCAGGTATCGGCGTGCTGCTCGACTGGGTTCCCGCGCATTTCCCGGTCGATCCGCACGGCCTGACCCGCTTCGACGGCACCGCCCTGTACGAACATGAAGATCCGCGGCTCGGTTTCCATCCCGACTGGAACACCGCGATCTACAATTTCGGGCGACGCGAGGTCAGTTCGTTCCTGGTCAACAACGCGCTTTTCTGGCCCGAACGCTATCACGTCGACGGCCTGCGCGTGGATGCGGTCGCATCGATGCTGTATCGCGACTATAGCCGCGAGCCCGGGGAATGGATTCCCAACGACGAGGGCGGGCGCGAGAATTGGGAAGCCGTCGACTTCCTGCGCGACATGAACCGGGCAGTCTACGGCAAGCAGGACGGCGTCTTCACCGTCGCCGAGGAATCGACGAGCTGGCCCGGCGTCTCCATGCCCGCGTTCGAGGACGGACCGCGCAAGAGCCTCGGGTTCGGGTTCAAATGGAACATGGGCTGGATGCACGACACGCTCCAGTATTTCGCCCGTGAACCCGTCCACCGACGCCACCACCATGGCGAAATCACCTTCGGCTTCGTCTACGCCTTCGACGAGAACTTCGTCCTGCCGCTCAGCCATGACGAAGTGGTCCACGGCAAGGGGTCGCTGCTGACCAAGATGGCGGGCGACGACTGGCAGCAGTTCGCCAATTTGCGCGCTTATTATGCGTTCATGTGGGGATATCCCGGCAAGAAGCTGCTGTTCATGGGACAGGAATTCGCCCAGCGGCAGGAATGGAGCGAGGATCGCGCGCTCGACTGGCACCTGCGCAGCTCCGCCGCGCACGACGGGGTGCGCAAACTGGTCCGCGATCTCAACCGGCTCTACCGCGACACGCCGGCGCTTCACGCGCGCGATTGCGAGAGCGAGGGCTTCGAATGGCTGATCGGCGACGATGCGACCAATTCGGTGTTCGCGTGGTTGCGCAAGGCGCCGGGTGCGAAACCGGTGGCGGTGATCGCCAATCTGACCCCGGTGGCGCGCGCGCCGTATCGCATTCCCCTGCCCCATGACGGGCGCTGGCGGGAAGTGATGAATTCCGATGCCCATGACTATTGGGGTTCCGGCCTCGGTAACATGGGTGGTGTCGAAGCCCGGCAGGGCGCCGCATGGGTGACGTTGCCGCCGCTGGCGACCGTGATGCTGGAATATGACGGCTGAGTTCACGGTGAAACTCGGCACGACGACGATGATAACAGGAGGGTGCTCATGGTAGACAGACGAGGACAGCCGCTATCGCGCGATGCGATGGCCTATGTGCTGGCGGGTGGCCGCGGCAGCCGCTTGATGGAATTGACCGACACCCGTGCCAAGCCTGCGGTGTATTTCGGCGGCAAGAGCCGGATCATCGATTTCGCGCTGTCCAACGCGATCAATTCGGGCATCCGCCGCATCGGCGTCGCGACGCAGTACAAGGCGCATTCGCTGATCCGCCACCTGCAGCGCGGCTGGAACTTCCTGCGCCCCGAACGCAACGAAAGCTTCGATATCCTGCCCGCTTCGCAGCGCGTGTCGGAGTTTCAATGGTATGAAGGCACCGCCGACGCGGTGTTCCAGAACATCGACATCATCGAAGCCTATGACGTCGAATATATGGTGATCCTGGCGGGCGATCACATCTACAAGATGGATTATGAGATCATGTTGCAGCAGCACTGCAACAGCGGTGCGGACGTTACCGTCGCCTGCATGGAAGTGCCGCGGATGGAGGCGGTGGCGTTCGGCGTCATGCACGTCGACGAATCCGATCGGATCATCGATTTCGTTGAAAAGCCCGCCGATCCGCCGGCGATCCCCGGCCAGCCGGACATCGCGCTCGCCAGCCTCGGCATCTACGTCTTCCGCACCAAGTTCCTGATTGAGGAGCTGCGCCGCGATGCCGACACGCCGGGATCGGCGCGCGACTTCGGCAAGGACATCATCCCCTACCTGGTCAAGCACGGCAAGGCACAGGCCCACCGCTTTTCGGCAAGTTGCGTCCGTACCAGCGAGGAGCCCGCCGCATATTGGCGCGATGTCGGCACGGTCGATGCCTATTGGGAAGCGAACATCGACCTGACCGACATCATCCCACAACTGGACGTCTACGATCACGAATGGCCGCTGTGGACCTATTCGGAGATCACGCCCCCTGCCAAGTTCGTCCATGACGAGGAAGGCCGCCGCGGTTCGGCGGTGTCGAGCCTGGTGTCGGGCAATTGCATCGTGTCGGGATCGTCGATCCACCGCAGCCTGCTGTCGACCGGCGTCCGCGCGCACAGCTTCTCGTCGCTCGATGAAGCGGTGGTGCTGCCCTATTGCCACATCGGGCGTAACGCGCGGCTCAGCCGCGTGGTGCTGGACCGCGGCGTCGTCATCCCCGACGGACTGGTCGTCGGCGAGGACCCGGACCTCGACGCCCGCCGGTTCCGCCGCACGGACAAGGGTATATGCCTGATTACCCAGCCGATGATCGACCGCCTGGGCCAGTGACCGCGGCCGTGACGCTGAACGTCCTCGCGGTCGCATCTGAAGCGTTTCCGCTGGTGAAGACCGGCGGGCTTGCCGACGTGGTCGGTGCGCTGCCCGAGGCGCTGGCGCCGCACGGCGTCGCGACGACGACATTGATCCCCGGCTATCCAGCGGTCGGCAAGGCGGTGAAGGGCGCGAAGGTGGTGCATCGCTGGACCGACCTGCTCGGCGTCGAGGCACGGTTGCTGGCGGCGCGGATCGGTGCGCACCCGCTGCTCGTTCTCGACGCCCCGGCGCTGTTCGCGCGTGCGGGCGGGCCCTATGGGCAGGACGACGACTGGCGGCGCTTTGCGGCACTCGGCCGCGCGGCCGCGGACATCGCGGGCGGCGCCGTACCGAAGCTGCGCTTCGACCTGTTGCACGCGCATGACTGGCAGGCGGCGATGGCCCCGGTGTACCTGCGCTACGCACCCGCCGCGCGGCGCGTGCCGAGTGTCGCGACGGTTCACAACATCGCCTTCCAGGGCCGTTTCGACACCGCCATGTTCGCCGAACTCGGGCTGCCGGACGCCGCCTATGCGCTGGACGGGGTTGAATATTACGGGGGCGTCGGTTTCCTGAAGGGGGGTCTGGAAGCGGCGGATGCAATCACCACGGTCAGTCCCACCTATGCGGCGGAGATCCGCGAGGGTCGCTTCGGCATGGGGCTGGAGGGACTGATCGACAGCCGGCGCGACCGCGTGCACGGCATCGTCAACGGCATCGACCCGGCGGTATGGAACCCGGAACACGATCAGGCCCTGCCCGGCCGCTACACGCATCGCGCGCTCGGCCGCCGGAAGCCCAACAAGCGGGCGGTCGAAAAGATGTTCGGCCTCGACCGGGGCGACGGGCCGATCTTCACCGTCATCAGCCGGCTGACCTGGCAGAAGGGGATGGACGTCCTGGCGGAATGCCTCGACGAACTGGTCGCGATGGGCGGCCGGCTGGCGCTGCTCGGTTCGGGCGACGCCCATCTGGAAGCGGCGTTCCTCGCCGCCGCCGCACGCCATCCGGGGCGGATCGGCGTACGGATCGGTTATGACGAACCGCTGTCCCACCTGTTGCAGGGGGGCGCGGACGCGATCCTGATCCCGTCGCGCTTCGAACCATGCGGCCTGACCCAGCTCTACGGGCTCGCCTATGGCTGCGTGCCCGTGGTCGCGCGCACCGGCGGTCTGGCGGATACCGTGATCGACGCGAACGAGGCCGCGCTGGCGGCCGGGGTCGCGACCGGGTTCCAGCACGGCGAAACGGGCTATCACACGCTTGCCCACGCCCTCCGCCGCGCGATCGCAACCTATGCCCGACCCGAATTGTGGTGCGCCATCCAGCGCAACGGGATGCGCGCCGATTTCTCATGGACGGAAAGCGGCCGCCGCTATGCCGACCTCTACACGACCCTGACAGGAACCGCATGACCCGTATCGTCGCCACGCAGCCATATGCCGACCAGAAGCCGGGCACGTCCGGCCTGCGCAAGAAGGTGAAGGTCTTTCAGCAGCCGAACTATGCGGAAAACTTCATCCAGTCGGTGTTCGACGTCATCGACGGCAAGGCGGGTGCCACGCTGGTGATCGGCGGCGACGGACGCTTCCTCAACCGAGAGGTGATCCAGACGGCGATCCGCATCGCCGCCGCCAACGGCTTCGGCCGGGTCGTGGTCGGCCGCGGCGGCCTGTTCTCGACGCCGGCGGCGAGCAACCTGATCCGTATCCGCCACGCGCTCGGCGGACTGATCCTGTCGGCCAGCCACAATCCCGGCGGACCGGACGAGGATTTCGGGATCAAGTACAATATCGCCAATGGCGGCCCTGCGCCGGAATCGGTGACCGAAGCCCTCTATCGGCGCACGACGACGATCGATCGCTGGCTGACCATCGATGCCGCCGACATCGATCTGGACCGGGAGGGCGAGGTACGGGTCGGCGACACGGTGGTCGAGGTGGTCGATCCCGTTTCGGATTACGCGGCATTGATGGAACGCCTGTTCGATTTCGCCGCGATCCGCGCCGCCGGGCTCACCATGGCGTTCGATGCGATGAGCGCGGTCACCGGGCCTTATGCGCGCGAGATCCTGGAAACGAGGCTGGGCTTCGCGCCCGGGACGGTGCGCAACGGCGAGCCGCTGGAGGACTTCGGCGGGCATCACCCCGATCCCAACCTAGTCCATGCGCACGAACTGTATGAGACGATGATGGCAGTCGATGCGCCCGATTTCGGTGCGGCGTCGGACGGCGACGGCGATCGCAACCTCATCATCGGTAGCGGGCGGTTCGTCACCCCATCCGACAGCCTGGCGATGCTGGCGGCCAACGCGCATCTCGCACCGGGCTATCGTCAGGGCCTGAAGGGGATCGCCAGGTCGATGCCGACCAGCGCCGCCGCCGATCGGGTGGCGGACAAGCTCGGCCTGCCCCTCTTCGAAACGCCGACCGGGTGGAAGTTCTTCGGCAACCTGCTCGACGCCGGGATGGCGACGATCTGCGGAGAGGAAAGCGCCGGCACCGGTTCCGATCACGTCCGCGAAAAGGACGGGCTGTGGGCGGTGCTGCTCTGGCTCAACATCCTCGCCGCGCGCGGGCAATCCGTCGATGCCATCGCGCGCGACCATTGGGCGACCTACGGCCGCAATTATTATGCACGTCACGATTATGAAGCGGTGGAGAGCGCGCGTGCCGACGCGCTGATGGCGGAATTGCGCGCCAAACTGGCGACGCTGCCCGGCACCGCGGTAGCGGGGCTGCGGATCGCCGAGGCGGACGATTTCGCCTATACCGATCCGACCGACGCTTCGGTCAGCCGCAACCAGGGTGTCCGCGTGCTGTTCGATGGCGGCAGCCGGGTCGTGTTCCGGCTGTCGGGCACCGGCACCAGCGGTGCGACGCTGCGCGTCTACCTGGAACGCTACGAACCCGCAGGCGGCGAGATCGACCGCGAAACGGGAGAGATGCTCGCCGACATCATCGCCGCGGCGGACGCGATCGCCGGCATCGCGCGACACACCGGACGGATCGAGCCGGACGTCGTCACTTGAGCCACCCGCCGCTCGGCGCGCACGTCCACGCAACCGGGACGCGGTTTGGGGTCCGATCGGCCGGCGCGGTGACGCTGTGCCTGTTCGATGGTGCGAACGAGCGGCGGATCGAGATGACCCGCAGCGACGGCATCTGGTCTGCCGATGTCGCCGGCGTGGCGGCGGGTGCGCGCTACGGCTATCGCACCGTGGCGGATCCGGCCCGGCTTTTGGTCGATCCCTATGCGATCGAACTCGACCGGCCATTTCGCTACGATCCCGCGTTGGCGCGCACCGATGGCGACACGGGGCCGCTCGTGCCCAAGGCGATCGTTCCGCGCACAGCCAAGCCGGACGCGGCCGACGCGCCGCTCTTCACGCCCGGCGGCCTGATCTACGAGGTCAACGTACGCGGCTTCACCATGCTGCACCCCGACGTGCCGGAGGCGCAGCGCGGCACGATCGCCGCGCTCGGCCACCCGGCGATCGTCGCCCACCTGCAAAGCCTGCGCGTCGCGGCGGTCGAATTGATGCCGATCGTCGCATGGATCGACGAACGCCACCTGCCGCCCCTCGGCTTGACCAATGCATGGGGCTATAACCCCGTCGTGCCGATGGCGATCGACCCGCGGCTGGCGCCGGGGGGAGTCGCGGAACTGCGCGAGACGGTCGCCACGCTGCGGGCCGCGGGCATCGGTACGATCCTCGACCTCGTCTTCAACCATAGCGGCGAAAGCGACGTGCTGGGGCCGACGCTGTCGATGCGCGGGCTCGACGAACGACTCTATTATGCCCATGCCCCCGATGACAGCCTGATCAACGATTGCGGCACCGGCAACACGCTGGATTGTGCCAAGCCCGAGGTGCGCGCGCTGATCCTCGACAGCCTGCGCCATTTCGCCCGTATGGGGGTCTACGGGTTCCGCTTCGATCTGGCCACGGTGCTGGCACGCGGCCCGGCCTTCGAACCCAAGGCGCCGATCTTCGCGGAGATCGCGGCCGATCCGCTGCTGGCCAGTCGGGTGATGATCGCAGAGCCCTGGGACGTCGGCCCGGGCGGCTATCAGCTCGGTCGTTTCCCCGCGACGTGGCTCGAATGGAACGACCGTTACCGTGACGATGTTCGCCGCTTCTGGCGCGGCGACGGCGATCCCGGCGCGCTGGCGACGCGGCTGGCGGGATCCGACGACGTGTTCGGCGGAGGTCGAACCCGCACGGTCAATTTCGTCGCGGCGCACGACGGTTTCACGCTGGCCGACACCGTCGCCTATGCCGATAGGCACAACCACGCCAATGGCGAAGACAATCGCGACGGGCATGGCGACAATCACAGCTGGAACAACGGTATCGAGGGGCCGACCGACGACTCCACCGTCCTGGCAAGGCGCGCTGCCGATGCACGCGCGCTGCTCGCGACGCTGTTCGCATCGCGTGGTACGATCATGCTGGCCGCCGGCGATGAATTCGGTCGCAGCCAGCGCGGCAATAACAATGGCTATGCGCAGGACAATGCGATCGGCTGGGTCCATTGGGTGAATCGCGACCGCGCGCTGGAGGCGTTCGTCGTCCGGCTCGCCCGCTTCCGCGCCGAAAATGGCCTCGATCGTGTCGATGCCTTCCATGCCCCCGACTGGCGGCGACTGGATGGCGATCCGATGCGCGACGAGGATTGGGCGGGCGCCGACGGTTTCGAGCTGCGCCTGCCGCGCGGCAATGTCCGCGTCGCGTTGCGTTTCGACCGGCGGACACGCCGGGTGATGCTTGCGGAGGGCCATATGCTGGAGAGCAGACCATGATGCAACGCTGGCTGCTGGCGCTTGCCGGCTTGCTCATGGCCGCTGCCCCTCTGTCGCCGGCGCAGCGGTTCGGGCCATTGTTCCGCGCAGTGCAGATGCGCGCGATCTTCCCCGATTCCAAGACGTTCGCGGACGCGGAGCCGCGACGCGCCGACGCCGCGATCATGGTGGCTTTCGCCCGCTGCGACTGTGCGAGCGACGCGGCGCTGAAGGCGTTCGTGCTCGCCAACTTCACCCTGCCCGCCACACCCGCGGCGCCGCCACCGTCGCGGCGCCTCGGCCTGACCGATCACATCGACGCGCTATGGCCGCAACTGACCCGCACCCTGCCGACCGTGCCGGCGGGCTCATCGGCCCTGTCGCTGCCGCGCCGCTTCGTCGTGCCGGGCGGACGGTTCCGCGAGATGTATTATTGGGACAGCTGGTTCACCATGCTGGGTCTGCAGGCGTCGGGGCGACAGGATCTGGTCGAGGACATGATCCTCGATTTCGGCAGCCTGATCGACCGCTACGGTCGCATTCCAAACGGCACCCGAAGCTATTATCTCAGCCGGTCGCAGCCGCCGTTCTTCTACCTGATCGCCGGCATGTCGCACGACGCACGGTCGCTTGCACGACGCAACCGGTGGCTGCGTGCCGAGCACGACTTCTGGATGGCGGGTGCCGAGCGACTGAAGCCCGGCGGCGAACATGCCCGTGTCGTGCGGCTCGCCGACGGATCCCTGCTCAACCGTTATTGGGACGACCGCGACGATCCCCGTGACGAAAGCTATCGGGAGGACGCGACCCTCGTCGCCGCGACACCGGGACGGGACGCGCGAACCATGTACCGCGACCTGCGCGCCGGTGCGGAAAGCGGGTGGGACTTCAGTTCGCGATGGCTGGGCGACGGCCGGACGCTGGCGACGATCCGCACCACGCGCATCGTGCCGGTCGACCTCAACAGCCTGCTGTTCGGCATGGAGCGCGCGATCGCCGCGAACTGCCGTGCGATGCGCGATACGGCATGCGGGACCCAATATGACGCTGCCGCGCGAGCAAGGGCTGCGGCGATCCGCGCGCACCTGTGGAATGCGGGCGGATATTATGCGGACTATGATCTCGACCGCCGATCGGTGGTGGACGGTCGTACCGCCGCCATGGCCTTTCCGCTGTTCGTCGGGCTGGCCACGCCCGAACAGGCGACGACGTCCGCGCGGGCGCTGGGCGCGCTGGTCGGTGAGGGCGGGCTCGGCACCACCATGGTCGGGACGGGGCAGCAGTGGGACGCGCCGAACGGCTGGGCGCCGTTGCAATGGATCGCGATCCAGGGTCTCCGCCGCTATCGCCAGGGACCACTCGCCGATCGGATCGCGACCCGCTGGCTGGCGAACGTCGACCGCGAATATCGGGCGAGCGGCAAGCTGCTAGAAAAGTACAATGTCGTCGAGCGGCTGCCCGGCGGCGGCGGCGAATATCCTTTGCAGGACGGGTTCGGCTGGACCAACGGCGTCTCTCGCGCCCTCATCGCACAGGGCTATGCCGCGAACGGCTTTACGCGGCGCGCGGCCCGGCATAACATTCGTCATGGCGACGGCAGCGGCACAGGACCGGGGGGTGACGCGAAGCCCCGATCTGCGCCCGCGCGACTGGCTGGAGGCGGGGCAATCCCTCCTGCGTCGCGGCGGTTTGCGGGCGCTGAAGCTTCGGCCGCTGGCCGGTGAGCTGCGCGTATCGACCGGCAGCTTCTACCATCATTTCACCGACTTCGACGAGTATCAGGGCCGGCTTGCCGACTATTTCGCGGGCGCGCAGATCGCCGAGCTGATCGACGCGATCGGCCGCGCGGAGGGTGATCCGGTCGGCCGCATCCGCCTGCTGGCGCAAGTCGTCCGCCGTCGCGGCATGTCCCGTCTGTCGATCGCGATGCGCGCCTGGGCGGAGAGCGACACCCGTGCCCAAGCGGCGGTCGAGCAGCACGACGCACAGGTGCTCGGCTTCCTGACGACCTGTCTGGAAGCGAACGGGATGGGCCGTCACGACGCCATGGTGCGCGGTTATGCGCTGATGACGCTGGGCCTGAGCAAGGTTCACGCCCCCGATCTCGATCGGACCACGCTGATGGAGGAGATGATCGCCCTCCTCTGCTACCCCCAAGGCAACACGACGGCCGCAACGGCCGCGGAGGAGAGAGCATGCCACAACGGAGCTACGACTATATCGTCATAGGCGGCGGGTCGGCAGGATGCGTGCTGGCCGCGCGGCTGTCGGAGGATCCCACAGCCAGCGTGCTGCTGATCGAGGCGGGCGGGCGCAACCGCGAACTGCTGGTGCGCATGCCGGCGGGCGTGGGCGAGCTCATCAAGTCGAAGAGCAAGCACAATTGGGGCTTTTGGACCGCGCCCGAACCGCATCTGGATAATCGGCGACTGTGGTGGCCGCGCGGGCGCGGACTGGGCGGCAGCTCGGCGATCAATGGCATGATCTATTCGCGCGGCCATCCCCGCGACTATGACCGCTGGCGGCAGTCGGGACTGGCGGGCTGGGGCTGGGACGACGTCCTCCCCTATTTCCGGCGGCTGGAGCGGCATCATCGCGGCGGCGATCTGCACGGCGATGCGGGGCCGCTGCACGTGTCGCCCGGCGAGAGCAGCAGTCCATTCAACCAGGCGTTCATCGCGGCCGGCGAACAGGCTGGCTATCCCGTCACCGACGACTTCAACGGCGCGCAGCCCGAAGGGTTCGGTCCCTACGACCTGACCATCTCGAACGGGCGACGCTGGACCGCGGCGGAGGCCTATCTGTACCCGGCGCTGGCCCGGCCCAACCTGACGGTGATCACCGACGCCCGGACGACGCGCATCCGGATGGCGGGCGGAAGGGCGGTAGGCGTGGACTATGTCGTCGGCCGGGCCGCGCATCAGGCGGACGCCTCCGCCGAGGTGCTCGTCGCCACCGGTGCCGTGCAATCGCCGCAGCTGTTGCAGCTGTCGGGGATCGGGGATCCCGAACGACTGCGCGCCGCAGGCGTGACGCCGACGCATGATCTGCGGGGCGTGGGTGAAAATCTGCAGGATCACCTCGACGTCATCATGAACTGGCGCAGCCGCGGGCTGCGATCGGTGTTCAGCGAGGTGAAGGGTTTGCGCCAGCTCGGCGTCGGCCTGCGCTACGCCTTCACCGGCAAGGGCGTCGGGCGACAGAATTTCCTGGAAGCGGGCGCCTTCATCCCCTCGCGCGAAGGAATCGACCATCCCGATATCCAGATTCACGCGGTGCTGGCGATCATGCGCGACCACGGCAAGATCAAGGCGACCGAGGACGGCTTCTCGATGCACCTGTGCCAGCTGCGTCCGGAAAGCCGCGGACGGATCGGCCTGCAATCCGCCGACCCGCTTGCCGATCCGCTGATCGAAGCCAATTACCTCAGCACGAGTGAGGACCGCCGGGTGCTGCGCGAGGCCGTGAAGATCGGCCGCGACGTGGCAGCGCAGGCGGCGCTCGATCCCTATCGCGATGCCGAACTCGCTCCCGGTTCCGACGTGCGCAGCGACGACGAGATCGACGCCTGGGTGCGGGCCACGGCAGAGACGATCTATCACCCGATCGGCACGTGTCGCATGGGTGCGACGGACGATCCGATGGCCGTGGTTGATGGCGCGTTGCGGGTTCGCGGTGTCGCCGGCCTGCGGGTGATCGACGCGTCGGTCATGCCGAGCCTCGTCAGCGGCAACACCAATGCGCCGACGATCATGATCGCGGAAAAGGCCGCGGACCTGATCCGCGGGGGTGCCGTCCGCGCCGCCGCCTGACCGATCGCTCCTGCATCGCGCAGGAGCGGTTCCCTACATCGCGGGCATGGATGCCGGCATCAGATTGTGGTCGAGGTGCGCCATGATCCAGATCGACCCGATCAGCACGAGGCCGACGATCAGCACGCCGAACGCCAGCGCAAGGACGTTGTTGGTATTGTCCGGCCCGCTGGTCACGTGCAGGAAAAAGACGAGGTGTACGCCCATCTGTGCGATCGCCAGCGCGATCAGCGCCACCGGAATGCCGGGCCCGTAGATCACGCCGCTATGCACCACCGCGAACGATGCCGCGGTCAGGATCGCGGCGAGCACGAAGCCGGCGACATAGGTCAGCACCTTGCCGCGGATGTCAGCGCTGTCGCCGCCGCCCTCCCCGGGGGCGCGGTCGTCGTCCAGTTCGGTATCGTCGCTCATCCTGCGACTCCCAGCAGATATACGGTGGTGAACAGCGCCACCCAGATGATGTCGAGCGCATGCCAGAACAGGCTGAAGCACGCGATCCGCCTCACGATCTCGTCGGGGAATCCCTTCGCCTGCACCTGCGCCATCATCGTCGTCAGCCATAACAGGCCGAGCGTGACATGGACGCCGTGGCACCCGACCAACGCGAAGAAGGCCGACAGGAATGCGCTGCGCTGCGGTCCGTGCCCCTCGGCGATCAGCGTAAGGAACTCATGCGCCTCCAGCGCGAGGAAGCCCGCGCCGAGGATCGCCGTGGCCGCCATGGCGATCTGGAACCACTTGCGGTTTTTCGCGGCGGTCGCGATGCCCGCCATGCCGCAGGCGAAGCTGGACGCGAGCAGCAGCGCGGTTTCGGCCCCGACCAGCGGCAGTTCGACGATGTCGCGCGCCGCGGGACCGCCGGCCGTCGCCTTGGCGAGCACGGCATAAGCGGCGAAGAACCCCGCAAACATCACGAAATCCGTCAGCAGGAATATCCAGAAGCCGTAGGAGACGACGATACGCTTCGGCGCAGGGCCACGCTCGCTCGGCGGCGTGTCGCCGCGGCCCAGCTTGTGCGGATCGCCGCCCTGAGCGCGCTGTTCCGCCGCTATCGCATCGGCGCTCACGCTGTCGCCTCCGCCGGGATGTCGAGCATCCTGGCCTTGGCCGCGCGACGCTTGTCGTCCAGCTGCCTGGCCTCTTCCGCCGTCACTTCGGTCTCATTCTCGTCGCGCCACGCGAAGACGACGAACGTCGCCCATGCTCCCAGAAACCCCAGGATCACCAGCCACCAGATGTGCCACACCGCGGCAAAGCCAAGAGCGGTGGTGAAGAACGCGGTGACGAAGCCGGTCGGCGAATTGCGCGGGATCGAGAACGCCTCGTACTTCGGGGTTTCCGACAGCTCGCGGTTTTCCCGTGCCTGGGACTTGATTCCCCAATAGGCTTCCTCCCCCTTCACATTGGGCAGGACGGCGAAGTTGAAGGGCGGCGGCGGCGATGTCGTGATCCATTCCAGACTGCGCCCGTCCCACGGATCGCCGCTCAGGTCGGCCAGATCCTTGCGTCGCTTTATCGACACGTACAGCTGCATCACCTGCGACGCGATGCCTCCGGCGATCATCAGCGCACCGAAGGCGGCTAGGATCAGCCAGGGCTGCCATTCCGGCACGTCGTAATGCTGCATCCGCCGGGTCATGCCCATCAGTCCCAGGACGTAGAGCGGCATGAACGCGACATAGAAGCCGACGACCCACAGCCAGAAGGCGGTCTTGCCCCAGAACTCGTCCAGCCTGAAGCCGAACGCCTTCGGGAACCAGTAATTATAACCGGCAAAGGCGCCGAACAGCACCCCGCCAATGATGACGTTGTGGAAATGCGCGACTAGGAACAGCGAATTGTGCAGCACGAAATCGGCCGGTGGCACCGCCAGCAACACGCCGGTCATGCCGCCGATGACGAAGGTGATCATGAACGCGACCGCCCACATCATCGGCACGTGGAAGCGGATCCTGCCACCGTACATGGTGAACAGCCAGTTGAAGACCTTCACGCCCGTCGGCACCGCGATGATCATCGTCGTCACGCCAAAGAATCCGTTGACGTCGGCACCCGCACCCATCGTGAAGAAATGGTGCAGCCAGACCATGAACGACAGGATGCAGATCACCATGGTCGCGACGATCATCGATCGGTAGCCGAACAGCGGCTTGGACGAGAAGGTGGACACCACTTCGCTGAAGATGCCGAACGCGGGCAGGATGAGGATATAGACCTCCGGGTGGCCCCACGCCCAGATCAGGTTGACGAACATCATCTGGTTGCCGCCAAGATCGTTCGTGAAGAAGTGGAAGCCCAGATACCGGTCGAGCAGCAGCATCGCCAGCGTCGCGGTCAGGATGGGGAAGGCGGCGACGATCAACAGATTGGACGCCAGCGACGTCCAGCAGAACATCGGCATCCGCGTATAACCCATGCCGGGCGCCCGCATCTTGAGGATCGTGGTGACGAGGTTGACGCCGGACAGCAACGTGCCGACCCCCGAAATCTGCAAGGCCCACAGGTAATAGTCGACACCGACACCGGGCGAGAAGCGTAATTCGGACAGCGGCGGATAGGCCAGCCAGCCGGTCTTCGCGAATTCGCCGACGACGAGGCTGACGTTGATGAGCAGCGCGCCGCTCGCGGTAAGCCAGAAGCTGACGTTGTTGAGCGTCGGGAACGCGACGTCACGCACGCCCAGTTGCAGCGGAACGACGAAGTTCATGATGCCGATCATGAAGGGCATCGCCACGAAAAAGATCATGATCGTGCCGTGCGCCGAAAAGATCTGGTCGTAATGCTCGGGCGGCAGATAGCCGCCGTTGCCTTCGGCGATCGCCTGCTGGCTGCGCATCATCGCCGCATCGACGAAGCCCCGGACCAGCATCACCAAGGCGAACAGGCAGTACATGACGCCGATCCGCTTGTGATCGACCGACGTGATCCATTCGTTCCACAGATAGGGGATGTGGCCGGCGCGCCAGGTCCATACCAATGTCGCGAACAACGCTCCCCCGACGATCGCCGCGGCGATCAGCGGGATCGGCTGATCCCAGGGGATGGAATGCAGCGTGAGTTTACCGAACACGTTCAACTCTCGCGTCCCCCCTCGTCCGTCTCATGCACCGGAGCGCCGGCCTGTTTGACGGCCGCCTGGAAGAAGCCGGCGGGAACGCTGCCATAGGTGAACGGACGTTCCGCGCTTTTGTGGCGCGCCAGCGCGAGGTAGCTTTGCGGCGTCAGTGCCGCTCCCTGCCCCCTGGTCGTCGCGACCCAGCGGGCGAACTGACGCGGCGGGACGGCATCGACGATGAACGCCATGTCGGAGAACCCCTCGCCGCTGTAATGCGCGGACAGACCGCGGAAGCGCCCCGGCCGATCGGCCATCAGGTTGAGCTTCGCCTCCATGCCGGCCATCGCATAGATCTGACTGCCCAGCCGGGGCACGAAGAAACTGTTCATCACCGTCGCCGAAGTGATGCGGAAATTGACCGGCGTTCCCGCAGGGATGACGAGGCGGTTGACGCTGGCCACGCCCTGTTCGGGGTAGATGAACAGCCATTTCCAATCCAGCGCGATGACCTGCACCGTCAGCGGGCGCTGCTTCGATGCGATGGCGCGCGGCGGATCGAGGTCGTGGCTGGCGATCCAGCCCATGCCGCCGAGAAAGATGATCACCAGCAGCGGCACCGACCAGACCAGCAGTTCCAGCTTGCCCGAATAGGACCATTCCGGAAGATGCTTTGCGCGCGCATTGGACACGCGGAACCACCATGCGAACGCGACCGTCGCCAGAATGACCGGCACGACGATGCCGAGCATGACCGCGACCGAGTTGATCAGCAGCGTCTTCTCGCCGGCTGCCACGGGTCCTGCCGGGTCGAGCAGCGCCGGCGCACACCCCGCACAGGCGGCGGCCGCCAGAACGCAGGCGGTCTGCCACCGCAGCATGTGGTTCAGCATCGGCATTGTGCTGCCCTGATCGTCATCGTTTCCCCAGGCGCGCCGCGGATGCGGCAGACACATTCGGAAACGACCGGGACACTCTTGGGGTCCGCATGCTCGCAACTATAAACGCAGCCCCTGCCTCCGCGCGCCGGCGAGAGCAGGGTCACGTCGGACAGGACCGATCAGAAGGGCAGCTTGAAGCCCGGTGGCAATGGCAAGCCACTCGTCATCTTGGACATTTCCTGACCGGAGATCGCGTCCGCCTTGGTCCGCGCATCGTTGAAGGCCGCCGCCAGCAGGTCTTCGAGCATCTGCTTCTCGGACACCTCGATCAACGAATCGTCGATCGCGATACCGATGATCCGGCCCTTGGCACTCGCCTTGACCTTCACCAGCCCGCCGCCGGCGACGCCCTCGACCTCGATCGTGTCGAGCTGGTCCTGCGCCTTCTGCAACTCGTTCTGGACGTTCTGCGCCATTGCGAGGATTTCATCGATGTTCTTCATGCGATACTCCGTTTGCCGGGCCAGGCTTCCAGTTCCGCCTCGGGGAAAGCGGCGAACGCCGCCTTCACCAACGGCGTGTCGAGGATCGCCTGACGCGTCGCCTCTTCATCCGCCTTGGCCTTCTCGCGCAAGGTAGGCGCGCCGGGCGCATCCTCCAAGGCGATCTTCCACACGGCGCCCGTCGCTTTCTTCAACGCGTCGGCGACGTC
>CAYQPM010000033.1:0-19359 GCA_964419295.1 uncultured Stakelama sp. | reverse complement strand
TGGCGACGTAGAGCACGCTGAGCGGCGGCGCGAGGAAGCCGCGCGCATATTGCGCATAGACCGACACCTGCGGCGTCACCGCATAGTTGACCGTCGCGAACGGCAGGTCGGCGGTGTAGGTGTTGCTGAGCCGCTGCGCGTAGCGCGTCGTCTGGTTGTAGGCGGCGTCGATCCGTCGGTTGAAATCGACGTGCTTGTATCCGGGGGTGATCGTCAGGCCGGGCAGCGGGCGCAGCTCCAGCTCGGCGAATTCCTCGGTGTGGTTGGTGTGGCTGTTCTGGTCGAACTTGACGTTCTGCGGCGTCGCCGTGCCCCCCACCGGATTGGTCACCGCCTTTTCGACGTAGTTCGGGGTGCCGTCGAGCAGATTGACGTCGCGCTGCTGGCGATAGGTATTGGACCATTCGATCCACGCGCCGACCGTCAACGCGGCGAACCCGACGTCTAGGCGCGTCTTCGCGATATCGCCGAACAGCCGGTATTTGTTGGTCTTGGTATAGCCCGGCACGCCGTATGCGGTCACCGCCTTGGTCGTGCCCGCCGCGGGCGAGACGGTAACGACGTTCGCCGCCGCGATCTGCGCGGCCGTGGCGGTCGCGAACAGGGTCACGTCGTTGCCGCTCAGCGTCTCGTTGTCGTAGCTGTAGGTATAGGCGCGGTTCTCGAAGCTGGATCCCGGCGCGATCTCCGCCTCGAACTTGACCAGTTCGAAATCGGTCGTCTTGTGCGTGTGGTTGTACCTGAAATAGGTCTGCGATGCCGGATCGTTGTTCAGGCTGAAATATTTGCCGTATTGCGCGATCTGGCTCAGCGTCGCGCCGTCATTGTCCGGCTGGTTGAAGCTGTTCTCGTTATAGGTCGCGAGCACGGTCAATCGGGCGCTCGGCCCGACCGGGATCACCGCCTTGCCGAACACGTTGTTCGACGTGAACGGGCTGTAGGTGCGGGCCCCGTCCGACTTGACGTGCTGGCCGCTCACCACGATCTCGGTCCCGCCCAGCGCGTCGATCGCGCCCGACTGCGCCAGCCCGCGCAGCAGATAGGTGTTCCAGGTGCCGTAGCTGCCCTTCAGCTCGATACCGGGCCGCTCGCGGGTCGCGCGGCTGAACAGGTTCATGTTGCCGCCGAACGTCGCCTGGCCCAACTGGCTGGCGTTGCCCGGACCGCGATCGACGATCAGCGTCTCGATCGTGTTCGACGGGAAGAACGTGTTGGAATGGTGCGTCGGATCGTTGGTGTCGCCGAACGGCACGCCGTCGTACGTGACGTTGTATTCGCCATCCTGGAACCCGCGGATCTGCGCCTTCGATTCCGACAGGCCGGCGCCGTTCGCGTTGCCGGTGATCGACACGCTGGGCGAGATTGCCGCGATCTGGTTGAAGTCCGCGGTCGCGGGCAGCGAATCCTCGATAAAGCTGCGCGAGATCACCGATTGCGGCTGCGTCGTCTGCAACGAGGCGGTGACGGGTGCGATCCGGTTGGCCGCGGTCGCGGTGACGACGATGTCCGCGCCCTCGGCGATACCTGCGGGCTGCGTCTGCGGGTCGGCGGCAGCGGCCGGAGCGGCGCGGGGCGCGTCCTTGGCAAAGCCGGCGCTCGTCAGCGAAAAGGCGAGCGTCACGGCGCTCGCGCCGATGCGCAGCGCGCGCATCGTCGTTACATTGGTCATTCTGGATTTCCCCACCCTTATCGGCCGGGCTCGCGCTAGGTGCGCTCCATGACACTTTGCTTGCCGTTTCGTGGCAGTTGTTCGCATTGGGATTTTGTAATCAGCCGGCGCCCGGCCGTCCGGCGTCATGCTGCGGGTGCGATGCCGCCGCGCTCCTCCAGCTCCTCTTCGGCGGCCTCGCCAGTGCGGCGCAAGGCCTCCAGCTCCTCCGCCGATTTGGTCTCGATGCCCGCCACCGCGTTGCGCGCGCCCTGCATCGCATAGACCAACTCGTCCATCTTCAGGTGCAGCGCCTGCTCGCTGCGCCGTTGTCCGTTGAGCACCATCTGCGTCAGCGTGATTGACGCCACCGACAGGATCAGCGTCAGCGTATTCTCGCCCGCCGCGCCGGCGCGCAGGAACCAGCCGGCGCAGAACAGCGCGACCCCGATGATCGCAAGCGGCGCGCCGGCCAGATCGGCGGTCCGTCCCGCGATGCGGCTCCCCAGTTCGTTCATCCGCTTCAGCATGCCGTCCTCACCATAGGTCTTCGACACCAACTCGCCCATCCGCCCACCTGCGGCCTCACGTGACCGGCGCTCCGAAGCACCAGGCGGGCGTGCTGCGGCTCAGGCCGGGCCGATCGGGCGTGAAACCGCGGCCGGTCAGCGGCACGAACATCGCCCAGCCCAGCGAGCAGCGATTGACACGCCCGTCGGCCGCCTTGGTATAGACTTCGAGATGCTCGGTCGCGGTCGACGGCCCGACGGGCATCACCAATCGCCCGCCGATACGCAACTGATCGAGCAGCGGCGGCGGCACCGTTGCGGATCCCGCGGTCACGATCACCGCGTCAAACGGCGCCTGATCGGCCCAGCCGGCGAACCCGTCGCCATGTCTGACCGTGACGTCCCGATAGCCGCGGCGGCGCAGGACGGCGGACGAGCGGCTGGCGAGTTGAGGGACGATCTCGATCGTCCAGACCTTTGCGCCGAGTTCCGCCAGCAGCGCCGCCTGGTAGCCGGAGCCCGTGCCGATCTCCAGCACCCTCGATCCCGGAACGATCCGGGCTGCGGCGGTCATGATCGCCATGACGTAGGGGTCCGAGATGGTCTGGTTCCAGCCGATCATCAATGGCGCGCCCAGATAGGCGTAGCGGCGCGCCCGTCTGGGCAGGAATGCCTCTCTCGGCAATCGCGACTCGGCGGCGATGGCAGCCATGAAGGACGGATCGTTCCGCAGGCCCGGCACATCCTGCGTCACAGCCGAGATCGAAGCGATCATCCGACCCCGTTCGGCCGCCCGGTCGGTGGTGGCGCAGCCGGCTGGCAGCAACGCGATCAGCAGCAGCAACGGCGCTCTCGCCAGGCCGCGCGCAACCATTGATCCAACTGATGGAGCCATCAAATGCCGGACCCGGTTCCTGCGGTTCGTTGCAGGGTCACTAAGACGGTATTTTGCCATGCTTCACGACAAATTCCCTTGGGGGCAGGGCCGCACATCGCGCGCGTTGCGCAGTGCATTGGTGGCGATCATCGTTTGCATCGGCTTGAGCGTTCGGTTGGCTGGTCTACGCCGCCCTGCCACCAAGGCAACAGCCACCGCTATTCATTGGGTATTTGTATAATTCCGTCAGGCGAGGGATCACGGACGTTGCCAATTGTGCCTGGATGTTGGGAACCGTTTCCCGACACCGGCCATCCCCCTGGCAGCCCCCCGGACCCTGCCGCTCGTTCATGTGAACAGACAGATCGTTCCGGCCGGCCCGGCGGGCGCGCGGACCGGAGTCGTTCGGGGGCGTCGCCGACATGCATCTGTCGGTCGCCTGTCTCGCAAGGAACGGTAATCCGTGACCGAACGCCGATCAGCTAGTCCGGGATCAGTGCCCAGCCACGTAGCTGCAGCGTCGCCATCGTCGTCAGCGCGGACACGTCGATGGCGACACCTTTTTCGACCGTAGCGGGGTCGACCTTGTTTCCAACAAGAGCCTGACTGCATACCCGGACGGACACCCCCGCTCGTTTCAGTTCCTCGATCAGGGCGAGGTTGGGGTTCGCGGCCACTCCCGTTTTCCTGGAATAAGCGGCATCATCGGTAACGATGGGCGTCGCCGGACCGGAGACGATCACGACGACATCGCCCGGCTTTGGTCGTACGCCATCCTTGCCGAGCAGGTTCAGGAAACGGGCGACCTTCTCCAGTGACGGGTTGATCTTGTCCGGCGCCGACGCAGCCTTGGTCACACCGAACAGGACGCGATAGCGCAATGTGCGATCGGGCCGTTCCGTAGCACCTTCGACAGGCGTGATCGCGCCATATCCCGGTATCACCGCCTGAGTCGGCACGTCGGCCGATGCACTGACGCCGCTCACGAGCGACAACCATCCTGCGACGACAATGATCGACATTCGCATCCGTTTTCCCCTTCTCCAGCCGCAATGATCAACCGACCCTCGCAAAGACGGCCGCCCCGATGGTTTGCGGCCGAGGCACGGACGTGGCCTTGCGCGGTCGCACTGCGCGGGGGGCCGGGACCGCCTGGGCGGCCGACAGATCGTCGGCGCCGAACATCGCTTCCATGGTTCGCACGCACAGCGCGGTTCCGTCGTCGGCCAGACGGTAGTGAACCTGCTTTGCCTCACGCCTGGTCTTCACCAGATCGGCGCGGCGCAGTTCGGCAAGCTGCTGGCTGAGCGCCGGTTGCGTCACGCCGGTGGCAGCCTCGATATCCGCGACCTGACGTTCGCCTCCCAGCAGATAGGACAGGATCATCAGCCGCTGCGGCTGCGCGAACACGCGCAGCTTTTCGACGGCGACATCCGCCAGTGCGCGGGACTGGTGTATCGGCGTCATCGGTCAGCCCTGGTCTGGTGAAACCAATCGGGACCGGCGTCGCCCGGCAAGGCAGGGGGCACGAGGACATCATCACCCGGCTGCCAGTCGGCCGGCGTATAGGCCTCGCCATCGGCCGACCGCTGCAACGCCTGAACCATACGCAGCATTTCCCCGACCGATCGCCCGACGTTCATCGGGTAGCAGGTTAGAGCGCGGATGATACCGTCGGGATCGATGAAATAGGTTGCGCGAACGGTCGAGGCGTCACCAGCCTGTTCGTCGAGCATGTCGTAGGCATAACCCACTGCCATCGAAGGATCTTCGACCACCGGGAACGGCACCTCCACACCGAAGACGTCCTTGATCGCGCGCAGCCAGGCGACATGCGAATAGAGGCTGTCGACCGAGAGGCCGAGCAGCGCGCAGTTCAGCGCCTCGAACCGGGGCGCCGCCCTGGCAAGGGCTACGAATTCGCTCGTGCAGACGGGCGTAAAGTCCGCCGGATGAGAGAAGAACACGACCCAACGGCCGCGATATTGATCGAGCGCCACCTCGCCCTGCGTGGTTCGGGCGGTGAAGTTCGGGGCCGCGTCGCCGATACGCAGCGCGCGCCGCATGTTCGCATCCATCATTTCCATCCGGACCCCATGCCACACGCGGCCTATTGACGCAACACAGTTACATGAATACATAAACCGTTAGATCATTAAACGGAGTAGGTCATGGACCCGGTTCTGAACGAAGCCATCGCCCAGATCAGGCGAGCGGAAACGGCCGGATCGCCAGTCGTTCACGCCTTCTTCGATGAACCGACCAACACCGCGACCTACGTCGTCTGGGATCCGGCGACGAAGAAAGCTGCGATCATCGACAGCGTCCTCGATTTCGACGCTGCGGCGGGCCGGACCAAAACCACGTCAGCCGACGCAGTGATCGCTTATGTGCGGGATGAAGGGCTGACGGTCGACTGGCTGCTGGAAACCCATGCACACGCCGATCACCTGTCCGCGGCCCCCTATCTCCAACAGGCGCTCGGCGGGCAGCTCGCGATCGGTCGCGACATCATCCGGGTTCAGAATGTCTTCGGCAAAATCTTCAACGCCGACACCGAGTTCCGGCGCGATGGTTCCGAATTCGACCGGCTGTTCGACGATGGCGACCGCTTCGCCATCGGCAACATCGACGCGATCGCGCTGCACGTGCCCGGCCATACGCCAGCGGACATGGCCTATGCCATCGGGGACGCGGTCTTCACCGGCGACACGCTTTTCATGCCCGATTACGGCACCGCAAGGGCCGACTTCCCCGGTGGCGACGCACGCCAGCTGTTCCGCTCGATCCGCCGGCTCATGCAGCTGCCGGACCCGACGCGCCTGTTCCTCTGCCACGACTACAAGGCCGTAGGCCGCGACGCATATGTCTGGGAGACGACCGTAGGCGCGCAGCGGGTCGGCAACGTCCATGTCCACGAAGGAGTCGGCGAGGACGATTTCGTCGCCATGCGGACCAGTCGCGACGCCACCTTGTCGATGCCCAGGCTCATCCTGCCCTCGATCCAGGTGAACATGCGCGGCGGTCACCTGCCGGAACCGGAAGCCAACGGCACCCGCTACCTCAAGATCCCGCTGGACGCGCTGTGATGCCGGACTTTTCCCATGCCATGCCGCTCGCAGGCTTGTTCGGCGGACTGACGATCGGCGTCGCGGCGGCGATCATGCTGATCGGCAATGGCCGTATCGCCGGGGTCAGCGGCATGTTCGCGCGGGTTCCGGGCCTTGCCGTCGGCGGTCCACCATGGGCAGTCGCGCTGCTCTTCACCGCCGGCCTGCCCCTTGGCGCGGCTATCGTTGCGGCCGGTCTGGGCGTGCAAGCCAGCTTTCCGTCATCGCTTCCGCTCATCGCCGTCGCCGGTCTGATCGTCGGTGTCGGAACGCGGCTCGGGTCCGGGTGCACCAGCGGCCACGGCGTCTGCGGCCTGTCGCGTCTGTCGCCGCGGTCAATCGCCGCGACCGGTACTTTCATGGCGACCGGTATCGCCACGGTCACGATCATGCGTTTGGCCGGGGTGGCATTATGATGCGCCAGACCATCCTTTCGCTCGTCAGCGGAACGCTGTTCGGCATCGGTCTCGCGATCTCCGGCATGATGGATCCGGCGCGGGTGCGTGCGTTCCTCGACATCGCCGGCGCCTGGGATCCGACCCTGGCGTTCGTCATGGCCGGCGCGATCCTGCCGATGGCCATAGCCTGGTTCTTCGTGCGACGCCGATCGCGCCCGATCGCGGCCGAGCAGTTTCACACGCCCGCCACCTCGCCGGTCGACCGCCGCCTCATCGGGGGTGCCGCTGTGTTCGGAATAGGCTGGGGGCTCGGCGGCCTCTGCCCGGGGCCCGCCATCGCGGCCCTGGCGATCCGGCCCGTGCCCGCGCTCGTCTTCATCGCGGCGATGGCGCTCGGCGCCGCCATCCACCGCTTTCTACTTTCGCCAGGCCGATCGGCTTGAATGGACAGGATACGTCAGATGGATTTCAAGCAGATCACACCGTCCTTCTCCGCCGCGCCCCAGTTGACCCGCGACGACCTCGCCGCTGCCGCGCAGGCGGGATACCGCTCGATCATCTCCAGCCGTCCTGACGGCGAGGAGCCGGGCCAGCCGAGTGCGGAGGAGATGGCCCGAATGGCGGGCGAGCACGGCCTGGCGTTCGCCCATGTCCCGATCATGCCGGGGCAGGCGACCGACAGCGATGCGAACCGGATGAAGGATGCGCTCGCCATGCTCCCTCAACCGACGCTCGGCTTCTGCCGCAGCGGTATGCGGGCAACGACGTTATGGGCGTTGGCTGAGGCCGATCGCACCGCTCCGGCGACCATCATCGATCAGGCAAGGGTTGCGGGATACGACCTTGCCGACCTGAAGCCGGCGCTGAACCGCCGATCCGCAAGGGCGGGCAAATGACCTACGACATCGTCATCATCGGGGGCGGTGCCGCCGGCATCGCGACCGCCGCCAGTATTCTGAAGCGCAACGCACGGGTGACGATCGCGGTCGTCGATCCGGCCACGGAGCATTATTACCAGCCCGGCTGGACGATGGTCGGGGCCGGCGTCTTCACGCCCGAGCAGACCCGGAAGGCCGAGGCCGACGTGATGCCGAAGGGCGTCCGGTGGATACGATTGCCCGCGATCGCGATCGACCCCGATCGCAACGCGGTGCATCTCGGCGACGGAAGCTCGATCACCTATCGCGTCCTGGTCGCCGCACCCGGGCTACGTCTGGCATGGGAGAAGATCGAGGGGCTGCCAGAGGCCCTGGGCCGCAACGGCGTCACCTCCAACTACCGCTACGATCTGGCGCCCTACACCTATCGGCTCGTCAGGGAGTTGCGGCAGGGACGTGCGTTGTTTTCGCAGCCTGCGATGCCGATCAAATGCGCTGGCGCACCGCAAAAGGCCATGTACCTCTCGTGCGATCTCTGGCGAGGCGACGGCGTTCTTCCCTCGATCGATGTCGAGTTTCACGCCGCCGGTGCCGCGCTGTTCGGGGTCGCGGCCTATGTCCCCGCCCTGATGGAATATGTCGAGAAATACGGCATCGACCTCAGGCTCGAATCCAACCTCGTTGCGGTCGACGGCGTTCGTCGTATCGCCACGTTCGAGCACAAGCGGGACGGCGTGGTCGCGCGGATCGAACGCGCGTTCGACATGCTCCACGTCGTGCCGCCCCAGGTGTCGCATCCGGTCATCGCCACGAGCCCGCTCGCAGCCGCAAACGGCTTCGTCGAGGTCGACGAGGCCACACTGCGGCACAAGAGGTACGACAATGTGTTCGGCCTCGGCGACGCCGCCGGCACCAGCAACGCCAAGACGGCGGCGGCAGTCCGCATGCAGGCGCCGGTCGTTGCGTCGAATGCCCTGGCCGCGCTCGACGGCAGGCCGCCCGTCGCCGGATATGACGGTTACGGCTCCTGCCCGCTCACGGTCGAACGTGGTAAGATCGTCCTTGCCGAATTCGGCTATGGCGGAAAACTCCTGCCCAGCTTTCCGGCCTGGCTATTGGACGGAACGCGCCCGACGCGCGCCGCATGGTTCCTGAAGGAGCGGATACTGCCGCCGATCTATTGGCAGGGCATGCTCAAGGGTCGCGAGTGGATGGCCGCCCCGCACAGGATCGGAAAGGCAGCATGACCCTCGAACCGATCCAGTATCTGCTGGGTGCCCTGTCGGGCAGCCTCGTGGGCTTCACCCTTGGCCTGGTCGGCGGCGGTGGATCGATCCTCGCCGTTCCGCTCATGGTGTATCTGGTGCGCGTGCCGAATGCGCACCTCGCCATCGGTACGAGCGCGTTTGCCGTGGCCGCCAATGCCGCGACCGGCCTGATCGGCCATGCGAAGGCGCACAACGTCAAATGGCGCTGTGGCGGCATGTACGCGGCGGCCGGCGTCGTCGGCGCGCTGCTCGGATCTACCGCGGGCAAGGCCGTGGATGGCGGCAAGCTCCTTTTCCTGTTCGCGCTCGTCATGGTCGTCGTCGGCATCCTGATGTTGCGGGGGCGTGGTGACGCCGGCAATCCTGGAGCCGAATGCAATCGGGAGAAGGCGCCGAAGGTGCTCGGCTACGGCCTCGGCACCGGATTGTTCTCGGGCTTTTTCGGCATCGGAGGCGGCTTCCTGATCGTGCCCGGCCTGATTGGGTCGACGGGTATGCCGATCCTCAACGCCGTCGGCACGTCGCTGGTCGCCGTTACCGCCTTCGGCCTGACGACCGCCGCGAATTATGCATTCTCCGGACTTGTCGACTGGCCGCTTGCCTTCGTCTTCATCGGCGGCGGCGTTGTCGGCGGGTTGGCCGGCACGCGCATCGCCAGACGCCTTGGCTCGGGCGGCACGCTCACCACCGTCTTCGCGATACTGATCTTCGTCGTCGCCGCCTATATGCTGTGGCGCAGCTGGAGCGCGCTATAGTGTTCGACCGCCCCGACGCGGTGGCTCGGGTTTTCGTGCAGCAACTGCCATCTCGATGCCGGTGGCAAAGCGGACGCCGCGCCGATGCGCGCGGCGTCGGCCAGCCACCCTGGCTAACGCGCGAAGAACGGCCATCCAGGCGATTACCTGCCGATGGATCGGGGCCAGCGCGGCTGAGGTTCAGGAGGGCGTCGATACTCGGGCCGTCGTCTCGCGGACGATCAGGCCAGCTGGAATGGTTTCGGGCTGCGACGGCACCTCGCCGCTGCGGCGCTGTTCGATGATCAACTGAACCGCGCGCGAAGCGACTTCGGCGATCGGCTGGACGACGGCCGTCATCGGCGGCTCGGCATAGCGCATCGCGGGCGTATCGTCGAAGCTGATGATCGAAAGGTCATGCGGGATGCGCAGGTCGCGCTCACGCGCAACGTCCAGCGCGCCCAGCGTCATCTGGTCGTTGCTGACGACCAATGCGGTGACGCGGGCGTCGGCGCTCAACAGCCGTTCCGCCGCCGAGCGCCCCGACGGCTGGCTGAAGTCCCCCGTTGCCAGCAGACCGTCGGTGGAAAGGCCTGCCGCAGCCATTGCCGCATGCCAGCCGGCTACTCGCCAGCCGCTCAGTTCATAATCTTCGGGGCCGGCGATGAAGCCGATCTTCTGATGGCCGAGGTCGATCAAATGCTCGGTTGCAAGCCGCGCGGCGCGTTCGTCGTCCATCGTCAGCTTGATGCCGCCGCCGGGCGATGTCGATCCGATCCGTGCGAAACTGATCCCCTGCTGCTCCAACAGGTCGATGATCTGGCGATTGCCCGAATGGGGCGGTGTGAGGATTATACCGTCGGGCTGGACCGCGGCGATCGCCGCCAGCAGCTCCCGCTCCAGCTGATCGCTGTGCGTGTCGACCAGCTCCACGATCATCCGATACCCATGTTCGGCGCAGGTCAGCATACTGCCGAGCAGCATCTGGTCGACCCAGTCGGTGCCACGCCGGGAACGCCAGTCGGCGATGGTCCGCTCGCGATCATTCAGCGCGAGGATGAAGTAGGAATGGGCCCCCGCCATGCGCTGTGCGGCGAGCGAAGGAACGTAGCCGAGCTTTTCGATCGAGGCCTGGACGCGATGCATCATGTCGGGGCTGACGTTCGGCGCCCGGTTGACGACGCGGCTGACGGTTTGCAGCGATACACCCGCGTCTGCCGCGACGTGACGGATCGTCACCGACTGTCGACGCCTGGTCATCGCCATCGGTCGTTAGAGCCCCATGCCTTGCGCAGGAACGCCGCAGTATCGGGCGACATAGGCACCGTGTTCGGGCAATCCGGCGACCGTTCGCCGCACCGTTTCGCGCAGCGATGCCAGTAGGCTGGCGAGTTCGTCGTCGCGCAGCTTGGCCGCGATCGGGTGCCAGCTGCGCGGCATGATCCCCTGCCCGAGCATCACCTGAACCCAGCTGTTTTCGGCGAACAATTCCTCGTTGCGACGGAACACGCGGCCGGTTTCGCGAAACAATTCGATCTTTTGCGCCAGACTGTCGGGGATTTCCATCGCGGCGCACTGGCGCCAGAACGGGCTGTCGCGGCGTTCGGTGGCCTTGTAGTGGAGGATCAGGAAGTCGCGGATCTGCAGCATGTCGAGGTGCTGCTGGTCGTTGAATTCGGCAATGTCGCGCGGGCTGACCGGACCGGCGGGCATCATCCGGATCAGCCGCAGGATCGCACGCTGGATCAGGTGGATGCTCGTCGATTCAAGCGGTTCCATGAAGCCGCCCGACAGGCCGATGGCGATGCAGTTGCGGTGCCACTGCTTGCGCCGCGCACCCGTGACGAAGCGGAGCATGTTCGGTTCGGTACGCACCGGCCCCTCGACGTTGCCGAGCAGGCGGTCCAGCGCCGCGTCGCGGTCGAGATAGCGGGTGCAATATACGATGCCGTTGCCGGTACGATGCTGCAACGGGATGCGCCACTGCCACCCGGCATCATGCGCCATCGCGCGCGTATAGGGTGGTGGCGGCCCGACATTCTCCGTCTGGACCGCGATGGCGGCGTCGCAAGGCAGGTAGTGCGTCCAGTCGTCGAACCCGGCGTGCAGCGCGCCTTCGATCAGCAGCGCCCGAAAGCCGGTGCAGTCGAGGAACAGGTCGCCCTCCACCCGCTGTCCGGAGTCGAGCACCAGCGCGGAAATGTCTCCGCTGGCACTGTCGAGCTGGACCGAGGCGATCCGTCCCTCGACCCGCCGCGTGCCATCCGCTTCGGCCAGGCGACGCAAATACCGGCCGTACAGCGTCGAGTCGAGCTGATAGGCGTAGTTCATCTGGTCGTCGGGCAAATGCGCGAAGCGACCGTTGTTGGCTGCGATCAGTTCGAGACAATAATCGTCATAGGGCGCGTCGTGCCCCTTGGTCAGCCCGTGCAGCCAGAAATGCTGGAATCCCGCCGACCAGTGATCGCGCCCGGTCGGGCCGAAGGAATGAAAATAGCGCTCGCCGCGCTGCTTCCAGTCGTCGAACAGGATGCCGAGTTTGAAGGTTGCCTGCGTCTCGCGCATGAATTCGGCTTCGTTGAGGCCGAGCAGCCGGTTGTAGGTGACGAGAGGCGGAATGGTCGATTCCCCGACGCCGATCGTGCCGATCGCATCCGATTCGACCAGGGTCAGATCGACCATATGACCCATGGTGCGTGCGATCGCCGCCGCAGCCATCCAGCCCGCGGTGCCACCGCCCGCGATCACGATCCGGCGGGCCGGAATAGCGCCGGTCATCGCCCCAGCGCCCGCAACAGAAATGCACGCAGCCGACCGGCGCTTTCGGGCGTCAGCGGCGCCAGGACGCTGCGCGCGCGTTCAGGGATGTGGGCCGCGGCCTCGGCCGCGTCGCCGAAGACGTAATAGTCGAACATGTCTCGCCAATGCCTCTTCTGATCCTCGGGCAGGTCGCGCACTGCCAGCATGGCGTGGTTGAGCGCATCCTGCGGCTGCCCGAGCCACCGCGGAGTCGTCCGCCACCAATAGTTCACCAGCACGTTGAACGCCGCCAGCCCTTCGACATGGTGCCACCACATCGCCGGAATGTAGAGCGCGTCCCCCGCGTCCAGCTCGGCGACCTGCGCTTGCGCCAGCGCGTCGCGGAACCGGGGATGGGCGGCGAGGTCGGGCGCGTGGAAATCGACCATGCTCACCGCACGTCCGGCGGGCGTGTTGTCGACGGGGCCGAGGTACAGGTTGCGGAACTGTTCGCGGGGGAACAGCGTGAACCGGCGCCGCCCGACCGCAACGCAGGCGAGGTTGTCGGGCACGTCGTTGTGCGCTGCTATGCGCGTCCGCGTACCCATCCAGATGCTGGCGAGCGGTGCACGATCGCCGAGATCGACATGGTTGGCTTCATGCAAACCATGGAAAAATCCCGTTATGTCGATCGAGGCAAGGTAGATCGGCCGGTCTTTTCCCGCCCGTTCATTGGCGTCGATATGGGTGAAGACTTCCTCAAGCTTCGACTGGAACGTCGCGAAGTTCATGCCCATCGCGGCGTCGTAGAACAGTCGCCCGTCACTGTCCGCCGCACCGACCGAGACGGTGAAGGGCACATCGCGACGATGGTCGAGGATGTAGCCGCGCGCGGCCTGTGCCGATTGCTGCCCCGCGCGCACCAGCGGCCAGTCGGCGACGAGCCCGCGCACGACGAACGGCGTGTCGGATACGCGCAACAGCGCATCGAGCTCATCGGCGCTACCGACCGCCTCGACGCGGACCGGGGGCAGCCCGGCGAAGATGTCGGTGTAGCCCTCAGCCAAGGCGCAAGGTCGCGTTCTTGCGCGCGATCAGCCCTGCAAGGTTGCTCTGGGAGGCGAGCGCCATGAAGATCGGCATCAGATGGCCCTCGCGGTGCAGATCGTCGATCTGCGATCCTGTGAGATCGCGCAACCGATCCTCGTCGATGACGTGAAAGCCGACCAGCCGGTTGGTCGATCCGTCGTCCAGCGTCACCTCGACGGTCAGCGGTTCGAGCAGATCGTGACGCTGGAGCGCCGCGAAGAAGCCGACGCTTTCGCGATAGCCGGTATCGAGCGCGCCGAGCTTTTCGATCATCGTTTCGAGGAAGGGCGATGGCCGACCATCGGCATCGAACAGGCGCGCGCCCTCGCCGCGCTCGATACGCGGACTCGCCATGTCGATATGCACCTGTCCACCCTCGGCACCCGGGTGCGCGGCGCCGATCAGCAGCGGCTGTATGGCCATCGCCAGCGGAATGTAGCGCGCGTCCCAGCGAGTGCCGTCGAGGTACAGGTTCTCGCCATTCTCGAACCCGAACAGGGCGAGCGCGACGGTCGAGCCATCTTCGAGGTTGCGCCGGAACAGGATGACATATTCGTTCTGCACGCGGCGGAACTCATCGGGCACGACGAGGCAGCTCATCAGCGCATCGCCCAACGCCGCGCCGCGCTCTTGGCGAATGCGAATGTCGCCGTGCGTCGCGGCGGTCAGGATGGCGTGGTCCGGCATGATCAGTCTCGTCTGGTAAAGCGTGGCGCCGAGGAGCGTTCGCGGTGCAAGGCATCGAAATAGGCGCGCTGCGTCGGCAGCCCGGCACCCAGCGTTCGCTCGCGCTGACGAACATGTGCCAGTGCATCGGCCATGTCCGGCATTGCTGCGGCTGCACCGGGCGCCGGCCAGCCCATGCCGTACAGCACATATTGGTAACTCGCCGGCGGAAACACCTCGTCCGCCTGCGGCAGGTCATAGGTCGAGGGCGGCTGGTCGCGCCAGACCGCGAGCAATTCCGCCAGCCGCGCCGGCATCCGCGCCGGATCGCGGTGATCGCGCCAATAAAGTTCCTCGCGCGCGCTGAGCACGTAGTGGAGCTTCAAAAACTCGACGATGCGATCCCAGCGGTAGCGGAACAGCGTGTTGAAGCGCCGCGCCTGGAGCGGCACGGCCGATCGGTTGGCGGGGAAATTGGCGAGCAGCGCTTCGATCGACAGTTCCACCAACACGATCGCCGACGCCTCCAGCGGCTCGAGGAAACCGGCCGACAGGCCGATGGCGATGCAATTGCCCACCCAGAACCGCTCGCGGTGGCCGGACCGAAAGGCAAGGCGCCGCGGCTGCAACGCCCCGACATCGACGCCAGGCGCGACGCGCGCCAGATATCCGGTGAGCGTCGCCAGGGCGCCTTCATCGTCCATGTAGCCCGAGGCATAGACACAGCCGATGCCGCGGCGACTGGGCAGTCCGATGTCCCACAGCCACCCTGCGGCATGCGCCGTCGCGATCGTCTGCGTCGCGATCGGACTGTCCGTCGCGACCGGCAGTTGCACGGCGAGCGCACGGTCGTTCGGCAAGGTTGCCGAGCGGTCGAGAAACGGGACGCCGAGTGCCGTGCCGATCAGCAACGCCGATTGGCCCGTACAATCGATGAAGAGGTCGCCCGCGATCATGCCGTTCTCGCGGGTCCGCACCCCTGCAATGTCGCCCGTTTCACCGATGCCGACGTCGACGACATGATCGCGCACCAGGCGGATGCCGAGCCGGTCGACGCCGTGCCGCGCCAACAGGGCGGCGAACTTGCCCGCGTCGAGGTGATAGGCGTAGTTCAGCGCACCGGCATAATCCGGCATGTGGCGCTGGCGCGGTGCGAGCCCCTGATCGCAGATCGACGGTTGCGCGGCGACGGCATCGGCGAAGCTGCGATCGGCGGCATGCGCCTGCCAGCCCGCGACGATCGCCCGCGGCTCACCCGGGATCGGCGGGACGAAGGGGTGATGGTAGCTGTCGCCCGTCGTGCCGGTGCGCCAGCCATCGAAGCGCGACCCCTGTTTGAACGATGCGTCGCAGGCGAGCAGGAAGTCCGCTTCCGCAATGCCGATCCGCTCAAGGGTACGCCGCATCGTCGGCCAGGTGCCCTCGCCGACGCCGATCGTCGGAACCTCCGGCGATTCGATCACCGTGACATGCACGGGTGCAGCCGACGATTCCGCTGCGCGGGCGGCGATCAGGCACGCCGCCAGCCAGCCGGCGGTGCCCCCGCCGACCACGACGACCCGGTCGATCGAACCTTGCGTGGTCATGCGTCCGTCCTATCGCTCGATCCACGGACGGCAAGGCGAAAAGGAACGGCTCCGCTGCGGAGACGTCCCCTTTCACGATGCCCGGACCGTTGGCGTGCGATCAGAAGTTGAAGCGGATACCGCCGGAATAGCGGGCATCCTGCTTCACCACGAACGTCACGTTGCGATCCGACCGACGATGGCCGCGACGATCGGCCCCCGTCAGGTTGATCGCTTCGGCGAACACGGTGATGCCGGGCATGAATTCCCAGCTGGTGCTCGCATCCACCTGCCCATAGCCTTGGGTGTAGAAGGGATTGATTCCACCCCCCGCCAGGAATTCGGCACGCCAGTTATACGACACCCGCGCCTGGATGCCGTTCTTATCGTAATAGGCGCTGGCATTGGCGCTGTCCGACAGGCCGTTGATGGCGAATTGCGAGACGCTGGCAGGCAGAGCGTTGTTGAAGTCGGAGTCGCCGTTGACGATCGTATAGTTCAGCTGCGTGCCGAAGCCGGTGTTCCAGAAGCTGTGCTGGATCGCGAATTCGAAGCCGTTGATCGTCGCGCTCTGATCGCTGTTGAACGGCGTCGAGATGACGAAGTTCACTGGCGAATCGTTCGGCGATCCCAGGATCGTGCCGTTCACCACGCTGCCCGGATAGTTGGCGCCGATATAGTCGCGAATCTGCGCAAAGGTCGCGTTGGCGCCGAGCGCGGCAAGCGCCGCCTGATAGCGCGGCCCGTTCGCCGGGTTGGTCAGGCCGAACGCCGGCCCGTTGACCTGCGTGGTGCCGATGTAATTGGACACTTTTTTCCGGAAGTATCCGACCGACATGTAGCTTTCGGGCGAATAATACCATTCCGCCGACAGATCGATGTTCTTGGATTTATAGGGGACCAGATTGGGATTGCCCTGCGCACCGGTGCCGCCGCCGACGCGGAACAGCTGATCGAGCGTCAGGCCGCCCTGCAACGATCCATAGTCCGCGCGCGTGATCGTGTGGCTGTAGGAAGCGCGCAGTTTCACGTTGCGGATCGGCTGCATGTCGAAATCGACCGACGGCAGCCATTCGTCATACGAGCCGGAGAAGGTGGTGAAGGCGCTGCCGCCGCCATAGACGACGTTGAACTCGTTCTGCGAATTCTGCCGCGTACCGGTCGGGATCGGCACCAGCGCCGACGATTTCACCGTCGTATTTTCATAACGCAGGCCGGCGATCAGATGCGCCGGATTGGAGAATAGATCGAACTTGTTGTTGATCTGGAAATAGGGCGCCACCGTCTTTTCACGGATGCGGCGGTCGGTCGTGAAGGGCGTCCGGCAATCGCCGTCGCCGCCGCAGATCTTGTACGTCTGATCGAGCAGGCCGACGACCTGTTCGAAGCTGTAGCCGTAGAATTGCTTGGCGATATCGCTGCTGCCGACGCCGCTGACGCCGGAGAACTTGCTGGGGATGTCGATCAGCTTGAAGATATTGTCGGGCAGCAACGCCGCCGCTGCCGCACGCTGGGCCGCGCTGTCGCCGCCGGTCCCGCCCCAGGTGTCGTTCTGGAGCACGCCATAGGCGGATCGCACCTTGTTATCGACATAGCTGAAGCCCCAGTCGATCGAGTCGAGGAAGCTGCCTTCATGGTCGTAATGCGCCTTCAGCTGCACCTGGTTGATGCGGTCGCGGAAGTAGGAGTTGCGGAAGGCGTTGCCGGTCGGGACGATCAGCGCCGCGTTCAGCGGATCGATGCCCGGCTGCATCGTGTAGGAGATGACCGGCAGGTCGTTTTCGAAGTTGATCGTCTGGCTCTGCACGCCGAAGATCGCCGTGCCGAGTGAATTGCTGTTGCCGTATTTGTTGGTCGGCTTCGATTCCGCCGTGGAGTGATGCGCGTCGAGCTGGACGGTGACGCCGCCGGGCGCTTCCCAGGTCAGGTTGCCGCCGAGCGACTTGTTCTCGGTACGGTAGGCGGTCAGCGCGCTGGAATAGGACAGGTCCTTGGCTTCCGCAGCGGTGAAGCGCTCGGTGTAGAACTTCGGGCCGGCGACCGGGCCGTCGGTCCATGCCGACGAGGTGTCGTTGTGGTTGAACCAGATGCCGACGTTGGCGTTGCGCGTCTTCACCTCGTTGCGCGAATAGGTGTAGTCGACCGTTGCGGTCAGGTTGTCGGTGGGCCGTGCCTGTAGCACGAGCTGGCCGTTGATCCGTTCGCGGGTGATGTCGTTGACGTCGTAGGACGCGTTCTGCGGCACTTCGTAGACGTCGGTCGGATCGGGACGGTTGGTGATGTTCGCCGCGCGGGGATCGCCCGGCTGCGCCAGCGATCCCCAGTTGTTTTCCGAGCCCAGATACCCGTCGCGCCAGCCGACGTTCGCCTGGTTCACCGAGGCGCGGCGCTTCTGGTAGATGCCGTTGACGAGGATACCGATGCGGTCGTCGGCGAAGGTTGTCGAGAAGATACCCGAGACTTCGGGCGTGACGTCCTTCTTGCCGTTCTGCGAGGTGTCGACCACGCCGCGCGCCGAGACCGAGCCGCGGGTGCCGACCTTGTCGAACGGGCGCGGCGTGCGGATGTTGATCGTCGCACCGATGCCCCCCGACGGAATGGTGGCGCGACCGGATTTATACACCTCCAGTGCCGCAATGCCTTCCGAGGCGAGGTTCGCAAAGTCGAACTGGCGCGAACCCGATGCACCGTTGCCGTCGCCGATGACAGAGGTCGGCAGCTGGCGACCGTTGAGGATCACGAGATTATATTCCGGCCCGAGGCCACGCACGGTCACGAACGACCCTTCGCCATTCTGGCGGTCGATCGACACGCCGGTGATGCGCTGGAGCGATTCGGCGAGGTTGGTGTCGGGGAACTTGCCGATATCCTCGGCCGAGATCGCATCGACGATGCCCTGTGCGTCGCGCTTGATGTCGGCGGAAGCGCGCAACGACGCGCGGATGCCGGTCACGACGATATCCTGGCTGCCGTCGGTCGCGCTGTCGGTAGACTGCGGTGCGGTTTCCGAAGGACCGGTGTTCCCGACCGTCGCGGCCGCATCCTGCGCCCACGCTGCTGCGGGGATGCCCGCGAGCGCAGCAACCGACGTGCCGATGACCAAACGCGAAAGCGAGCGAGCGGTGAAGCCACGCATCCTGTATCCTCCCTGATTGCAGCACGCATTGCTCGTGCTTTCCCACTGTGAACGTTCACTTCAATTTTTGTGGTTCATTGTCAAGACGGTGCGGACGCTATTGTGAACGTTCACGTGATGTGCTGTTGATACGAAATTGGTGTGACAAATCTGCACCGCCCGTGGTCGCCCCCCGCGAGCCTCGCTGATGAGGACGCAGGCACGACACCGGAGCATCCGGAGGAGAGACGATGATGAAATTGCTGTACGCTGCGCTGGCGGGCGCATCCCTGACGGGTATCATCCATTCCGACGCCGGGGCGCAGTCGTCTGCGCAGGCCGCAAGGGCGCGTGCCGCCGACACCAGAACCCCTGCCACCAGCGGCGTCGCCGCAACGGCGATGACGACGGCACAGGCGCGGGCGCGCGCCGATGCGATCGTCGCCCGCATGACCCAGGACGAGAAACTGGCGCTGGTCCACGGCCTGTTCCCGCCGATGGCGCAGGGCAAGACGACGAACATGTTGATTCCGTCCGCCGGGCACGTCGACGGCGTCGCGCGGCTGGGCGTGCCATTGGTGCGCGAAAGCGACGCCTCGCTGGGCGTTGCCAACCAGGTGGAACAGCGCGTCGGCGACGTCGCGACCGCCCTTCCCTCCAGCCTCGCCACCGCGGCGAGCTTCGATCCCGCGATTGCCCATGCCGGCGGCGCGATGATCGGCAGCGAGGCGCGGGCGAAGCGCTTCAACGTCCTGCTCGCCGG
>CAYQPM010000032.1:0-19828 GCA_964419295.1 uncultured Stakelama sp. | reverse complement strand
GAATATAAGGGGCTGGTCGAACAGGAATGGGGCAAGCCCTTCCCGCAGGACGTCCACGACCAATTGTGGGGCGCGGTCGGCGCGGTGTTCGGGTCGTGGCAGTCGGAGCGCGCGAAAGTCTATCGCCGCCTCAACGACATCCCCGCCGACTGGGGCACCGCGGTCAACGTCCAGGCGATGGTCTTCGGCAACATGGGCGAAACCTCGGCGACCGGCGTCGCCTTCACCCGCGATCCCGCCAAGGGCGACCGCGCCTATTACGGCGAATTCCTCATCAACGCGCAGGGCGAGGACGTCGTCGCCGGCATCCGCACCCCGCAATATCTGACCAGGACCGCGCGCGAGGAAGCCGGCGCCAAGCCCGCCTCGATGGAAGAGGCGATGCCGGAGGTCTATGCCGAGCTGGCGGCGGTGTTCGACCGGCTCGAAACGCATTACCGCGATATGCAGGACATCGAGTTCACGGTCGAACAGACCAAGCTCTGGATGCTCCAGACCCGCTCGGGCAAGCGCACCGCCAAGGCCGCGCTCAAGATCGCGGTCGACATGGCGAACGAAGGGCTGATCACCCGTGAAGAGGCGATCCTGCGCGTCGATCCGATGGCGCTCGACCAGCTGCTCCACCCGACGCTCGATCCCGACGCGCCGCGCGACGTCATCGCCAAGGGCCTGCCCGCCTCGCCCGGCGCGGCATCGGGCACGGTCGTGTTCGACGCCGACACCGCCGAAAAGCGCAATGCGGCGGGGGACAAGGTCATCCTCGTCCGCACCGAAACGTCGCCGGAGGACATCCACGGCATGCACGCCGCTCAGGGCATCCTGACCGCGCGCGGCGGCATGACCAGCCACGCCGCCGTGGTCGCGCGCGGCATGGGCCGCCCCTGCGTCTCGGGCGCCGGCTCGCTGTCGATCTCGGCGAAGGACAAGGTGATGAAGGTCGGCGGACGCGAGATCCGCGAAGGCGACACGATCACCATCGACGGCGCCAGCGGCGAAGTGATGTTCGGCGCGGTCGCCACCGTCCAGCCCGAACTCGCCGGTGATTTCGGCGTGCTCATGGAATGGGCCGACAAGGTCCGCCGCCTGAAGGTGCGCGCCAACGCCGAAACCCCGCTCGACTGCCAGACCGCGCGCGATTTCGGCGCGGAGGGCGTCGGCCTGTGCCGTACCGAGCACATGTTCTTCGACGCCGACCGCATCACCGCGGTCCGCCAGATGATCCTCGCCACCGACGAGGCGGGCCGCCGCACCGCGCTGGAGCGCCTGCTGCCGGCGCAGCGCAGCGACTTCACCGCGATCTTCGAGGTGATGGCGGGGCTGCCGGTGACGGTGCGGCTGCTCGATCCGCCGCTGCACGAATTCCTGCCGCACGAGGAAAACGACTTCGCCGAAGTCGCCGCCGCCGCGGGCATCGACATCGACGTGCTCAAGCGCCGCGCCGCCGAACTGCACGAATTCAACCCGATGCTCGGCCACCGCGGTTGCCGCCTCGGCGTGACCTATCCCGAGATCTACGAAACGCAGGCCCGCGCCATCTTCGAAGCGGCGCTCGATGTCGCGGAGAAATCCGGCGCCGCGCCGATCCCGGAGGTCATGATCCCGCTGGTCGCCACCAAGCGCGAACTCGATCTGATGAAGGTGGTGGTCGACAAGGCGGCGCAGGCGGTGTTCGCCGAGCGCGGCAAGACGATCGAATATCTCGTCGGCACGATGATCGAACTGCCCCGCGCCGCGCTGAAGGCGGGCGAGATCGCCGAGACGGGCGAATTCTTCTCGTTCGGCACCAACGACCTGACGCAGACGACGCTCGGCGTAAGCCGCGACGACGCGGCGCGCTTCCTCGGCGCCTATGTCGAACAGGGCATCTATGCCAAGGACCCGTTCGTCAGCCTCGATATCGAAGGGGTCGGCGAACTGGTGCAGATGGCGGCAGACCGCGGACGCGCGACCCGTCCCGACATCAAGCTCGGCATCTGCGGCGAACACGGCGGGGACCCGGCGAGCATCGCCTTCTGCGAAAAGGTCGGCCTCGATTACGTCTCCGCCAGCCCCTACCGCGTGCCGATCGCCCGCCTTGCAGCGGCGCAGGCGGCGTTGAAGTAAGGGGAAGGGGGCGAGCCGTCTCCCCATCCACGCGTCACCCCGGACTCGTTCCGGGGTCCACCGGGCGGCTGGGAGAGCGGCTTGCACCTCCAGCCCGTCTCCTCGCCGCAGAGTGGACCCCGGAACGAGTCCGGGGTGACGGTGTGGGGGTGGCGCCGTCCCTCTCGTGATTGACGCTGCGGCGCCCGTCCCGCTATCGCCGCGGCAACGACATGGAGAGTGACGGGCGATGAAGAAGCTCTATCCAGACGCAGCCGCCGCGCTCGACGGCCTGCTGCACGACGGCATGACGATCTGCGCCGGCGGATTCGGCCTGTGCGGGATCCCCGAACGGCTGATCGACGCGATCCAGGCATCGGGGGTCACCGGGCTGACGATCGCCAGCAACAATGCCGGCATCGACGGCGAGGGCCTCGGCAAGCTGCTCCGCACCCGCCAGGTCCGCAAGATGATCTCCAGCTACGTCGGCGAGAACAAGGAATTCGAACGCCAGTATCTGTCCGGCGAACTGGAAGTCGAATTCTGCCCGCAGGGCACGCTGGCGGAACGCTGTCGGGCAGGGGGCGCAGGCATCCCCGGCTTCTACACCAAGACGGGCGTCGGCACGCTGGTCGCCGAGGGCAAGGAGGTGAAGACCTTCGACGGAGAGGATTACATCCTCGAACGCGGCATCCGCTCCGACATCAGCATCATCAAGGGGTGGAAGGCGGACGAGAGCGGCAACCTCATCTTCCGCAAGACAGCGCGCAACTTCAACCAGCCGATGGCGACCGCGAGCAAGGTCTGCATCGCCGAGGTCGAGGAGGTGGTGCCCGTCGGCAGCCTCGATCCCGATCACATCCACCTGCCCGGCATCTACGTGAAGCGGATGATCGTCGGTGCGCCCTACGACAAGAAGATCGAATTCCGCACCGTGCGGGAGCGTGCGGCGGCGTGACCCGCCCGATCGTCCTGTCGCTGGCCGGCGCGGCGCTGCTGGCGGGGTGCGGCCCGACCCGCGGGCAGCACGTGGCGACGCTGCCCGCTCCGGGGCAGACCTATACCGCCAATGGGCAGGTCGTGCAGGTCACCGGGCTGACCGCGTTGCCGCCACCGACAGGTGCACCGGCCGCCGTTCGGGACGGACCGGTGCCGCCGCAATTCCAGTATCTCTACGGCTCGGCCGAAGCGGCGGCGATCAGCCGACAGGCATTCCGCGCTCTGGTCGGCTATTCGACCTACCGCCGCGCGGCGGGAGACAGCGTCGTGCTGGCGCCCGGCGCGACCCTCGCAGCACCCCGGTGGCAATCGTGCGCGGACAAGCCGCGCGCTGCGGTCTTCGATGCGGACGAGACGGTGCTGCTCAACCTCGGTGTCGAGGCGCTGGCGGCGCGCAACCCATCCGCGCCGTTCGACTCCGCGCAATGGGACCGCTGGGAGCGAACCGGTGCGAAGGCGGTCGCGCCCGTACCCGGTGCGGTCGAGGCGTTCGGCGCGCTGCGGGCGGCGGGGATCACCGTGATCGTCAACAGCAACCGCGCGGCGGCTACGGCGACGGGCACGGTCGCCGCGCTGAAGGCGGCGGGGCTGGGGGAGTTCACCCCCGGCACCGACCTGTTCCTGCGCGACGGCGCGAGCGGCAAGGACGCACGCCGCGCCGCCATCGCCGCGCGGTATTGCGTCGTCGCCATGGTCGGCGACCAGCTCGGCGACTTCAGCGACCTGTTCGCCGCCATCCCGTCCTCCGCCGAGCGCCGGCGGATCGCCGACGGCGGGCCGGTCGCGGCCCTGTGGGGCAATGGCTGGTTCGTCCTGCCCAACCCCGTCTACGGCTCGGCACTGAAGGGCGGCTATGACGAGGTCTTCCCAGCCGACAAGCGCTGGACCGACACGCAAGGAGAGAAATAGCATGGCGTGGGATCGCAACCAGATGGCCGCGCGCGCCGCACAGGAATTGCGCGACGGCTATTACGTCAACCTCGGTATCGGCATCCCGACGCTGGTCGCCAACAACATTCCCGCCGGCATGACGGTGACGCTCCAGTCGGAGAACGGCATGCTCGGCATCGGCCCGTTCCCCTATGACGATCAGGTCGATCCCGATCTCATCAATGCCGGCAAGCAGACGATCAGCGAACTCCCGCAGAGCGCCTATTTCGGCAGCGAGCAGAGCTTCGCGATGATTCGCGGCGGTCACATTGACCTGACGGTGCTCGGCGCGATGGAGGTCAGCGAAGGCGGCGACATCGCCAACTGGATGATCCCGGGCAAGATGATCAAGGGCATGGGCGGCGCGATGGACCTCGTCGCCGGCGTCAAGCAGATCATCGTCGTGATGGATCACACTGCCAAGGACGGCAGCCCCAAGTTCATCCCGTCCTGCACCCTGCCGCTGACCGGCAAGAACGTCGTCGACATGATCGTGACGGACCTCGCGGTGTTTCGCCGGCCGGACCACGGCTCGCGCTTCCAGCTGCTCGAACTGGCGCCCGGCGTCACCGCGGACGAGGTCGCGGCAAAGACCACGGCCGCCTACGAGGCATGAGCTACACGCTGGTCACCGCCAACCGCAACTATTCCAGCTGGTCGCTGCGGCCCTGGCTCCTGATGACCGTGCTCGGCATCCCCTTCGAGGATCGTGTCGTACCGTTCGCGGCGGTGGAGAATTGGTCGGCGTTCCGTGGCTTTTCGCCGACCGGGCAGGTGCCGGTGCTGATCGACGGCGAGCGCACCGTGTGGGACTCGCTCGCGATCATCCTCTACCTTGCCGAGCGGCACGAGGGCGTCTGGCCGTGCGACGCGGCGGCACGCGCCTGGGCGATGTCGGCGACCGCCGAGATGCACGGCGGCTTTTCGGCGTTGCGCAACGAGCGAACGATGAACGTCGGGGTCCGCGCGATGGCGGCGCCGCCGTCGGCCGCGCTGGTCCGTGACGTCGCACGGCTGGCGGAACTATGGGCCGAAGGGCTGGAGCGATTCGGCGGCCCCTGGCTGGGCGGCAACGACTTCAGCGTCGTCGATGCCTTTTACGCGCCGGTTGCATTCCGTGTCCGCACCTACGACATCGACGTCGGCGACGCAGGCATGCGCTGGGTGAACACCGTTCTTGCGCATCCCGCGATGCAGGTGTGGGAGGCGGCTGCGTTGGCCGAACACTGGCGTGAACCCGGCCACGAGGCGGAGCTGGCCGAATGCGGGATGATGATAGCGGATCATCGCTCCGCACCCATGTAGAGAGCAATATTGTGTCGTATTGCCTTTCATCCGCGCATCTTCTGGGTTAACGGGCGCACACTATGGCCACACGACCACAGACGTTATACGAAAAGATCTGGGCGGCGCACGTCGTCGAGCGGCGCGATGACGGCACGTGCCTCATCTATATCGACCGCCACCTCGTCCATGAGGTGACCAGCCCGCAGGCGTTCGAGGGTCTCCGCGTCGCCGGCCGCCGCGTCCGCCGCCCGGAACTCACGCTCGCCGTCCCGGACCACAACCTGCCGACAACGCCAAGGGTGGATGCACTTGGGAATGTGCTTCCGATCGCGGATCCCGAAAGCGCGCAACAGCTCGACGCGCTGCGTCGCAATACCAGCGATTTCGGCATCGACTATATCGACGCGACCGCCGCCGAACAGGGCATCGTCCACGTCGTGGGTCCGGAACTGGGTTTCACCTTGCCCGGCACGACGCTCGTTTGCGGCGACAGCCACACCTCGACGCATGGCGCGCTCGGCGCGCTGGCGTTCGGCATCGGCACCAGCGAAGTCGAACATGTCCTCGCCACCCAGACGCTGCTGCTCAACCAGTCGAAGACGATGGAAGTGCGTGTCGACGGCACGTTGGGCTTCGGTGTCAGCCCCAAGGACGTGATCCTCGCGATCATGGGCCGGATCGGCGCTGCGGGCGGCACCGGCCACGTTATCGAATATACCGGCGATGTGATCCGGGCCATGTCGATCGAGGGGCGGATGACCGTCGCCAACATGTCGATCGAGGGTGGTGCGCGCGCCGGCCTCGTCGCGCCGGACGACCGGACCTTCGCCTATCTCAAAGGCCGCCCGATGGCTCCGCAAGGCGATGCCTGGGACCGGGCCGTTGCATGGTGGCGCAGCCTCGCCACCGATCCCGGCGCGGCATACGACACCAGCGTGCGGATCGACGCGACGGATATCGCGCCGGCGCTCACCTGGGGCACCAGCCCGGAAGATGTCGTCTCGATCACCGGCGTCGTGCCCGCGCCCGACAGTTTCGCCGATCCCGCCAAGCGGGCCGCGGCCCAGCGCAGTCTGGACTATATGGGCCTGACGCCGGGCACCGCGATGCAGGATGTCACGGTGCAGCACGTCTTCATCGGCAGTTGCACCAACAGCCGCATCGAGGATCTGCGCGCCGCCGCAGCGGTCGCCAATGGTCGCCGCGTCGCGGATGGCGTGCGTGCGCTGGTGGTGCCGGGCTCCGGCCTGGTGAAGCGCCAGGCCGAAGCGGAAGGGCTCGATCGCGTCTTTACGCAGGCGGGCTTCGAATGGCGCGAACCCGGCTGCTCGATGTGCCTCGCGATGAACCCCGACAAGGTGCCTGCGGGGGAGCGGTGCGCGTCCACGTCGAACCGGAATTTCGTGGGTCGACAAGGGCCTGGCTCGCGCACACACCTGCTGTCACCGGCGATGGCGGCGGCCGCGGCGGTCACCGGGCGGCTGGCCGACGTGCGCGACCTGATGGGAGAAGCGGCATGAAGAAGGTTTTGGTCCTGCTGGTGGCAGGTGCGATGATGAGCGGCGTTGCGGCCTATGTCGCCGGCGCGCGCGCGCTGGCGCAGCCGCCGAAGGCGCAGCGCTAGCCGATGCAGCCCGTCACGACCGTCAGCGGCACGGCCTATCCCTGGGGTGCCAAGAATATCGACACCGATATCATCATCCCGGCGCATTGGCTGAAGACGATCACGCGAAACGGCCTCTCGCGTGGCGCGTTCGAAACGGTGCGTGCGCAGGACGGCAACGTCTTTGACGATCCACGCTATGCCGGCGCGCCGATCCTGATCGCCGGCGATAATTTCGGCTGCGGGTCGAGCCGCGAACATGCCGCATGGGCGCTTGCCGATATGGGCATCCGTGCGGTCATCGCGCCCAGCTTCTCCGACATCTTTTCCGGCAACGCTTTCAAGAACGGCATCGTACCCGTCGTGCTGCCGCAGGATGCGGTCGATCGCCTCGTCGAGGTGGCAAGGGATCAGCCGATCACGGTCGATCTGGAGACGATGACCGTCACCACGTCCTATCAGGACCGCTTCGCCTTCGAACTCGATTCCTTTCGCCGCTTGTGCCTGATGGAAGGGCTGGACGAGATCGGTCTGACGATGGCAAAGGATACCGCGATTTCGAAATTCGAAGGCGCGGTGGGTCAACATCGCCCCTGGATCGCCAACAGGAGCGGATATGCGGGCATTGCTGTCGAAGGTGTCGGGCGGACCTGAAACTCTGGAACTGACCGAACTGCCCGATCCCGCGCCCGCTGCCGGTCAGGTGCTGATCGCGGTCAAGGCGTGCGCGATCAACTATCCCGATGTTCTGATCATCGAGGATAAATACCAGTTCAAGCCGCAGCGCCCGTTCGCGCCGGGCGGCGAGATCGCGGGCGTGATCGAGGCGCTGGGCAACGGCGTGACGGACTGGCAGGTGGGCGACCGCGTCATGGGCGTGATCGGCCACGGCGGCCTCGCCAGCAAGGTCGCCACCGATCCGCAACGGCTATACCGCCTTCCCGAAGATCGCAGCTTTGCCGAAGGCGCGGCGTTGATCCTCACCTACGGCACCACCATTCATGCGCTGCTGGATCGCGGGCATTTGAAGGCCGGTCAGTCGTTGCTGGTGCTCGGTGCGGCCGGTGGAGTCGGCCTCGCGGCGGTCGAGCTCGGCAAGGCCTATGGTGCGCGGGTCGTCGCGGCGGTTTCGTCGGAGGAAAAAGCCGCGGCAGCGCGTGCTGCGGGTGCCGACGAGACGCTGATCTATGGTCGTGCACCGTTCGACAAGGAACAGTCGAAGGCGCTGGCGGAGCAGTTCAAGGCAGCCGGGGGGCGGGGCGGTTTCGACGTCATCTACGATCCGGTCGGTGGCGATTATGCCGAACCCGCGCTCCGTTCGATCGCGTGGGAGGGGCGATACCTCGTGGTCGGCTTCCCGGCCGGCATACCGCGGCTGCCGCTCAACCTCACGCTGCTGAAGAGTTGCGATGTCTGCGGCGTGTTCTGGGGCGCTTTCGCGGCGCGCGATCCGCAGGCGAACACCGCGCATGTCGAGGAACTGTTCCGGCTGTGGGCCGAAGGCAAGATCGCGCCCAAGGTCACCGAGACGTTTGCGTTCGAGCGCGGCGGCGACGCGATCGCCAAGATGGCGGCGCGTGCGGCGATCGGCAAGCTCGTGGTGGAGGTCGACTGACCGGCGCCGTCAGCGTACCGCCAGCACGATGGCGGCGATGAGTGCCCATATGACCAGCGACAGTGCAGTGCCGATAATGATGCGTGCCATCGGAGGGGCGCCGTGATGCGCTGCGGCGCCATGCATGCCTGCGGTGGTGGGAGCCTTCAGCATGATCCTTCTCCAGCGGTTGATCGTGAGGTCATACCGTATGTTAAATATGTCGGCCGCGTTTAACAGTTCCGTAACGGCCGAGGTGGCGCGTCGGGCGATCCGTTGCGCGGGCGGGGCGCGGCACCTATGTGACGGCTACACGCAGCAACGGGGTGAGCCGCAGGATGACCATGTTCGAAAATCGCGAGCGCGGCCACGAAGGCCAGTTCGCGCGCGAGGAGGAGATGGTCTTTCGCGTCACCGCGCGCCGTAACCGCCTGCTCGGCCACTGGGCGGCGGGTCTGATGCAACTGACTCCCGAAGAAGCGGATGCCTATGCCAAGGCGGTAGTCCAGGCCGATTTCGAGGAGGCGGGGGACGAGGACGTGATCCGCAAGGTGCTCGGTGACCTGACGGCCGCCGGGGTCGAAACGGACGATGCCGCCGTGCGCCGCGCACTCGCCCAGCAATCGATCGAGGCGCGCCGGCAGTTGATCCAATCGCAGCCCGACGTGGCGGAGTAACGACGATGCCGATGGCCGCCGATGATATCGCAACCCTGATCCGTGCCGCGATCCCCGATGCCGAGGTGGAGATCACCGACCTGGCGGGTGACGGCGACCATTATGCCGCCCGGGTTGTCTCGGCGAGCTTTGCGGGACTGCCGCTGCGCAAGCAGCACCAGGCGGTCTATGCTGCGCTCGGCGATCGGATGGGCGGTGAACTCCACGCGCTGCAACTCAAGACCGCAGCTGCCTGAGGAAGATGACCATGATCGAAGATGCCAATGCCCGTATCGACACCGTCGTCAAGGCCAATCCCGTCGTATTGTTCATGAAGGGCAGTCCGCTGTTTCCGCAGTGCGGCTTCTCCAGCCGTGCCGTGGCTATCCTCGACCATCTCGGCGTCACGTACGAGAGTGTCGACGTGCTGCAGGATCAGGGCATTCGGCAGGGGATCAAGACCTATTCCGACTGGCCGACCATCCCGCAGTTGTATGTCGGCGGCGAATTCGTCGGCGGATCCGACATCATGATGGAAATGTACGAAAGCGGCGAATTGGCAACGCTGCTGAAGGGCGGCCAGACCGCCTGAGCGATGCCTGCCCCGGTTTGTTTATGGCAGGCCGGGTGCGGGTGGGTCCGCGATGCGCTATGCGGCGGACCCACCCTGCTGAAGCGTCGGACGCTCGGCTGGCTGGAACTATGCAGGCCTTGTGCCAACTGTCGCGCGCGGCGCTTTTTCGACACTTTCTTGGTTAATGGCCAATAGCTTGAGCGTGGGACTGTAAAGCTTCTCGACAGTGCAGGCATCGATAGGCTGAGGCGTGGTCGTGGCCCGGTCTACTAAGTCGCTTCCGTCGAACGCAACAGAGTTTCGAACCCCGTTGACTACGGACGTAATCGATGAGATTACAGCTGTAGTCTACGAGGATGAATGTCATGGCCGAACGGATCAGCGACGCCGAACATGCGGTGATGGAGGCGTTGTGGGAGGAATCGCCACTCACTGCGCAGGATGTGGCAGAACGGGTGGGACCCGCGCGCGGCTGGAGCGTCAATACGGTCAAGACGCTGCTCGGGCGGCTGCTGGCCAAGTCGGCGATCCAGCATGAGGAGGACGGCCGTCGGTATCTGTACCGGCCGTTGGTCGCCCGCGACGATTACGTCTCTGGCGAATCGCAGCGGCTGATCGACCGGCTGTTCGGCGGCAAGCTGACCCCGCTGGTCGCGCATCTCGCCGAACGGGACGCGCTTACCGCGCAGGACATCGCCGAGATCGAGGCCTTGCTGAAGGACCTCAAGCAGTGACCGCGGCGCTGTCCGGCACTGGGTCGGCGGCCTGGCTGGTCGAGGCGCTGATCGCATCCACGGTGCTGATGGCGCTGGTTCTGCTGGTGCGTGCGCCCGTCCGGCGCAGCTTCGGTCCGCAGGTCGGCTATGCCCTTTGGGCCTTGCCGGTGTTGCGGTTGCTGCTGCCGCCGCTGCCCCATGGCTGGGCACGGGCCGCGATGACGCCGATCTCGAAAGCCGGCGAGACGATCACGATCTTCGTCGTCGACGGCACGATCGACACCGCCGCTCCGGCCGTTGCGGCAGGATCGTATCCCGCTGTGGGCACTGTGCTGGGCATCGCCTGGGCGATCGGCGCAGCCGGGTTCCTCCTGTGGCATTTCACCAGCCATACGCGCTTCTGCCGTCGCCTGCTCGGCTCCGCTGCCATGGTCGAGGAGATGCGTGGCGTCCGGATCATCGCGAGCGAGGCGGCGCCCGGCCCGCTCGCGTTCGGCGTGCTGCGCCGCTACGTCGCGTTCCCGTTGGATTTCGCCGACCGGTACGATGCCGACGAGCGCGAACTCGCGCTCGCGCATGAGATCGGCCACCACCAGCGTGGTGACTTGATCGCGAACTGGGTCGCCCTGGCCGTCCTGGCGATCCACTGGTTCAATCCGCTGGCATGGCGATCCTTCCGCGCGTTTCGCGCCGATCAGGAACTCGCCAACGATGCGCGCGTGCTCGCCGGTCGTTCGACGATCGATCGCCACGCCTATGCCTGTGCCATCGTCAAGGCCGCGCACGGCGGAGCGGTGTCCGCCGCCTGCCACCTTCACACCGTCGATGATCTGAAAGGGAGAATTCGCATGCTGTCTACATTGCCCCGATCCCGTAGCCGCCTCGCCGCAGGCATGGTGATGGTGTCCACGCTGGTGATCGCCGGCCTCGGCATCACGGCATCCGGCACCAGCGCGGCAGCCGCGCTGTCCGGCAAGGTGGGGGAGACGATCGGCGTCGATCTGCAATCCGTGCCGCCTGTGCCATCCGTGCCTCCAGTGCCGCCGATGCCCAATTCGGCAGAAGCACCCGAGCCGCCCGAGATCCCGGAAGCTCCCGAGGCCAGCGCACGTCCGGCAGCGCCCGTGATCGCCGGCAAGCCGGTGCAGCGTGTCATCGTCAAGCGCGTCGGCAAAGACGGCCAGGTCAGCACCTATCGCTCGTCCGCCAATGGCCAGTTCGACGATCGCGCAATCCAGGCAATGGTCGATCGCTCGCTGAAGCAGGCGCCGGCCGTGTCCGAACGGACCTGCACGAACGGACGCGACGGCGGCGCGCAGCAGATCATCGTCAACGGTCGCAAGGGCGCGCAGCGCACGATGGTGATCTGCACCAACCGCATCCAGGCGATGGCGGAGGCAGGCGCGCGCGCCGGTGTCGATGGCGCCGCGACGCGCCGCAGCGCGATGCAGGCCGCGATCGCCAGTGTAGAGGCATCGCGCGCCGGAATTGCGGCGGATCGCACTATGGGCGCCGAAGAACGCAAGGAAGCGCTGGCCGGCATGGACGAGGCGCTGACCGAATTGCGCGCCGAAATGGCATCGCCCGACGAGGATTGATGCCAGCGACTTGCCCCGTCCCGACCCGGACGGGCGGGGCAAGCCCCTTGCACTACGGGATCGATCAGGCCACATCCGTCTCAATGGCCGAGCATCCGACCGGTATCCCGATCCAGCTCGAGCCGCTCGTCACCCGCGTGCTCGCGCCCAACCCCTCGCCCTACACGTTCGGCGGCACGCAGACCTATATCGTCGGCGGCAGCGACCTCGCCGTGATCGATCCGGGGCCCGATGATCCCGATCACATCGACGCACTGTTGCGCACCATCGCCGGTCGCCCGGTGGTCGCGATCCTGATCACCCACCATCACCGCGACCATAGTCCCGGCAGCCGCCCACTTGCCGCGGCGACCGGCGCACCGATCGTTGGTGCGGATCCCCATCACATCGCGAGCGACGACGGGCGCGCCGATGCGGCCTTCGATACCGATTACGCGCCCGCCCGCGTCCTGGCCGAGGGTGACGAAGTGGCGGGAAACGGGTGGACCCTGCGCGCGCTGGCGACGCCCGGCCACACGTCGAATCATCTCGCTTATGCGCTGTCTGAAAGCGGTGCGCTGTTTTCGGGCGATCATGTCATGGGCTGGGCGACGAGCGTGATCTCACCGCCGGACGGCGATATGAGCCAGTACATGGCCAGCCTGGACAAACTGCTGGGCCGCGACGACCGGGTCTATTATCCGGGCCATGGCGAGGCGGTGGACAGTCCGCAGCGGCTGGTGCGCGGCATGCTCGGTCATCGCAAGCAGCGCGAGGGGCAGATCCTGCGCCTGCTGCGCACCGCACCGCTGACGCTGTCGGCCATGACGGCGCGCATGTACGTCGGCCTCGATCCGCGATTGGTGCCGGCGGCGGAACGGTCCGTGTTGGCACATCTATTCGACCTGCGCGCGCGCGGGCTGGTGAACGAGGAGGGCGATGCATGGCGGATCGCGACGTGACCGAACCGGAGGCGCCCGCGCCACCTGCTGCGACATCGGCGACCGGATCGTTCCTGGGCAAGGCGGCGGGTATCATCATCCTGCTCGCGCTCGCCGTTCTCGTCGTGCTGTGGGGCGTGCAGCGTTATGTAGAGAGGCGCCTGTCGCCCGATCCGACCACCGTCGTCAGTGCCAGCCTGCAAGGGTTGCGAGAACAGAACCGTCTCTCGGCGTTCGCCGCCCGCTTCGTCGCGGTGAGTACGTCGCGCCAGTCGCAGCTGGGCCTGTCGACCGAGAAGACGCTGATCATGCCGGGCCTCGTCCGGTACGAGGTCGATCTCGGCAAGCTGACGCAGGACGATGTCGCCTGGAACGGCGATACGCATGTGCTGTCGGTACGCTTGCCGCCGATCGAACTCGACGGTCCACAGGTCGATCTGACCGCCATCCGGGAATATGGTTCCGGCGGCATCCTGTCGCATGTCACCGACGCCAACACCCGGCTCGACGCCGCGAATCGGCGGGCGGGGCAGGCGGAACTGGTGCGTCAGGCGCGCGACGGCACCCCGATGAAGCTCGCCAAGGACGCCACGCGCCGGGCGGTGGAGAGCAGCTTTGCGATGCCGTTGCGCGCGGCAGGGATCGACGTGACGGTCAAGGCACGGTTCGCCGACGACCCGGTGGCGTCGAACGAGCGGTGGGACGCCAGCCGTGCGCTGTCGCAAGTGCTGGGCAACGCACAGTGACCGGCGCGTTGAGGCCGGCGGTGGAATCGCCTAGGGGGGCAGGATGGAACTGACCAACAGCTTCGCCGGGCTAGATCTGCGCGCCGAGATCGAGCGCCTCCGCAAGGAGCGCAACGCCGTGATCCTGGCGCATTACTACCAGAAGCCGGAGTTGCAGGACCTGGCCGATTTCGTCGGCGACAGTCTGGATCTCAGCCGCAAGGCGCAGGCGACCGACGCCGACGTGATCGCATTCTGCGGCGTGCGCTTCATGGCGGAAACGGCGAAGATCCTCAGCCCCGACAAGATCGTCGTGCTGCCCGACATGGATGCCGGATGCAGCCTGGAAGACAGCTGCCCGCCCGACCAGTTCGCCGCGTTCCGCGCCGCACATCCCGATCACATCGCGCTGACCTACATCAACTGTTCGACCGAGGTGAAGGCGCTCAGCGACGTCATCGTCACCTCGTCATCCGCCGAGACGATCCTGGCGCAGCTGCCGCGCGATCAGAAGATCATCTTCGGCCCCGACCGCAACCTCGGCGGCTACCTCCAGCGCAAGACCGGCCGCGAACTGCTGCTGTGGCCCGGCGTGTGCATCGTGCACGAAGCGTTTAGCGAGACCGAGCTGCTTAAGCTGAAGGCGCAATATCCCGGCGCGCCCGTCGCGGCGCATCCCGAATGCCCGGCGGTCATCCTAGATCACGCCGATTACGTCGGTTCGACGCGCGGCATCCTCGAATTCGCCAACGCGATGCCTGGCGACACGCTGATCGTCGCGACCGAACCGCACATCATCCACCAGATGGAAAAGGCGATGCCGGGCAAGCATTTCATCGGTGCGCCGGGCGCGGACGGCAACTGCAACTGCAATATCTGTCCGTATATGGCGCTCAACACGATGGAGAAGCTCTACGTGGCGCTGCGCGATCTCGAACCGCGGATCGAGATCGAGGAGAGCCTGCGGCTGAAGGCGAAGACAAGTCTGGACGCGATGCTCGCGATGGCATCGGGAACGGTCGGCAAGGGCGACCTGGGTCCGGCTCCGGTTACCGGCGACTGACCGCCGGTTGGGCCGATCAGTGGACCGGCACGTCACGCTGCAACAGCAGATTGCGTGCTTCATCGATATGGATGCCCACCAACGTCAGGTCGAGCGTGTCGGCGACTTCCAGAGCGGCCGTCAGCAGTCGCTGCAACTCGGCGCGCGCCGAACATTCATCTGTCTTCATGGACCCCACCCGCTTACGGAGCCGAAACCGATGATCGTCCACTTCGTTCCAGCCGCACGACATATCGTATACCCGGCATGACCTTTTCGCTGGCCGGATTCGACCTGCACGGCTTCGTCGCTGCCACGCTGGCAGAGGATCTGGGGCCGGGAGAGGACGTTACGTCGGCTGCCGTGATCCCCGCCGATGCGCGTTTCACCGGCGTGATGGACACACGCGAGCCGATCGTGGTGGCCGGTCTGGACATCGCAGAGGCGTTCTTTCGCGCGCTCGATCCCGAGGTTCGGGTCACGCATCTGGTCGAGGATGGCGCATCCGTCCCGGCGGGTTGCGATCTGCTGCGGCTGGAAGGCGCGGCGCGCGCCATGTTGACCGCTGAGCGATCGGCGCTGAACACCGTACAGCACCTGTCGGGAATCGCGACGCTGACCCGACGCTACGTGGACGCGATTGCGGGCACCGGCGCGATCCTGCTCGACACGCGCAAAACCATTCCGGGCCTGCGGCGGCTCGAAAAATACGCGACGCGCACCGGCGGGGCGCAGAACCACCGTATGGGGCTGTGGGACGCCGCGATGATCAAGGACAATCACGTCGCCGTGGCGGGCGACGTCGCGGAGGCGGTGCGGCGTGCGGTGGACGCAGGCATCGCGCGGATCATCGTCGAGGTCGACCGCATCGACCAGATCGCGCCGGCGCTCGCGGCAGGCGCCACGCATCTCCTGCTCGACAACATGGCGCCGCTGCTGCTGCGCGAGGCCGTCGGCCTGGTCGGCGGGCAGGTGCCCACGGAAGCGTCCGGGGGCGTCAATCTCGACACCATTCGCGCGATCGCCGAAACCGGCGTCACCTATATCTCGGTCGGGCGGCTTACCCAATCCGCACCGGCCGCGGATATCGGGCTCGATTTCGCCATGGCCTGAACGCGGATGCTTGCACCGTGCAAGCAGCGGGCTAGGATTCGGCATCGTAACTGCTGAAGGGGGATGATCGTGACCAAGCCGCCGTCGATCGCGCGATTCGAACAACTATACTGGGCGTCCGTGATCATCGGGCTGGTCAATACGGCGCTGAACTGGACCACGGCCAATGCGACGCTTGCGGCCAATCCCGTGACGGCCAATTACACCTGGATGCTGCCGGTGGGTCAGGCGATCAGCCTGGGTATAGCCGTACTGCTGTGGTTCTTCATCGTGCGCCGTCCGAGTGTCGTCGCCAAGTGGGTGCAGGTCGTGTTCGCCGCGATCGGCGCGATCGGTTTGTTGTATGTCCTCTCCATGCTGGCGATGGGGCGAACGGCGTTCGGTATGTCGCAGGTGGTCGGCATCGTCATCAACATCTTGTACGTCGCTGCGGCGGTGATGCTCTTCAAGCCGGACGCCAAGCTGTGGTTCGGCGAAGGATTGGACGACGATATGCTGGACGACACCTGGGATGCGCCGCGCGTATGATGCCGCTTCGATGGCTGAACGCCGCCGCGCTGCTCGCCGCTCCCGCGGCCGCGTCTGCGCAAGCCTATCGCTGCGAAGCGCCGGCCACGATCCCGCGTCCGCGACCCGATGTGGCGAGCCAGAGCCAGCCGCAGCGATTGTTGCCGATCGGCGGCTACACGCTCGCGATCACCTGGGCTCCGCAATATTGCCATGAACACGCCCGGGATGCGTCCGCCCGCTTTCAGTGCGGCAGCGGCAATCGTTTCGGTTTCACCCTGCACGGACTATGGCCGGACGGGGTGGGCAAGGACTGGCCGCAATATTGCCGTGCGACCCCGTTGCTGTCCCGGCAGGTGATCCGCGCCAACATCTGCGCGACACCATCGGCCCAATTGCTGCAGCACGAATGGGCGAAGCACGGCACGTGCATGCCGGGGATGCAGCCCGATCGTTATTTCCTTCGCTCGACGGGGCTGTACGCCAGGCTGCGCTACCCAGACATGGACGCATTGTCGCGATCACCGCTTACGGCGGGTCGGTTGGCGGATGCGATGGCTCGCGCCAACCCGGGACTTGGCGCGGACATGATGCGGATCACCGCCAATAAGCAAGGGTGGCTGGACGAGATCTGGATCTGCCTCGACAAGGCGTTCCGATACCAATCCTGCCCAGCCCATCAGGGCGGACTGTCGCAGGGCGCGACTGTCAGGATCTGGCGCGGGACCCGTTGACGCCGATCGGGGTCAGCCGGCGATCGTTGCGGTCGCCGGATGATGCCGGTCGAGATGCTTGCGGACGATCCGCAGGTTGCGGGTGTTCGAACGGAAGAAGAAGTCGGGCACCGCGCCGACGAACGGAATGATGCCCAGCGCCCAGTCGACCCCGACGTTGCCGAACATCCGCGCCATCTGAAGCTTCGACATGCCGAGGTTGCGTGCTTCCCACACCAGCCACGATCCGATCAGCGCCGCCACGGTCGTGCCGACCACCGGCACCAGATCGAGCAACACGTCCAGACCCACCTTACGGTTGGTGCCGGGGATCGTGAACAGCCCCTCCATCAACCGCTCCATCGCTTCCAGCCGGACGCGCACCGACGCGGCGTCGCGGCCGACCGGCAGGTTTTGCAGCATGGGGCGAACGTCCAGGGGACGAGGGCGCGTTATCATACGTCTTATCTGGTATCGTCACGCAGCCGGTTCAACGGGTGCCACGCCTGCGGGTTCGGGCGCCACTGGCGCAGACGGAGCGCGACCAGCGACCAGCGGAGCGGACGGGCGATCGGGATATAGGCCGTGTCCGCCGCCAGTGCGGCGTCGGCGACGGCGATCAGCCGCGATCGTTCGGCAAGGTTGGGCGCATCGCGGGCGGCGATCAGCGCCGAACGCGCCGCGTCGCTGCACATCGCGCAGGCATTCGCCAGATACCAGCGGGCGCTGTCATAGGGCGCGACATGGTCGATCAGACGCAATTCCGCGTCCTGGTTCATCGCGACGCGTTCCGCCGCGATGCCGGCCGACGCCAGCGATGCGGCGACCTGGGCGTAGAACAGGGTCGCGCCCGGACCGGCGGGGAGCGCAATGCGCAGCCGAACCGGGCTGCCCCAGGCCGCTACCCGCGCCAGCGCCTGCTCGCGGCGCTGTTCGGGGGTCAGCAGCGACCAGCCGGGCACCGCGGGGGGCGCAAGCGAATCAAGCGTATCGGGCAGGATGCGCTCCGCGGGCTCCCAGCCTTGCATCACCGCGCCGGTGGCGGCGGCGCGATCGATCACGCCGCCGATCGCCGCACGATTGGCGGCGTCGGCCAGGAATCCATCGCGTTTCATGATCGCAAACCCGAACAGGCCGGCGGCAGGATCGAGCCGTACGTTGACCGGTGCGACCGAGACGTAGTTGAGCAACGGCCAATCGACGAAGGTGCCACCCGCCACATAGTCGGATCTGCGGGCGGCGAAGCGGACGATGGCGCGGGCCGCGCGTTCGCCGATCAGGCGCACGTCCTGTTCTGGCTTGGTCTTGCGGCGATCCTCCGGATCGGCACGGCCCGGATCGAAGGCGGGGCGCAGCAAGGGGCTGCGGGTTGCCTGGATCACCCGCATCGGACCGGCACCGCCGCTCGCTGCGGAACGCCACAGCGCCAGTTCGGGCTGGGCGAACAGCTTGAGCAGATCGGGGCGAGGGCGTTGCAGCCGCACCTCGATCACCTGCGGCGTCATCGTGACGATCTCGTCCACCGCGGTCAGGAACGGCGCCAGCGGATTGCGGGTGCCGGGCGCGAGCTGGCGCCGCAGCTGGGCGACCACCTGATCCGCGGTGACGGTGCTGCCGTCGCTCCACTGCGCGTCGTGGAGCCGAAAGATGTAGCTGGTGCCCTGATCGATGACGATCCAGCGTTCGGCGAGACCCGGTTCGATCTGTCCGCCGGCGTCGAAGTGGACCAGCCCTTCCGCCGTGGCGTCGAGCAACAGCCGGGCGGGCGTATCCGGCCGGCCGCGAGCGGGATCGACCAGTCGCGGCACCCCCCCGATCGCGCTGACGATCACCGGACCCGAATCGGGCCGCGCGTCGCAGGCGGACAGCGCGAGCAGCGCAGTGACGAAAGGCAGGGCGGTGGTGCGGACGGCGGGACTCGAACCCGCACTCCATAGGAAGCCGATTTTAAGTCGGCAGCGTCTACCGATTTCGCCACGTCCGCACACGGCCAGACGACAAGCCCAGCCTGAGCCGGGCGTCAAGTCGCTATCCCCGCATCACGCACGTCGCCGCCGCGATCACGCGGTTCAGACGTTGAGGCGGACCCGCATTTCCTTGCCGGGCTTGAAATAGGGCACGCGCTTCGCATCGACGTCGACGGTTTCGCCGGTGCGCGGATTGCGGCCGACGCGGGCATCGCGCGAGCGAGTCGAGAATGCGCCGAAACCGCGCAGCTCGACGCGGCCATTCGCCGCCAGACGCCGCGAGATTTCGTCGAAAAAGGTCGTCACGATCGTTTCGACGTCGGGCGTCGAAAGGGCCGGATTATGTTCGCACAGCTTCTGTACCAATTCAGAACGTATCATCGCACACTCCCCCCCGGTTGATGCAACAGGGGCTTGATAGAGATCAAGAGGCTCCACGTACAGGACCAAATCGTATTCCGTATAAATAAGAAGGGCCGACGCATCTCTGCGCCGGCCCGTTTACCTTACTTCTTCTCAGCGTCCGAGCGGGCCTTGAGAGCCTCGCCCAGGATGTTGCCGAGCGTCGCGCCCGAGTCGGACGACCCGTATTGCGCCACGGCCTGCTTCTCTTCGGAGATCTGCATCGCCTTGATCGAGAAGGTCGGCTTCTTCGAACGATCGAAGCCGGTGACCATCGCGTCGAACTTCTGCCCGACCTGGAAACGCTCCGGACGCTGCTCGTCGCGGTCGCGACCCAGATCCGTGCGCTTGATGAAGCCGGTCGCGCCATCGTCGCCCTGCTGCACTTCGAGGCCCGCGT
>CAYQPM010000031.1:0-20142 GCA_964419295.1 uncultured Stakelama sp. | reverse complement strand
GCTGCGGACGCGAGCCCAGGCGCGCTGCGCCTCGCTCTCCGTCACCGCCGCTGCCCGTCGATCGTTCAATGCACACGTCTCCGTTGCCGGAACGACGGAAATGTCGTGCCCGGCCGCTGTATTCACGACAGACAAATCCCCCCTACGGCCAAAAGCCGTTCGGCATGCCCACGCTGTTCAGGTCCCCGCAGGCGGTGGATACCGCCGCGGTGGAGGCGAGTTATGAAGCCTGGGGTGAGTCGATCAAGCCCCAGCCAGGTCACATTCCTGAAATAAACGGGATTGACAGGCCAAGCACCGCGGAAATGCGTTCGTAAATCTTACAAGCTACTGATTAGCTTGGCTTTCTTGGCAATTCCCGCCGTACGACTCCACACGAATCGTGGTAACTCCTGCCTTTCCTCTTTTCGTTCTATTTTCGCCCGTTTCGGACATCAAAAAACCCGCCGGGACGGGTCCCGGCGGGCTGAACTTTTTCGACGCGTGACGCGTGTCAGGCGAGACCGGTGACGGCCTTGGTCAGACGCGAGAACTTGCGGCTCGCGGTGTTCTTGTGCAGCACGCCCTTGGCGACGCCGCGCTGCAGTTCCGGCTGAGCCGCTGCCAGCGCCGTGGTCGCCGCAGCCTTGTCGCCCGATGCAAGCGCCGCTTCGACCTTCTTGATGAAGGTCCGGATACGGCCGACGCGGGCACCGTTGATGTCGGCACGACGCTGGTTGCGACGGATGCGCTTCTTGGCTTGCGGCGTATTCGCCATTCGGTACGTCCTTGCGAGTAATGTGGTCGATGTAAGACGAGGCGCCGGATCACCCTACGCCGTCTCGAAGGCAGCGCCCTTAGCGATTCCATGGGACGGGGTCAACTGCGCAGGCGTCGCATGCGCTGGTAGGATCGCCCGATGATCCGGCGCCGGCGTCAGGTCTTCTGGCAGGCGGGGCAGTAGAAGGTCGATCGCCCGCTATCCACCCGCCGCGCGACGGTGCCGCCGCAATGGCACGGTTCGCCCTCGCGACCGTAGACGAGGAACTGTTTGGAAAAATAGCCGAGTTCGCCATCCGGCCGGGCGTAATCGCGCAACGTCGATCCACCCGCCTCGATCGCGGCCAGCAGCACCTCACGGACGGCCGCCGCCAGTCGATCGAGCCGCGCCAGCGCGATCTGGCCGCTCGCCCGGGTCGGGGCGATGCGGGCGAGGTGCAGCGCTTCGCAGACATAGATGTTGCCGAGGCCGGCGACGATTCGCTGGTCGAGCAGCATCGCCTTGATCGGCGCGGTGCGCCCTCGCAGCGCGGCGTGGAGATAGGCGCCGGTGAACGCCTCGCCCAGCGGCTCCGGACCCATTGCGGCGAACGGCGGATAGGCGTCGAGCGCCACCGTCTCGACCAGGTCCAGAAAGCCGAATCGTCGGGGATCGTTGAGCGCGAGATGACGCCCCTCGTCCGTTTCGATCAGCAGGTGATCGTGGGCGAGGCGTTCGGCAGGATCGACCCGCCAGCGCCCCGACATGCCGAGGTGGAAGATCAGCGTGTCGCCGCGATCGGTATCGATCAGTCCGTATTTGGCCCGCCGGCCGAGCGCGGTGACGGTGGCGCCCGTCATCCTTTGGCGCAGGTCGACGGGGATCGCCTTGCGCAGGTCGGCACGGCGCGGCTCGACCAGGGTCAGGCGGCGACTGGCGAGCACCGGCGTCAGCCCGCGTACGGTGGTTTCGACTTCGGGAAGTTCTGGCACACCAAACAGCTAGGTTGCGTTTGCCCCGGCCACAAGCCACGGCTAGGGCAGTCGCATGACCGACACCGCCACCCCCGGAACCGTATCCTTCGGCTATGAAGACGTCGCGCCAGACGAGAAGACCGCCCGCGTCGGCGGTGTTTTCTCCAGCGTCGCCAAGAACTACGACCTGATGAACGATGCGATGTCAGGCGGCATGCACCGGTTGTGGAAGGATCGCTTCGTCCGGCGCGTCCAGCCGCAGGAGGGGCAGCAGATCCTCGATATGGCCGGCGGCACCGGCGACATCGCCTTTCGCCTGGCGGCTGCGGGCGCATCGGTGACGGTTGCGGACATCAACCCCGCCATGCTGGAAGTCGGCATGGAGCGCGCCGCCAAGCGCGGCATCGACGGGCTGGTGTGGACGGAGGCCAACGCCGAGACGCTGACCTTTCCCGACCGGTTCTTCGACGCTTACACGATCGCCTTCGGCATCCGGAACGTCACCGATATCCCCAAGGCCCTGCGCGAGGCCCATCGCGTCCTGCGCCGCGGCGGACGCTTCTATTGCCTGGAATTCTCGACCACGACCTGGCCGGGGTTCAAGGAAGTCTACGACAGCTATTCGCACAGGCTGGTGCCCAAGCTGGGCCAGATGCTGGCGCAGGATGCGGACAGCTATCGTTATCTGATCGAATCGATCCGCCGTTTTCCCGACATGCCGACGTTCAGGGGCATGATCGCGGATGCGGGATTCATGCGGACCAAGGCCGAACCGATCCTTGGCGGGCTGGTCGCGATCCACAGCGGCTGGAAGATCTGATGGGTCTTCGTCGGGGACACCCGCACGGTCGTGATGCGCGGAGCCGGGGGTGACATCCTCTGTCGTCCACGTCTGGCGGCTCCTGAAATGGGGCCGCATCCTCGCGCGGCACGGCGCGCTGCGCGGTATCGAACGCGATCCGAATACGCCCGCACCGGTCCGGCGCCTCGCCCGCATCGCGCGGTTCGGCGCGCGCGTGCCCAACGTGCCGCGCTACGCCGATGCCTTCCAGGCGATCGGCCCCGCGGCGATCAAGCTGGGGCAGACGCTGGCGACGCGCCCCGATCTGGTCGGGGAACAGGCGACGCAGGACCTGCTGCGCCTGCAGGACCAGTTGCCGCCGGTGCCCTATGCCACGATCGCCGCGGCGATCGAGCAAAGCTTCGGACGTCCGCCCGCCGACCTGTTCGCGTCGATCGAGGAGGATCCGATCGGCGCCGCATCGATCGCGCAGGTACACCGCGCGGTCACCACCGACGGCCGCACGGTCGCGTTGAAGGTGCTGCGCCCCGGCGTCGAGGCGGACTTCACCCGTGCGATCGCGACCTACGAATGGGCCGCCGCACAGCTGGAGGGGATGAGCGTCGAGGCCAAGCGCCTGCGCCCGCGCCTGACGGTCGAGAACTTCAAGCGATGGACGACGCGCGAACTCAACTTCCGTCGCGAGGCGGCTTCCGCGTCCGAACTCGCCGAAGCGATGACCGCGGAGCCGGACTTCATGGTCCCGGCGATCGACTGGCAGCGATCGACCGCGCGGGTGCTGACCGTCGAATGGATCGACGGCATCAAGCTGTCCGATCGCGCCGCACTGGTCGCGCAGGGATACGACCTGCCGCGGCTCGCCAATACGCTGGTGCAGGCGTTCCTGCGCCAGGCGATCGCGGAGGGATTCTTCCACGCCGACATGCATCAGGGCAATCTGTTCGCCCTGCCCGGCAACAAGATCGCCGCGATCGATTTCGGGATCATGGGCCGGATCGACCGGCGCGCACGTGTGTGGCTGGCCGAGATTCTCTATGGCCTGATCACCGGCAACTATCGGCGGGTCGCCGAAATCCATTTCGAAGCGGGCTATGTGCCCAGCCACCACAATGTCGCGGAATTCGCCACCGCGCTGAGGGCGGTCGGCGAACCGATGCGTGGCCTGCCGGTCAAGGATATGTCGATCGGCATGATGCTGGACGGGCTGTTCTCGATCACCCGCGATTTCGATATGGTGACGCAGCCGCACTTGCTGCTGCTCCAGAAGACGATGGTGATGGTCGAAGGCGTCGCCACCGGCCTGGACCCCAATATCAACCTGTGGGAAGCGGCCGCGCCGTTCGTGCGGGAATGGATCCGCACGGAGCTCGGCCCCGAGGCCGCAATCGCCGATCGGCTGATCAAGGACGTCCGTACGCTCGCCGGTCTGCCCGACCTGATCCGCCGGATCGAGGCGCATTATCCGGCACCCGGCGGCGAGCCACCTGCCCCGCCGCTGCGCGAGATCGAGGTCGTGCGGATCGGCGGCGGCTGGCGCTATGCCATGGTCGCGCTGGTCACTGCCGTCGCGAGCATCGCGGCGACGTGGCTGATGGTTCACTGAGCGGCCGCGACGAACCGGTGGCACGGCACCTGCGCCCTGACGATCGTCGTCCGGCCACCGGCGGACAGACGAGCACGTCGCGGGGCGCAGCGTGACCCGGCCGGGCGCGTCGCTATGGCTCGCCACCCCCACGCGGTTCGCCGGCATGCCGCGACGCAATGCCTGGGCGGCGCTCGGCGCGCTGGCGGTCGTGCTGCTGGCGACGCTGCTCGCCTTCGCTACGCCGCTGCCCGCCGCGGCCACCGGTGCACCGACGAGCGGGGGCACCGCCGACATCCTGTTGTACGAGACGATCGTCGACAACGTACGCCATGGCGGCAATTATTATGCGGTCGCGGCAGACGCGATGCGCGCCGGCCGATATCCGTTGCGGCCGTTCGTGACGATGCGGCTGCCGACGCTCGCCAGCGTCGAGGCGATGCTGCCGAACCCGCTTCGCCTCGCGCTCCTGTACCTGCTGGTCGCGGCGGTGGCGCTCGCGTGGTTCGCGCGGCTGGCACCGGCCTTTACGCGCGGCCCGCCCCGGATCGTCGCCATGGCCCTGCTGGCGGGTGGGCTGCTCGTCTTCGTGCAAGGCGACCTGATCGCCTTCCATGAGATCTGGGCCGGACTGTTCATCGCGCTGTCGCTGGCGGTGTACCGGCCCGAGTCCTGGCTGCCGTCCGTCGCGTTCGGCCTCGCTGCGGCGTTGATCCGCGAAACCGCCGGCCTGTACCTGTTGCTGATGGCGGTGCTCGCCTTCGCGGCGGGCGCGCGACGCGAAGGACTGGGGTGGATCGTCACCGGCGCGATCCTGGCGGGGGCGCTCGCGCTGCATGCCCATGCCGTCGCGGAGGTGGTGCGGCCGCTGGATCCCGCATCGCCGGGCTGGTCCGGACGGCTCGGCTTCGGCTTCTTCGTGCGGACGATGACCTTGTCCACCGCCCTGGCGCTCGCCCCCATGTGGCTGGCCGCACCGCTCGTCGGGCTGGCGCTGTTCGGCTGGGCGGCATGGCGCGATCCGTTGGGGTTGCGCGTACTGGTCGTCCTGGTCGCCTATGCGGCGGTGCTGAGCGTGTTCGGGCGCCTCGACACCTTCTATTGGGGATTGCTGGTGGCGCCGTTGCTCCTCGTCGGGCTTGCTTTCCTTCCCGACGGTGTGCGCGACCTGATCGCCGCCGCTTACGACAGGCGGCGGATCACGGTGAAAAGGATCGTCCGGTGACACGTATTCTGCTGATCGTCGGCGGGGGCATCGCCGCCTACAAGGCGTGCGAGCTGATCCGGCTGCTGAAGAAGCGCGGCCATGCCGTGCGCTGCGTCCTGACCGAGGGGGCGCAGCATTTCGTCACCCCGATGACGGTCGCCGCGCTCAGCGAGGATGCGGTCTACACCAGCCTGTGGGACCTGAAGGACGAGGCGGAGATGGGGCATATCCAGCTCAGCCGGCAAGCCGACCTGATCGTCGTCGCGCCCGCGACGGCCGACCTGATGGCGCGCATGGCCGCAGGTGGCGCCGACGATCTGGCGACGACGCTGCTGCTCGCCACCGATACGCCGGTGCTCGCCGCGCCCGCGATGAACGTGCGGATGTGGCAGCATGCCGCCACCCGGCGCAACGTGGCGCAGCTGCGCGCCGACGGCGTCACCGTGCTGGAGCCGGACGAGGGCGCAATGGCGTGCGGCGAATTTGGTCCGGGGCGGCTGCCCGAACCCAAAGCCATCGCCGCCGCGATCGACCGCGCGCTGTCGGCGGAATCGGCCGCGCGCCCGCTCGCCGGCCGCCGCATCCTCGTCACCGCAGGGCCGACGCATGAGCCGATCGATCCGGTGCGTTATATCGCCAACCGCTCGTCGGGGCGGCAGGGCTTCGCCATTGCCGGCGCCCTGGCGGCACTGGGTGCCGAGGTCGTCCTCGTCGCCGGGCCGGTCACCCTGCCGACGCCGGCGGGCGTGCGGCGTGTCGACGTCGTGTCCGCCGGCGACATGGCGACGGCGGTCGCCGAGGCGCTGCCGGTCGACGCGGCGGTGATGGTCGCCGCGGTCGCCGACTGGCGGGTCGAGGTCGCTCCGCAGAAGGTCAAGAAGGGCGATGCGCCGCCGGTGCTGAGCCTGACGGAAAATGTCGATATTCTCGCCACGCTCGCGCGCGATGCCAGGCGACCGCGGCTGGTCGTCGGTTTCGCCGCGGAAACGGAAGATGTAGTCGCGCATGCCGTTGCCAAGCGTGCGCGCAAGGGCGCGGACTGGATCGTCGCCAACGACGTGTCGGGCGACGTGTTCGGCGGCGATGCCAATACCGTGCACCTCGCCACCGCGGACGGCGTCGAACATTGGGAGCGCATGCCCAAGGATGCGGTGGCGCGGCGGCTGGCCGACCGCATCGCACAGGCGCTCGCCGGTTCTTGATCTGTTCGCGCCGCCCGAGTAGCGTCGCGCGATGACCGGTCCGATCGCCATCCGCCTGCTGCGCCTGCCCCATGGCGAGGGCCTGCCGCTGCCGGCCTATGCCACCGCGGGTGCGGCAGGCATGGACGTGGTCGCCGCGGAGGATCTGACCCTCGCCCCCGGTGCCCGTGCGGCGATCGCGACGGGATTCGCGATCGCAATCCCGCCGGGTTATGAGGTTCAGGTACGGCCGCGATCGGGTCTGGCGCTGAAGCACGGCGTCACCTGCCTCAACACGCCGGGCACCATCGACGAGGACTATCGCGGCGAGGTGAAGGTGATCCTCGCCAACCTGGGCGACCGGCCGTTCGCCATCGCGCGCGGCGACCGCATCGCTCAACTCGTGCCCGCCCCGGTTCAGCGCGCAACGCTGGTCATCGTCGAGGCGTTGAACGATACCGCGCGCGGACGCGGGGGTTTCGGATCCACTGGACGATGATCGGATTGCTGGCGATAATGGCGCAAGTGGCAGGGTCGGTACCGCCGCCGATGCCGCCGCAGGACTGGAGCCTGCTCAAGCCGCTCCCTTATGCGCGTGATCCTGAGGACGATGCGGGCCTGTCGGGGTTCGTCCGGGCCGAGGTCAAGGCGGGGCGTTGCGCCGCCGCCACCGCTACGCCGCAGGGCTGGACGCTGAGGGTCGATGTCGCCGTGCTCGTCGGACCGGCGGGCCAGCCACGCCGCGTCGTCCCGCGTGCGATCTCCTGCCCATCGGTGGAACAATATGCCGCCGGTCTGGTGTCCAGCCTGGCGCGCGGCAATATCGCGGCGGCCAACGTCGATGCCGACGCCTGGTATCGGACCAGCCTCACCTTCACCTGGCCGGCGTGACCCTCTCCGACGACGAACTGACCCGCTACACCCGACACATCGTGCTGAAGGAGGTCGGCGGTGATGGGCAACGCCGCTTTGCCGCCGCGCATGTGCTGGTCATCGGCGCCGGCGGGATAGGCTCGCCGGCGCTCCAGTATCTGGCCGCTGCAGGTATTGGGCACATCACGATCGTCGATGACGACGCCGTCGATCTTTCCAACCTGCAACGCCAGACGATTTACGCGACCGCCGATATCGGCAAGCCCAAGTCATCCGCAGCAGCGGATGCGGCCCGACGCCTGAACCCCCATGTCATCGTCACGCCGCATCAGCGACGGGTGAGCGAGGCAACCATCGGTACGCTGCTCACCACCGCCGACGTGGTGCTCGACGGGTGCGACAATTTCCCGACCCGGCTGCTCGTCGCGGATGCTTGCTATGCGGCACGCGTACCGCTGGTGTCGGCCGCGATCGGACAGTTCGACGGGCAGCTGGGCGTGTTCCGCGGCTGGGAGGCGGATCGACCCTGTTATCGCTGCTTCGTCGGCAGCGATCCTGACCGTGAGGGCGTCAGCTGCGCCGAGGATGGCGTGCTCGGCCCGATGGCCGGCGCACTCGGCAGCCTGGCTGCGCTCGAGGTGCTGCGGGCGGTGCATCCGTTCGGCGAGGACAGCGCCGGCAAATTGCTGCTCGCGGACACGATGGCAATGCGCTTCCGGACGCTCACCCTGCCCAAGGATCCGGGCTGCCCCACCTGCGGTTGCGCACGCGCGACGGGATCCGAGGCAGCAGGGTAACCGCCAGCGGCTTCGAGGGCCTGCGATCAGTCCGCAAGCAGCGTGCGCGCGAAGCTGCGCACCGCCGGCCCGATATCCTCCCGCGCCAGCGCCAGCGCGAAGTTCGCCTGGATATACCCCGCCTTGTCACCGCAATCGTAGCGTTGGCCGTCGAAGGTGAAGCCGTGGAACGGCTGCCGGCCGATCAGCTGCGCCATCGCGTCGGTCAGCTGAATTTCCCCGCCCGCACCCTTTTCCTGACGCTCGAGAATACGCATGACTTCCGGCTGAAGAATGTAGCGCCCGGGGATCATCAGGTTCGACGGCGCGCTGCCGTGTTTCGGCTTTTCCACCAACGCCTTCACCTCGGTGAGGCGACCGTCGACGGCCCCGGGCGAGATGATGCCGTATTTGTCCGTCTCGCTGTCCGGCACTTCGAGCGCACCGACGATGTTGCCACCGACCCTGCCGTATGCCTCGACCATCTGTTTGATGAAGCCGGGCTTGCCCACCATAAGTTCGTCGGGTAGCAGAACCGCGAAGGGTTCGTCGCCGACGATCTCGCGGGCGCACCAGACCGCGTGGCCGAGGCCGAGCGGCTCCTGCTGGCGGATGTAGACCGGGCTGCCCGGCTTCATGCGCGTCCCCTGGATCGATTCGAGCGATTTGCCCCGCGCCTGCATCGTATTTTCGAGCTCGTACGAGATATCGAAATGATCCTCGAGCGCGTGCTTGCCGCGTCCGGTGACGAAGATGATCTGCTCGATCCCCGCCTCCAACGCCTCCTCGACCGCATATTGGATCAGCGGCTTGTCGACTACGGTCAGCATCTCCTTCGGCATCGCCTTGGTCGCCGGCAAAAACCGTGTGCCGAGACCCGCCACCGGAAACACAGCCTTACGCACGCGCTTGATCGTCATCGTCGTCCTTCGTCACGTCGGGGGCGACCGCTATGGTCGCATCGTCGGGTAGCGGTGCTTAGCCGCATATTAAGTCGCTGCCACTAACTTCGCCTTATGCCCATAGAAACCAGCCCTACCGTCCTGATCATCTTCGGCACGCGTCCCGAGGCGATCAAGCTGTTCCCGGTGATCCGTGCGCTGGAAGCGCAGGGCGGCATGCGGATCGTGACCTGCGTCACCGCCCAGCATCGCGGGTTGCTCGATCAGGTCCTGATCATCGCCGGTCTTACGCCGACGATCGATCTCGACCTGATGGAGCCGGGGCAGTCGCTCGACCGGCTGACCGCGCGCCTGCTCACCGGGCTTGGCGAAGTGATGGACTCCGTCCGCCCCGATCGGGTGATCGTACAGGGCGATACCGCGACGGCGATGGTCGGCGCGCTCGCCGCTTATTACCGGAAGATCCCGGTGGCGCATGTCGAGGCGGGTTTGCGATCCGGCAACATCTACCATCCCTGGCCCGAAGAGGTGAACCGCCGGATCGTAGCACCCATCGCCGATCTTCACTTCGCACCGACCGATACCGCAGCCGCGGCGCTGGCGCGCGAGAACGTCTCCGCCGGCGTGCATGTCACCGGCAATACCGTGATCGACGCATTGCACTGGACCCGCGACCGGATCGCCGAGCGGCCAGATCTCGCCGCAGGGCTGGATGCGTTGGCCCAGCGGTTCGCGGGCAAGCGCATCGTTCTCGTCACCACCCACCGTCGCGAGAACTTCGGCGACGGCATGGCATCGATCGCACGCAGCATCGCGCGCATCGCTGAGCGCGACGACGTCGCGATCCTATTTCCGATGCACCCCAACCCGAACGTCGGCGAGGTGATGGACAAGGTGCTGGGCGACGCCGCCAACGTCGCCCGGATCGAGCCGCTCGATTATCCGCACTTCATCCGGGCGCTCGAACTCTGCGATCTGGCGCTCACCGACTCGGGCGGGGTGCAAGAGGAGGCGCCGGCGCTGGGCAAGCCCGTGCTGGTGATGCGCGACACTACGGAACGCCCCGAAGGCGTCGAAGCGGGAACGGCGAAGCTGATCGGCACGGAAGAAAACCGCATCGTTTCCGAAGTCTTCACGCTTCTGGACGACAAGGCCGCCTATTCCGCGATGGCACGCGCCCACAATCCGTTCGGGGACGGCCACGCAAGCAACCGGATCGCAAGGATCGTCGCCGATGGTTTCGGACTCTGAACTGAAGGTCGTCGTACTCGGCCTCGGCTACATCGGCTTGCCGACTGCGGCCGTGATCGCGCGCACCGGCGCCAGGGTGTTGGGTGTCGATGTCACCGCATCGGTCGTGGACACGGTCAATTCCGGCAAGGTCCACATCGAAGAGGTTGATCTGGACGGCCTGGTATCGGGCGTGGTCGCGCGCGGATCGTTGCGCGCCTCGACGCAGATCGAGCCCGCAGACGTCTTCGTCATCGCCGTTCCTACGCCATTCGCCGACGATCATGCGCCCAACATCGGCTATGTTCTTCAAGCCGCGACGACCATCGCCGCGGTGTTGAAGGCGGGCGACACGATCATCCTGGAATCGACCTCGCCCGTCGGCACCACCGAGCGCGTCCGCGATCTGCTCGCGCAGCTTCGCCCGGACCTGCGCGTTCCGGGGCGTACCGGCGAAGCGGCGGATGTCGCGATCGCCTATTGCCCGGAGCGCGTATTGCCCGGCAGGATCCTGGTCGAATTGATCGACAACGATCGGGTCATCGGCGGCATCACGCCGCGCTGCGCCCGCAAAGCGCTCACCTTCTACCGGCGGTTCGTTCGCGGAGCATGCGTCACCACAACGGCCCGCGCCGCCGAGATGACGAAGCTGACCGAAAACGCGTTCCGTGACGTCAACATCGCTTTCGCCAACGAATTGAGCCTGGTCGCCGATACGATGGGAGTGGATGTTTGGGAGGTGATTCGCCTCGCCAACCGTCACCCGCGCGTCAACATCCTGCAGCCGGGACCCGGCGTCGGCGGTCATTGCATCGCGGTCGATCCCTGGTTCCTGGTTCATGCCGACCCGGCTAACACCCCGCTCATCCGAACCGCGCGACTGGTCAACGATGGAAAGACCGACCATGTCGTCGCCCAGGCCGCGGCACTGATCGACGCGCTGCCGGGTGTGCCGGTCGCGTGCCTCGGCCTCGCGTTCAAGGCGAACATCGACGATTTTCGCGAGAGTCCCGCGCTTAAAGTGGCGCAGACGCTTGCCGAGCGGTTCGGCGAACGGGTGCGGATCGTCGAACCCTATGCCAGCCGCCTGCCGAGCGCGTTCGACGGCACAGGCGCCGCGTTGATCGACGTGGATGCGGCGATCGAAACATGCCCGATCATGATCGTGCTCGTCGATCATGACGTGTTCCGATCAGTGCCGCTGGAGGAACGCCGCGACAAGCTGGTGTTGGACACGCGCGGGATCTGGCCGGATCAGCCGTCGCCGGTCCCGGCCACCGAACCCCTACGCCTCGCTAGCTGAGCTTTCACGATCGGTTCAGGCGGTTGCAGGAAGATGCAGGAGGATCTATCCCCGGTCCGCCTCCACCGACAGGACTCCATGCTCAAGAAGCTGCTCAAGGCACGCCGCGCTCCGGCCATGCCGACTTCTGCCGTTCCGGACGGCGACCGCGTCTATGCGATCGGTGATATCCACGGCTGCGTCGATCTGCTCGATCTGCTGCTGGCGAAGATCGACGCCGACGATGCGGAGCGAGGCGCGGCGAATACGACGCTCATCTTCCTCGGCGACATCGTCGATCGCGGCCCCGCATCCGCCGCAGTGGTGGAGCGACTGTGCACGCTTGCGGAAGATCGGCCGACATCACGCTTTCTGATGGGAAATCATGAGGAGGTGTTCGTCGGTGCGCTGGCGGGCGAACCCAAGGCGCTCCGAATGTTCTGTCGGATCGGCGGCCGCGAGACGATCCTGAGCTACGGGGTGGATACCGGGGATTACGACCGGATGGACTATGAGGAGCTGCACCGGGCGATGTGCGACCTCGTACCGGACCGCCACCGCAAGTTTCTCGAGGGGTTCGAGGACATGGTGATGATCGGCGATTATGTCTTCGTCCATGCCGGTGTCCGCCCCGGAGTAGAGCTGTCCCAGCAACGGGGGTCCGATCTACGCTGGATTCGCGGCGTGTTTCTCGATCACGGCGCGGCGCTCGACAAGATCGTCGTGCATGGCCACACGATCAGCCCGCAGCTGGACGTTCAGCCGCACCGGATCGGGGTCGATACCGGGGCATACGAGACAGGACGACTGACGGCGCTGGGGCTTGAGGGCGCCGAGCGCTGGATTATCGAAGCCGCAAGGGTGGTAGCTTAGCACGTCCATCCCACCCCGTGTTGCTATGCAGCAACTGATTGGGTTAGAATTCCTTGGCAGGCCGATCGGACGGTTGTCTTTACTAAAATTTTCTGGCAGTGCCGCGTCCGACGAGCACAAAAGGGAGTTCATTATGCGTCTTGGAAATTATATCATGGCCGCTGCGGCCGCCACGATGGCAGTTGCTCCGGCGATGGCGGCTCCCGTCAACCCGGCTGCCAGCCTTTCGGTCTCGAAGTCGGTTCGCGCCGGTTCGACCTCGGCGAAGAAGAACGAGCTGGCCGGCGGCGGCATCATCATCGCCCTGATCGCGGCTGCTGCCGTGGTTGCCGGCATTGTCGTGGTTGCCAGCAACGACAGCAACGCGGACAGCAACTAAGCTGACCGTTAGCTTCGGCTAAGGAATAGCGGCCTTCGGGCCGCTATTTTTTTGTCCTTCGCAGATGTGGCTTTGGAAGCCGACCAGCGGCAGAGCGCGTCTGGAACCGGATCATGGAAGCCGCGTCGCCGGACCTCCACAGGCGTGACGTCCGACAAGTGAAGTGGGGACGGGCAGGTCCCTCGGCGCAGCGTCGGCGCCGGTGGTGAACGGGACCCGGAAACAACGAAGCCGGCGCGGTGAGGCGCCGGCTTTATTGCATCGAAATCGGCTTGGATCAGCGGCCGGAAGGCGCTGTACCGGGAGGCATCGCGCCGGGGGGCATGGCGCCGGGGGGCATGGCGCCGGGCATGCCGCCGCCCATCGCGCCTTGCTGCGCTTGCGCTTGCGCCTGCATCTGGCGAACGACCGCTTCTGGAAGAAAGTCGATGAGGTCGATGTCGAAGGCCAGGACGGAATTCGCGGGGATCGGCCCCTTGGTTTCCGCGCCATAGCCCAGTTCCGGCTTGATCCAGACGCGATACTTCGACCCCTTGGGCATCAGCTTGAGTGCTTCGGAGAAGCCAGGCACGACGCCGGTGACCGGCATCGGAGTCGGCTGCTGAGACTTGTCGAAGGTGGTGCCGTTGAGCAGCTTGCCCTCGTAGTTGATCAGCACGACGTCGCTATCGGTCGGCTTGGCCGCGCCGGGGGCGCCTGGCTGCAGCACCTTGTACTGGAGGCCGGACGGCGTCGTCACGACACCGCGGGCGCGGGCGTTGCGGGTCAGGAAATCGTCGCTCTGCCGCGCCAGCGCGAAGGCGGCGATGCACGCTAGCGCGATACCGACCCAGAGATAGATGAGATAGCTGCGCTTGACTGGTCGCAGCGGAACGGCGGTGACGGTCGACATCGGGGCACCTGGAGCTGTGGTGCCGGGCCGGCCGTCACCGGTTCATAAATCAAAAGTCACAAAAGTCGCGCCCGTGAGGACGCGTCCTGCAACGATTAGAATGGCTTAGCGTGCACCATCACGCTCGGCGCGCTTGCGCTCGAGCTTACGGGCGCGACGCACCGCCGCGGCGCGCTCGCGCGCACGCTTTTCCGAAGGCTTTTCGTAGTGACGGCGCAGCTTCATCTCGCGATACACACCCTCACGCTGCAGCTTCTTCTTGAGCGCGCGAAGAGCCTGGTCGACATTGTTGTCGCGGACGACGATCTGCATAAAACCCAATCACTCCGGTCAATAGCTAATGCGGCCGCAGACAAGGTGTCCGCGCCGTGTGAACGGTGCCCCTAGCAGCGGTGCCGTGGATTGGCAACCCATCGCCCCTCGCCCCTTGACCCGCGCCGATCGACGGACGCAGGGATCGGAGATGATCGCAACCGGCGTCAGAACAAGGATAACGGCGTGGCTTGCGCTGCTGCTGGTCGCGGTGTCGCTGTCCGTCGCGCCGGCGCTGGCGCAGCCCGCACCGATCGATGTCGCCACGCAGCAGATCGCGGCGGTCGAGGCGACCCTGGCGACCGTCGATCGCGCGCTGGACACGAAGGTGGATCGCGACGCCCGCGCGACGTTGCGCGAACAGGCGCTGAAAGCGCAGGGCGACGCCAACGACGCCGCGGCACAGCTGCGCACCCAACTGGCCCTGGTCGATGCGCGAATCGCGGGACTGGGTGCACCCGCCCCCGGCGTCGCCGAGGCAGCCGACATCCGGGCCGAGCGCCGGGACCTAGCGCAGGCGCGGAACGCGCTCGATTCCAAGGTGAAGCGTGGCCAGCTGATGGCGGTCGAAGCGGGCCAGCTGGTCGCGGAAATCGACCAGAGCGCCGCGGCCGAGGTCGGCGAGCGTATTTCCGTGCGCGCGCCCTCGCCGCTCTCGCCGCGCTTCTGGAGCGAGATGTACACCGCCTTGCCCCGCGACCTGCGGCGGCTCAGCGCGTTTCTGGGGCGCGAGTGGACGCAGATCGACACCAGCATGCGGCATGGCATCCCGCTCGCGGCGCTGCTGGGGACGCTGCTGGCGCTGGTCGTGGCACTCCCCGTGCGTGGGCTGTTGCGGCGCGGTGGCCAGCGCTACCTGATCGCGGATGCGCCCGGCCATCGGGTGCGGCGGTCGGCCTATGCGCTATGGCGGGTGCTGGTCGGCACGGCGACGCCGACGGCCGCCGCCTTCATCTTCGTCCAGGGCCTGCGATGGTCCGCGCTCATCGCGCCAAGCTGGAACCCGCTGGGGGATGCGTTGGTCGTCGCCAGCGCCTTTGCGGGGTTCATCACCGCAGTCGGCGCGGCTTTCCTGATGGCGAGCCAGCCGTCGTGGCGCGTCGTGCCGCTGACCGATGCCGCCGCCACGGCGCTGCGACCGGTCAGCTGGGCGCTCGCCACCCTGACCTTCGTCGTGATCCTGCTGACTGCGTTCAACACCAGCGTCGGCATCAGCGCGACCGCCCTGCTGGCGGTGCAGGTGGTCGAGGTGGTCGTCCATCTGGTGCTAATCGGCGGGACGCTGCTGATCATCGGGCGATTGCGCGCGGGCGAGGCCGCCGACGGCGAGAGTGCGGCGGAGGCGGCGGCGAGCGCCGGTGTCGGCGCGGTCAATCTGGCATTGTGGCTGATCGTCGCGGGCGCGGCGCTGGCGCTGCTGATCGGCTATGCCGGGCTGGCGATCGTCGTCGTGCAGTTCGTGTTCTGGGTCACGCTGCTGGGCGTGTGCACCTATCTGCTGATGGTGGTGATCGACGACGTCGCGACCAGCCTGTTCCAGCGCGACAGCCGCATAGGCACTACGCTGCGCCACGGCATGGGCATCGGCGCGAGCGCCGTGGACCAGTTCGGCGTGTTGCTGTCGGCGGTGCTGCGGCTGGGCGTCATCGTGATCGCGCTCGGCCTGATCCTCTATCCGTTCGGTGCCGGTTTCGGATCGTTCCTCGACCGGCTTGCCGGGCTGGCGCAGGGGGTGACGGTAGGCGGCATCGCGATTTCGCCCGGCACGATCGCGCGGTTCGTCGCGGTGCTGGCGCTTGGCCTGTTCCTGGTGCGGCAGTTCACCGCGTGGCTCGACCAGCGCTATCTGCCGAGCACCGACCTCGACGGGTCGGTGCGCAATTCGATCCGGCTGGTCGCGCATTACATCGCCATCGCGCTCGCGATCATCTGGGCGCTCGCCTCGCTCGGCATCGGGATGGAGCGGATCGCGCTGCTGCTGTCGGCGCTGTCGGTCGGCATCGGCTTCGGTTTGCAGGCGATCACGCAGAATTTCGTGTCGGGCCTGATCCTGCTGGCGGAACGCCCGATCAAGATCGGCGACCTGATCCGCGTCGGCACCGACGAGGGCGACGTCAAGCGGATCAGCGTGCGGTCGACCGAAATCGAGTTGGGCGACCATTCGACGCTGATCGTGCCGAATTCCGAATTGATCACCAAGTCGGTCGTCAACAAGACGCTCGCCGGGACGCTGGGACGGGTGCAACTGCAATTCTCCGTACCGATCGGCAGCGATGCCGATCGCGTCCGCGCGCTGGTGCTCGACACCTTCACGGCGGAACCGGCCGTTCTCGACGCGCCGGCCCCGGCGGCGTTCGTCGACGGCATCGCCGACGGACGCATCCTGTTCAACTGCTTCGCCCACGTGTGCAGTCCGCGGGCGGCGACGGAAGCGCGCAGCAACGTGCTGCTCACCCTCTTGCGCCGGATGCGCGAAGAGGGAATCGAACTCGGAACGGTGCCGCAGCGGCTCGAACTGATGACACCGCTGCCCGCGAGCCCGGCCGGTTGAGCGCCGGCTGCGCCGCGACCAAGGAATAGCGACCATGACCTCCAGTCCAGACAGCGTGACCGGCGACCATGTCGCCATCGTCGGCGGCGGCTTTTCGGGAACGCTGCTCGCGATCAACCTGATGCGGCACGAGGGGCCGAGTGCCACGCTGATCGAACGGCGGCCGGCGCAGATGGCGCGCGGGGTCGCCTATAGCGCGGCGCATGAGGAGCATCTGCTCAACGTGCGGGCCGGTAACATGAGCGCGCTGCCCGACGATCCCGGGCATTTCGTGCGCTGGTTGCAGGGCAGAGGATTGGGCGACGCCGGCACCTTCGTCTCGCGGCGGATCTATGGCGCCTATCTTCGCGAGATGCTCGACGCGGCGATCGCCGCGCACCCCGAGCGGCTGACCGTGATCGACGATGCGGTCGCCACCCTTTCGACGCAGGGCGAGGGTGTGGCGCTGTCCACCGCGTCGGGCCAGCGCATCGCGGCGGACGTGGCGGTGCTGGCGATCGGCAACCTGCCTCCGCACACGCCGCCCGGTCTCGATGCCGCGGCCTTGCCGGAAGGCTGCTATCGCGCCGACCCCTGGGCGGGCGACATCGCGGACGGATTGGCGCCTGACGACACGGTCGTGCTGGTCGGCAGCGGGCTGACCGCGATCGACGCCGCGCTGATGCTGGACGCCGCGGGGTTCGAGGGCGAGGTGCTGGCGATATCACGGCGCGGGCTGGTGCCCCGCGCCCATGCCGATACGCCGGGCACGCGGGGATTGCGCGAGAAGCCGGCGACCACGCTGGCGGCGTTGGTACGCAGCGTGCGGCAGCGGGCGGGCGAACTGGGCTGGCGCGCGGCGGTCGACGAGTTGCGGCCGATGACGCAGATGATGTGGGGCGCGGCGGATGCGGCGACGCGGGCGCGGTTCCTGCGCCACCTGCGTCCCTATTGGGACGTCCATCGCCACCGGCTGGCGCCGCGCGTCGCGGATCGCGTCGCCGCCCTGTGCGCGGCCGGACGGCTGCGCTTCGCCGCGGGGAAGATCGTGTCGGCGACGGCGGATGGCGGTGGTGCGCTGCTGCGCTGGCGGCCGCGGGGCGGCGCCGAGGTGGTGGCGACGCGGGCGGCGCGGATCGTCAATTGTACCGGACCGCAGGGCGACCTGCTGCGGTCGGAGGAGCCGTTGCTGCGGCATCTGCTCGCCAGCGGCGCCGTCCGCCCCGATGCGTTGCGGATCGGGCTGGACGTCGATGCGCAATCGCGGGTGGTGACGGCGGACGGGCGCGTGGACGACCGGCTGTATTGCATCGGGCCGATGACGCGCGGGGAATTGTGGGAGGTGGTGGCGGTGCCGGACATCCGGCAGCAGAACTGGACGCTCGCGCGGCGCCTGGCCCATGCACAATGGGTCGGCGGCGAAGGGCTGTGATCGCCCCCCGCCGCCGCATCCCGCTTACCAGTTCAGGCCGGCGCGGGCGTAGACGTAGCGGCCGTTGAAGCCGAAGGGCGAATAGGACGGGAAGCCCAGCACGCCGGTGCTGTTGTTCGCGGCGATCGTGCGATCCGGATAGACGTCGAACAGGTTGCTGACGCCGAGGCCGATCTGCGCACCCTTGGGCGCCGAATAGCGCAGTTCGAGGTCGGTGATGGCGTGGCGACCGGTGTGGACGTCGGCGGTGCCGCTGGCGAGCGTGCCCGGCTGGTTGACGTCGCCGTAATAGGTGACGCGGGCGAGCGCACCGAGCCTGTCGAGCGACCAGTCGATCTGCCCCGTCACCTTCTCGCCGGGCGTGCCCTGCTCCAGCGTCAGGATGCGGCTGCGCGCGAACAGCGTCGGCGCGGGGTTGAGTGTCGCGGTCGAGGTGGGCACGCGGGTCACGTCGATCTTGTTGACGTTGCCCGCCAGCGTGAAGTCGAACGCGCCTGCCGTATCGGTGTGCAGCCGGTAATGCGCGACGGCGTCGATGCCCTTGCTGGTCGAGGCGAGGCCGTTGATGAAGAAGCGCGCTGCAGTCGCGCCGGTGTTGGTGGCGGCGAGCAGGCCCGCGATCGCCGAATTGACCGCCGCGGTCTGCGAGGTGGATTGCGCGATATTCTCCGACAGGCCGATCTGGTCGCGGATGTGGATACGATAGGCGTCGATCGTCAGGTCGAAACCGCCGGCGCGGATCACCGTGCCGACCGACAGGTTGGTCGACTTCTCCGGTTCGAGCGGCAGGCCGCCGAGCGCGGTTCCGACGACGCTGGTCGAGGGATAGGTGCCGGTCAGCACGGGCACGCCGTTGGTCACCACCGACGCGACCTGGGTGAAATATTGCTGTTGCAGCGACGGCGCGCGGAAGCCGGTCGAGGCCGTCCCGCGCAGCGCGAACCAGGGCGCGAAGTCGTAGCGCGCCGACACCTTGCCCGTCGCAGTGCTGCCGAAATCGGAATAATCCTCGCCGCGTCCGGCCAAGCCGACCAAGAACTTGTCGGTCACCTGCGCCTCGATATCGAGGTAGATGCTGCCGTTGCGTCGGCTGCGCTCGGTGGCGTTGCGCGGCGCGAAACCACCGAAGCCCTGCGCGCCCGGTGCCGCACCGGCGACGGCGCCGGTCGTCGGATAATCATAGGAAGCCTGTTCGCCGGGCGTGATCTTATAGCCTTCGCGGCGGCCTTCGATGCCGAAGGCGACGTTCAACGACTGAAACACGTCGAACTTGCGGGTGACGTCGAGGCCGGCGACATATTGGTCGTAGATGGTCGCGCCGTCGTAGAAGTTGCGCGGGGTCGCCGCGCCATAGGCGTAGTTCGCCGAATTGAGCGTGCGATAGTCGATCTTGTTCCGACCGTAGCTGAACGACAGGTCGACATCGAAATCGCTGACGTTGCCGCGCAAGCCCACCGCGGAATTGATGTCCCGCGACTTGGTGTTGATGATCGGCAGGAAGCCGTTGGGATAGCCGGCTGCCGTCAGCGTCGTCACCGTCGCCGCCGGAGCATTGGCCGGCAGGATGCGCGGGAAGGCGGCGCTGCGGCTGTCGCGATCCTGGTAGCCGCCGAACGCATACAGGCTGAGATTGTCGGTCAGCGAGGTGCCGGCGTTGATGAAGCCGGTATATTGCTCGACCGCCGGATCGCCGTAGCGGCCGGTGACGCGGTTGGGGGTGACGCGCGTATCGATGTCGGCGCGGTTGGTCGGCTGGCGCTTGGTATATTCGCCGGACACGGTGACGAAGCCGTCGCTGCCGAAGCCGATGCCCTGCCACAGCGACGCGGTGACCGCATGTTCGCCGTTGACGTGGCGGCTGTTGTTCGCGGTGTCCACATCGGTGTTGTAGAGGCCGTAGGTCACCTGCGCGCCGCCGCCCGAGCGGGCTTCGCGCAGGCGCAGGTTGACGACGCCGGCGATCGCATCCGAACCATATTGCGCCGATGCACCGTCGCGCAGCACCTCGATCCGGTCGAGCGCGACGGTCGGCACGGTGTTGAGATCGACCGCCGCCGAGCCGCGCCCGACGCTGCCGTTGGTGTTGACCAGCGACGAGGTGTGGCCGCGGATACCGTTGATCAGCACCAGCGTCTGGTCGGGCGACAGGCCGCGCAGCGTCGCCGGACGGATCGCG
>CAYQPM010000030.1:0-20566 GCA_964419295.1 uncultured Stakelama sp. | reverse complement strand
GCGACTTCATCGCGACGGTGTTCACGCCGATCTTCCTGCTGTTCCTGTTCGCGCCCGTCATCATGGGGTCGTTCGGCGCGGTCGGCGGCCTCGGCGCGGCAAGCGTCGCCGACGGTCGCGCCGATCGCAGCCGCATCGTCGCGATCCTGCCCGACCGCGACGCCCGGACGATCGCGGAGGCGGACACGCGCCTGCGTGCCGTATTCCGCCGCGACGACGAGGCGCCGCCCGAACTCACCACGCTCCATCCCGACGACCGGGGTGCGGCGCAGGCGCGTGCCGCCTTTGCCGCCAAGGATTATGAGGCGGTTGCCGTGCTCTACGGCCCGATCGACCGGCCGCAGGTGATGTATGGACCGCGCGGCAGCCGCGCGGCCGATTACCTCGGCCTGCTGGCCGCCGAAACGGTGGCGGCGCAGCGGCTCGACGGCGCGGTGCCGCGCATCACCGCGGTCAGGACGGCGATGCAGCGGCCCGGCGGATCGGCGGGCAACCGTCGCCAGTCCGCCTCGTTCGCGGTGTTCGGCGTGTTCCTGCTCAACCTGTTCCTCGCCAGCCAGGTCGTCGGCACGATGGCAGAAGAGCGCAACAACAAGGTGATCGAGGTGCTGGCGGCGGCGGTGCCGCTCGAAAGCGTGTTCCTGGGCAAATTGCTCGGCATGTTCGGCGTGGCGATCCTGTTCGTCTGCTTCTGGGGCACGATCATCGCCCAGCTCGGCGCGTTGCTGCCGCCCGAGGTCGCATCGGCGCTGGCGATCCAGGCCGCGGTCGGCATGCCCGCGTTCATCGCACTGTTCGTGCTGTATTTCACCATGGCCTATCTGCTGCTCGGATCGGCGTTCCTGGTCGTCGGCGCGCAGGCGTCCACCCCGCGCGAGATCCAGATGCTGGCGCTGCCGATCTCGGTGTTGCAGATGGGGATGCTGGCGCTGGCGCTCGCCGGCACCGCGCGGCCCGGCAGCTGGGTGGCGACGCTGGCGGAGATGTTCCCGCTCTCCTCCCCCTTCGCCATGGCCGGGCGCGCCGCGACCGCGCCCGAACTGTGGCCGCACGTCGCGGCGATCGCGTGGCAATTGCTGTGGGTGTCGATCTTCATCACGCTCGGTGCGCGGCTGTTCCGCCGCGGCGTGCTGCAATCGGGCAGCGTCAGGCCGTTCTGGCGTCGCGCCCGACGGTAACGCGCCGGCACCTTGCCAATTGACATGAGTGTCAGTTGGGTATCTCCTGTCGGCAAAACGACAGGAGAGAGATGATGGCAACCTTGGTGCGTGAGCCGGAACCCCGCGTCGATCCGCTCGACGTCAGCCGGGCCGAACTGTACCGCGACGACGTGTGGCAGGCGCCCTTCGCGCAGCTGCGCGCCGAGGCCCCGGTCTATCGCTGCGAAACGAGCGACTATGGCCCTTATTGGTCGGTCAGCACCTACAAGCCGATCGTCGAGGTCGAATCGCTGCCCGAACTCTATTCGTCGGAGGTCGGCGGCATCACGCTCGCCGACTTCATCCCCGAAAGCGACGTTCGCATGCCGATGTTCATCGCACGCGACCGGCCCGTCCACACCGGCCAGCGCCGCACCGTCGCACCCGCCTTCACCCCGTCCGAGATGGTGCGGATGAGCTCCGATATCCGCGCGCGCACCGCCGACCTGCTCGATACCCTGCCATGGAACACGCGGTTCGACTGGGTCGATACCGTGTCGATCGAACTGACCACGCAGATGCTCGCGATCCTGTTCGACTTCCCATGGGAAGATCGCCGCAAGCTCACCTTCTGGTCCGACTGGGCCGGCGACATCGAGCTGGTGAAGAACGAGGAATTGCGCAAGCAGCGGCTCGGCCACATGTATGAATGCGGCGCCTATTTCCAGAACCTGTGGAACGGCAAGGTCGGCAAGGAACAGACGCCCGACCTGATCAGCATGATGATCCATTCCGACGCGATGAGCCACATGGATCATTTCGAATTCATCGGAAACCTGATCCTGCTGATCGTCGGCGGCAACGACACGACGCGCAACACCATGTCCGCGCTCGCTTACGGCCTCGACCTGTTCCCCGACGAACGCGCGAAGCTGGAGGCGGACCCGTCGCTGATCGCCAACACGACGCAGGAGGTCATCCGCTGGCAGACGCCGCTCGCCCACATGCGGCGCACCGCGACCCGCGACACCGAATTGATGGGGCAGACGATCCGCGAAGGCGACAAGCTCGCGCTCTGGTATCTGTCCGCAAACCGCGACGAGAGCGTGTTCGGGCCGGACGCCGACCGGATCGTCGTGGATCGCCCCAATGCGCGCCGTCATCTCGCCTTCGGCCACGGCATCCATCGCTGCGTCGGTGCCCGCCTCGCCGAACTGCAGATCGGCATCCTGCTCGAGGAAATGGCGAAGCGCCGGATGCGGGTGAACGTGCTGGAAGAGCCGACCCGCGTCGCCGCCTGCTTCGTCCACGGCTATCGCCAGCTGCCGGTGGAAATTACCCGATATTGAAGCCGTTGCGGAGCTATATGACACGATTGTCATCGCGCTTACCGGCATCGGTCATCCGCTGACGCCTAACCCTTCCCCCATCGTCTCTGGGGGGAGAATGGTTCGTGCGGATGCCTGGGATCGCCATGCTGGCGGCTATCGTGCTGGTCACCGGTCTGGCCGAACCGCTGCCGGTGCGGGCGGGCGAGCCGAGCATCATGCATGCGCTTGCCAACGGCGGCCCCGTCACGTTGCTGTCCTATAACGTCGAAGGCCTGCCATGGCCTTTGACCCATGGCCGGACGCAGGCCGCCGCCGACATCGCCGCGACGCTCCGCAACCAGCCCGACCGGCCTCAGGTCGTCGCGGTGCAGGAAGCGTTCGGCGACGCGCAAAAGGGCATCGGGCGACAGGCAGGCTATCGCTTCGTCGCCTATGGACCGTCGGCGGAACAGCCACGCACCGACGCGACCACGCCCGGCGAACGGGCCTTCGTCGCCGCCGCCAGCCTGTGGCACGGCGAAACCGAAGCGCCGCGGGAAGACAGCGGTCTTGCGATCTTTTCCGACTATCCGATCCTCTGGGCGCGGCGCGTCACCTTCCCCCGCTATGCCTGCGCCGGCTACGACTGCCTCGCCAACAAGGGCATGCTCGCGGTCGCCCTGCGCATACCCGGCCAGACCGCGCCGCTGATCGTCGTCGACACGCACCTCAACTCGCGCGGCGCTTCCGGCGTCGCCCCCGGCCGCAGCCTTTTCGCCTACCGCGCGCAGGTGGACGCGCTGCGGGGGCTGCTCGCCAGCCTCGGTGCGGCGCGCGTACCGCTGTTGCTCGCCGGGGATTTCAACGTCGGCAACGATCCGGCGCGCCGGGCCTATCTCGGCAGCGCGCTGACCGAACACGGCGGGATGACGATCGCCGCATCGGAGACCGTATGCGGCACCGACTGTCGTGCGGTGACCCCGGTGGCGAGCGTCGATCATGCCAAGACGATCGTCGCCTTCCGTGGCGGCGGCGGCAGCGTCTCGACCGAGGGCGCACCGCGCAGCTTCGGCACGACGGTCAGCGGCCGCATGCTGTCGGATCACGTCGGGGTCATGCGGACCTTCGCCTTCGGCGCATGATCCGGCGCGCGGGCCGGCCGGATCAGTTCGGCTTGACCGTCTCGGCGCGGATCACCTCCGGTGCACCCGAACACTCCGCCGTGTCGAGGGGAGCGATCGCCCCCGGCTTCGCACGTCCCATCGTCCAGTTCGCCTGAAGCCGCACCCTCGGGTTGGGCGCGCACCAGATCTCGCCCGTGTCGTTGATCGCGGTGACCCAGATCAGATTATGCTCTTGGCCGTAATCGATGACCGCAAAGGCATAGCCGGCGCCCTTGTCCAGCACATGGACGGGCAACGGCGGATCAAGCTGTTGGAATGACATAGGTTAATTGCACCTCTCCACCACCAAGCGCTCGGCGGATCGCGAAGTTCCAACCTCGGTTTGTAACACGGATCAGGGGATGCGCCGTGCTCCGGCACTTCCTATATCCTTGTCATGCCTCACGAACCCACCCGCCGCTCCCTCCTGTCGCTCGCCGCCGCCGGGGTCGCCGGCGCCGCGCTTTGGGGCTGTCGCAGCGCCCCGGCCGTCGCCGCCGAACGCTACCCCGTACAGATGAGCGACGCGGCCTGGCGCAAGAAGCTGGGCGACGCCGCCTGGACCGTGCTGCGTCACGAAGGCACCGAACGTCCCTATTCCAGCCCGCTCAACGATGAACACCATGCAGGCACGTTCGCGTGCAAGGGCTGCGCGCTGCCGGTCTTCTCGTCGAAGACGAAGTTCGAAAGCGGCACGGGCTGGCCGAGCTTCTACGCGCCCCTGGCCAATGCGGTGGCGACGCGGACGGACGGATCGCTGATGATGCAACGGACGGAGGTTCACTGCCGCCAATGCGGCGGACACCTGGGCCATGTCTTCGACGACGGCCCCAAGCCGACCGGCAAGCGCTATTGCATGAACGGCGTCGCGATGACGTTCAAGGCTGCCTGATCGACCGCACCGCGGATATGCGGCGCGGGGAGTAAGGTCGGGCGGCGCTCGGCGCGTGCCGCCCGATAAGCTTGTCAGGGAAAACGGGGAGGACAGCCCACGGCGCCCTCCCCGTTTCGCTTATGCCTCGGTCTTGGTCGCGGCCTTCTTGGCGCGCGGCTTCTTGGCGGGTGCGTCGGCGGCCTCGGTGCCCTCCGCCGCTTCCGCTGCCACCGGCGACGATTCGGTCACCGCGGTCTCTGCCTCGACCGGTGCGCCGGCCTTCTTGGCACGCGGCTTCTTGGCAGGCGCCTCTTCACCGGCACCAGCCTCGGCGGCCGGAGCCTCCTCGACTTCGACGCCGGCATTCTGGTCCTTGGCGACCGGCTTCTTCGCAGCGGCCTTCTTGGCCGGCTTGGCCTCGCCCTCGCCCTCGGCATCCGTGTCGCCCTTGGCCTTCTTGCCGCGCGGCTTGTGGTTGTCGTGGTCGTGGCTGTGCGTGCCCGTCGCGAAGCCGTCCTCGCTCTCGATCGCGGCTTCCAGCTCTTCGCGGGTCGCGTCGCGGTCGGTCACCTCGGCCTTGTCGAACAGGAAGTCGACGACCTTGTCCTCATACAGCGGCGCACGCAGCTGGGCAGCGGCCATCGGCTCCTGCTGGACGTACTGGATGAAGCGCTGCTGGTCCTCGCCGCGATATTGTTGCGCGGCCTGCGCGATCAGGCGGTTCATCTCCTGCTGCGACACTTCGACGCCGTTCGCCTGGCCGATTTCGGACAGCAGCAGGCCCAGGCGCACGCGGCGCTCGGCGATCTTGCGATAATCGTCGCGCTCGGCTTCCATCTCGGCAAGCGCCGCGGCGGGGTCCTCCTCGTGCGTCGCTTCATGCTCCAGCTGCTGCCAGATCTGCGCAAACTCGGCTTCCACCATCGACGGCGGCACGTCGAAATCATGACCCTCGGCGAGCTGATCGAGCAGCTTGCGCTTCATATGGGTCCGCGTCAGGCCGTTATGCTCCTGCTCGATCTGACCCTTGATCAGGCCGCGCAGCTGTTCCAGGCTCTCGAGGCCCAGGTTCTTGGCCAGATCCTCGTCGATCTTGCTCTCGGCAGCGACCTGGATCTTCTTGACGGTGATGTCGAACGTGGCGGGCTGACCGGCCAGGTCCTTGGCGCCGTAATCCTCGGGGAAGGTGACGTTGAGCGTCTTGTCCTCGCCCAGCTTCACACCGACCAGCTGCTCCTCGAAGCCCGGGATCAGGCGGCCCGAACCCAGCTCGACGCCCATGTCGGTGCCGGTGCCGCCGTCGAACGCGACGCCATCGGCGGTCTTGCCGACGAAGTCGACGGTGACCAGGTCGCCCATCTCGGCCGCCTTCTCATCGGCGTCGTCCCACTTTTTCGACTGGTCGGCGAACTTCTGCAGCTGCTCGTCGACCAGTTCGTCGGCGACCGGCACCGTCAGCCGCTCCAGCTTCAGGTTCTCGATCGCAGGCGTCGGCACGGTCGGCAGCACTTCCAGCTCGACCGTTACCGCGGCATCCTTGCCCGGCGCGTAATCGTCGTTCAGCGCGACCGACGGCTGCATCGCGGGGCGCAGGTTGTGGTCGGCGAGCAGCTGCTGCACGCCCTGCTGGATCGCGGTGTTCAGCGCGTCGGCGGCGATCGATTCACCGTGCATCTTGCGGACCAGGTTCGCCGGAACCTTGCCGGGGCGGAAACCGGGCATCTTCACCTGCGGCGCGATGCGCTTCACTTCGGCGTCGACCTTGGTGTCGATGTCGGCTGCGGTGATGGTCAGCGTGTAGGCGCGCTTCAGGCCCTCGTTCAACGTCTCGACAGTCTGCATATCCGGCCTTCAATCTGGAGAAATCTTGAGCAAATCTTATGGCTGTCGCCCCGCCTTGCAGCGGCGGGACTGGTGCGGGCGAAGGGACTCGAACCCCCACATCTTGCGATGGCAGGACCTAAACCTGCTGCGTCTACCAATTCCGCCACGCCCGCACGAAGGACCCGCCGTGGGGTTTCCCATCAAGTTAAGACCTTGACGGGCGTTCCCCTTGGGCGCGCGTCTATACCAGCGTGGCGTGTGCAGGCAAGCACCGAGGCAACTTGGACCGACACGGCGCGTTGAGCGGGGGAAGGAGACGTCATCATGGCTACCCAGCCACCACCCGAAACGCCTGCGCCGTCGACCCAGCCGGTACAGCCCGACGCGCCGCCGCCGGAGGTGACCACGCCCGGCCCCGACGTGGACATCCCCTCACCCGGCATGCCCGCGGGCGATCCCGGCACCGCGCAACCGGCGGAGATCTGAGCATGACCGGACAGGACACCGAAATCGAGTTCATCCCCGAAGGAGCGCCCGGCGAACAGCCGGACGCGAACGGCTCCGACGCCCGCGATGACGAGCGCCCCGACATCCAGCAGGCGGTCGAAGCGCGGTCGGATGCGGTCGCCCGCGGCGAAGGCGGGCCGGAATCCTCGCGCTTCACCGACACCGGTGCCTTCGACGGCAACAGCGGCACCGGCGGCGAGGTGAAGAACCAGGACCTGACGCAACAATAGCGCTGGCGGATGGGTAACGGAGGGCGGTCCCCGCGGGGGCCGCCTTTTTTTTTGCGCGCAGAGGCGCGGAGGACGCAGAGACTGCGGCCAGCGCACACCGATCGTCATCCCGACGAAGATCGGAAGCCATGGACGGGCACTCTTTGTGAGTCGCGACGAGCAAGGAGGTCCCGGCATTCGCCGGGATCACGGATGTGAGGGACACGCGCGCCCCCCAAAAACCGACATCTCTGCGCCCTCAGCGCCTCTGCGCGAACGCCCCCACTTCGACTTGCCCCCGGCGCCTTCTGCAACGGCGTGCCGAAAAAGACGTTACTGCGCCACCACCCGCCGCGCCGACAGCACCCGAACCGCCGTGACCGGCACCTGCCCCTTGAACGAACCCCGCACCGTCGCGGTCGGCGATACAGGCGCATCCATGATCGTCACGATCGCATCCATCCCCTCGACCACGCGCCCGAATGCTGCATAGCCCAGATTGTCGCCGGGCTTGGTCGGGTCGGCATCGAGCGAACGGCTCTGATCGCCGACGCTGATCGTGAAATCGCCGGTCGCGGTGCCGGGAGCGAAGCGCGCGACCGAGATCACACCATCGACGTGATGCAGCCCCGTCTGGGTGGTGGGCTCATGCTTGATCGGGGGCAGCACCCGCTTGGGATCGCCATTGGTGCCGAACTGCACGAAGCCGAACCGGTCTGCCACCTTGACCGTGCGGTAGAAGACGATCCCGTCCAGCCGCTTGCCGTCGACGTATTTCAGGAAATTGCCCGCGGTGATCGGCGCATGCACCGTATCCGCCTCGATCACGATCCGGCCTGCCGTCGTCTCCAGCGCGACCCGTGGCAGGGGTGTCGGGGCGGGCGCCTGTTGCGCGCCCGCCGCCCCGGCGCACACCAGCAATCCGGCGACGAACATACGACGCAGCATCATCCCAGCGCCTTCTTCAGCAATTCGTTGACCACCGCCGGATTGGCCTTGCCGCCCATCGCCTTCATCGTCTGACCGACGAAGAAGCCGAATAGCGCTTCCTTGCCGCCGCGATATTGCGCCAGCTGGTTGGGGTTCTTCTCCATCACCTCGGCGATCACCGCCTCGATCGCGCCGGTGTCGCTGGTCTGCTTGAGGCCGCGATCCTCGACGATCTTCGAGGGCGCATCGCCCGTTTCCAGCATCACCTCGAACACCTGCTTGGCGAGGCTGCCCGACAGCGTGCCATCCGCGACCAGTGCCAGCAGTTCGGCGGCCTGCATCGGCGACACCGGCGAATCGGCGATGTCTCGGCCGGTGCGGTTGAGCGCGCCGAACAGTTCCGACGTCGTCCAGTTCGCCGCCGCAACCGGCTTGGCGCCCGCATCGAGCAGCGTGTCGAACCAGCGCGCCGCCTCCACCTCGGCGGTCAGCACGTCGGCCTGATAGGCGGAAATGCCGAGCGCCTCGTAGCGCTTGCGCTTGGCGTCGGGCAGTTCGGGCAGGCTGGCGCGGCAATCCTCCAGGAACGCATCCTCCAGCTCCAGCGGCAGCAGGTCGGGATCGGGGAAATAGCGGTAATCGTGCGCGTCTTCCTTCGACCGCATCGACCGGGTGGTGCCGCTCTCGACGTTGAACAGCCGGGTTTCCTGGACGATGCGGCCGCCGTCCTCCAGCACTTCGACCTGGCGCTTCGCCTCATATTCGATCGCCGCCATCACGAAGCGGACCGAATTGACGTTCTTGGTCTCGGTCCGCGTGCCCAGCTCCTCGCCCGCTTTCCGCACGCTGACGTTGACGTCCGCGCGCATCGACCCCTCTTCCATGTTGCCGTCGCACGACCCGACATAGCGCAGGATCGCGCGCAGCTTGCGCAGATAGGCGCCGGCTTCGGCGGGGGACGCCATGTCCGGGCGGCTGACGATCTCCATCAGCGCGACGCCCGACCGGTTGAGGTCGACATAGGATCGCGTCGGATGCTGATCGTGCATCAGCTTGCCGGCATCCTGTTCGACGTGGATGCGCTCGACTCCGATCGTCTTGGTCGCGTCGGGGTTCTTGTCGTCCGGGCTGATCTCGATCGAACCCTCGCCGACCAGCGGATGATACAGCTGGCTGATCTGATAGCCCTGCGGCAGATCGGCGTAGAAATAGTTCTTGCGATCGAACCGCGACCAGCGATTGATCTTGGCGTCGATCGCCATGCCGGTCCGCACCGCCTGGCGGATACATTCCATGTTCGGCACCGGCAGCATCCCCGGCATCGCCGCATCGACCAGGCTGACCTGCGTGTTCGGCTCCGCGCCGAACGCGGTCGCCGCGCCCGAGAACAATTTGGCGTTCGACGTCACCTGGGCGTGCACCTCCAGCCCGATCACGACCTCCCACTCGCCGGTGGCGCCCTGGATGCGATAGCTGGTCTCGGTCATGGATGGGTCTCTGGCGTGATGAGGGTGAGGTCGGGGAAATAACGACGGTAAATACGGCTGTCGCGGGTAAGCAGCGGCGTGCCGAGAGTCAGGGCATGGGCGCCGATGAAGAAATCCGCGAGCGGCCGTTTGGGGCCTTCGCCGCCACGCTCGGCCCGGGCTTGCAGGAAGCGATGTCCGGCGACGAACGCCGCGGTGTCGTCCAGATCCCGCAGCGTCAGTTCGAGCGGCGCAATCGCATGGTGCAGATCCGCAAGCGCCGGATAGTCACGGCTGAGTTCCGCGACGACGATGGGATCGATCACCACGTGATCATCCGCGCGCGCGTGGCTCAACTGCTCGATCGACCACGATTTCCAACGCGGGTCGCCTTGCAGGACGTCGATGATGACGTTGGTGTCTACGAAGATCACCAGTCGTCACGCCGATGCGGCCTGATGAAGTCCATATAGTCGTCGGTCGATGCGAAGCCGGTGTCGAGCGAGCCTGCGACCGACTCGATTTGCGCCCGGATGCGAGCCTTCCGCTGTTCACGCGTCTCGCCGTCGCGGCGCGGCAGCACGACGACCTCCCCTTGCGCATTCAGGCCCACGGTGATCTCGCCGCCGGGCACGAGTCCGACGTGATCGCGCAGATGCTTGGGGATCAGCACCTGCCCTTTGCTCGTCATGTTGCCGTTGCTGACCTCGGTGATCCGGCTATGGGCATTCATCGCTCGCCTCCAGTATTACCATAAGTAACACCCGATCGCTTATTCGTCTACCACCAGGCATCCGGCCGCGCCGTGAACCCCGCCCGCTGCTCGATCGCCAGTCCCGCGTTCAGCACGCCCTGCTCGTCCAGCGCCTTGCCGATGATCTGCAGCCCAAGCGGCAGGCCGTCCTTGTCGAGCCCGCCGGGCACGCTCATCGCGGGCAGGCCGGCGAGCGAGGACGGCACCGTGAACACGTCGTTGAGGTACATCGCCAGCGGGTCCGCCGACTTTTCGCCGAGCGCGAAGGCCGCCGACGGCGCGGTCGGGGTCAGCAGCACGTCGCACTGCTCCCACGCACGGTCGAAATCGCGCGCGATCAGCGCCCGCACCTTCTGCGCCTGCGTGTAATAGGCATCGTAGAAGCCCGCCGACAGCACATAGGTGCCGATCATGATCCGGCGCTTCACCTCCGCGCCGAAGCCGTCGGCGCGGGTCGCGGCATACATGTCCTGCAACCCCGCCCCCTCGGGCAGGTCGCGAAGGCCGTATCGCACGCCGTCATAGCGCGCGAGGTTGGACGACGCCTCCGCCGGCGCGATGATGTAATAGGCGGGCAGCGCGTATCTGGTGTGCGGCAGCGACACCTCGACGATCTCCGCGCCGGCGTCCTTCAGCCAGTCGATGCCCGCCTGCCACAGCGCCTCGATCTCCCCGGGCATGCCATCGACGCGATATTCCCTGGGGATGCCGACCCGCTTGCCCGCCATGTTCGACGACAGGCCATGTTCCCACTTCGGCACGTCAAGCTTCAGCGAGGTCGCGTCCTTCGCGTCGAAGCCCGCCATCGCCTCCAGCATGATCGCGCAGTCGCGCACGTCGCGCGCCATCGGCCCCGCCTGATCGAGGCTCGATGCGAAGGCGATCGTCCCCCAGCGCGAACAGCGGCCGTACGTCGGCTTGATCCCGCTGATCCCGACGAACGCCGCCGGCTGACGGATCGATCCGCCGGTGTCGGTGCCCGTCGCTCCGGGCACCAGCCGCGCGGCGACCGCCGACGAACTGCCGCCGGACGATCCGCCGGGCGCGAGCGGCGCGGTGTCGCCGGGGCGCCGCCATGGCGACACGACGTTGCCGAACGCGCTCGTCTCGTTCGACGATCCCATCGCGAACTGGTCCATGTTGAGCTTGCCCAGCATCCCCGCGCCGGCGTCCCACAGGTTCTGCGACACCGTCGATTCGTAGGTCGGCACGAACCCTTCCAGGATGTGGCTGGCGGCGGTCGTCGCCACGCCCTTGGTGCAGAACAGGTCCTTCATCCCGATCGGCACGCCGGCGAGCGGCTTCAGCGTCTCGCCCGCCGCACGCGCGGCATCGGCGGCACGCGCGGCGGCCAGCGCATGGTCGGGCGTTTCGACCAGGAACGCGTTGAGCGGCTTGGCCTTCGCGACCTTCACCACGAAGGCGTCGGCCACCTCGGTGGCGGAAAACGCGCCGGTACGCACCCCGTCGCGGATGCCGGCGATGCCGAGATCGGTCAGGTCGGCCATTATTCGATCACCTTGGGGACGGTAAAGAAGCCGTGCTCGGCCTGGGGCGCATTGGTCATCAGCGCTTCGCGGATGCCGCCGCCGGTCAGCGGATCGGCATTCACCACGTCGTCGCGCAACCGCAACGTGTTGGGGATCACCGCGGTCATCGGTTCGATGCCGGTCGTATCGACCTCGCCCAGTTGCTCGATCCATCCGAGGATGTTGCTGAGTTCGGGGGCGAGGCGACTGGCGTCCTCGTCGGTGATCGCGATGCGCGCGAGCGCGGCGACCTTCTTCACGGTGGCGGTGTCTACGGACATGTCCGTGCGGCTAGCAGAGGCGGATCGTGCAGCGCAACCGCGTGTTGCCACTTCGTCGCCCCTCGTCCATCAGGGCGGCCCGCCCTGCCCCACCGGAACCCGACGCCTTGGCCCGCAAATTCCTCTACGTGTTCGCGTTCCTGATCGCGCTCGTCATCGCCGGGGCGCTCGCCTACCGGCTGTACGGCGTCCAGATCCTGCGCATGGCGCTGGTCCCGTCGGAAACCTTCAAGGCGCAACCGCGCGTCGATCCCCGCGTCTACGCGGACAAGGCGATGTGGATCGCCCGTCCCGACATCCCCGGCAATCCCGCGCTCTGGACCCCCGCCGGCTATGCGGCGGAGGCGCATCCGAAGGCCGCCGTCTTCTTCATCCACCCGACCTCGTACATCGGCCGCGATCACTGGAACGCCGCGCTGAACGATGCCGAGACCAACGCCCGCGCCGCGATCTTCCTGCGCGGCCAGGCGAGCGCATTCAACGCCGCGGGCGAGATCTGGGCGCCGCGCTATCGCCAGGCGACGTTCGGCGCGTTCCTGACCAGCGTCGCCGACGCCAACCGCGCGCTCGACCTCGCTTATGGCGATGTCGAAGCCGCCTTCGCCGCGTTCGTGAAGCAAATCGATCCGAAACGCCCGATCATCCTCGCCGGGCACAGCCAGGGCGCGCTCCACCTCACCCGCCTGCTCCGCGAACAGGTCGCCGGCAAGCCGATCGCGAAGCGCATCGTCGCCGCATATGTCGTCGGCTGGCCGGTGTCGAAGGCGAACGACCTCGCCGCGCTCGGCCTGCCCGCCTGCACCCGCGCCGATCAGGCGCGCTGCCTGTTGTCATGGCAAAGCTTCGCCGAACCCGCCGATCCGCAACAGATCACCGATCTGTACGACCAGACCCGCGGCTTCGACGGCCGCCCGCGCAAGGGCAGCGCGATGGTCTGCACCAACCCGCTGACCGGCACCGCGGACGCCGCCGCGCCCGCCGCCGCCAACCTCGGCACGCTCTATCCCAGCGCCGACCTCGGCACCGCGACGATCGCCGCCGGCAAGGTCCCCGCCCGCTGCGCCGACCGCGGCTTCCTGCTGATCGGCGCGCCCCCCGAAGTCGGCGGCTACGTGCTGCCGGGCAACAATTATCACGTCTACGACTATAGCCTGTTCTGGGCGAACGTCCGCGCGGACGCCGGCCGCCGCCTCGCCGCCTTCGGGCGCGCCCGATGACCACGCTCGACCGCGCCGTCTTCCGCGCGATCCTGCCCGAAGGCGGCCGCCTGATCGGGCTCGACCTCGGCACCAAGACGATCGGCACCGCCTTGTGCGACGCCGGCTGGAGCTTCGCCAGCCCCGCCGACCTCATCCGCCGCACCAAATTCACCAAGGACAAGGCGGCGATCGTCGCGCTGGCCACCGCCCAGCACGTCCGCGGCATCGTCCTCGGCCTGCCGCTCAACCTCGACGGCAGCGAAAGCCCGCGCAGCCAGTCGACCCGCGCCTTCGCCAGGAATTGCGAAGACCTCGGCCTGCCCATCCTGCTGTGGGACGAACGCTGGTCCACCGTCGCGGTCGAACGCACGATGATCGAACAGGACATGAGCCGCGCCAAACGCGCCGAACGGATCGACAACCTCGCGGCGGCGCATATCCTGCAAGCCGCGATCGACGCGCTGGTGATGGTGTAGGCGCGCGTCGGCGCAGGCGATCGCCTAGGCCGACGCGCCGCCCTCACCCGCAAGCCGGTCGAGCCAGGCCTGCGCCTGCCTGCGCTCACCCACCGCCTGCGCCCCCACCGGCCCGCGCGCCGCCAGAAAATCCTGCTGGAGCGCGAATGGGGGCAAGCCGAGCTGATCGCGCATCGCGTCGATCTCCCCACCCAGTTCGGCCAGCGCATCGATCGTTGGCGCGATCGCCGCGCGCGCCCGTTTGTCGCGCTGATGATCGAACAGCCCGACCGCCCCCGCAGCCGCCTGCCTCAGCGCGGCGACCAGCGCTTCGCGATAATCCCCCTCGAGCTCCAGCCGACGCACATCGAGCCGAGCCAGCCTGTCCGCCCTCGCCATAAGCCACCCGTTACCCCCGCCCGCCGAGGCACGCAACGCGCGCTTGCCGCAGATCGGTAATGCTCGGGCGGGCCCGTCGTCCGAATTTGGTCGGAGGCGGAACGGCGGCTTTTGGTCAGGTGGGTCGTATATCAGACATTGTCGGATAGCTGCCTTTCCCAAAAAGGATGGTTGACGGGGAATGTGAAATTTAAAGGTGTGCGACGGCTCGCTTCATTGAAAATTTGTGAATGCCGAATATTCGGTGTCCAGGTGAGCTTAGAGCGGATTATCTTGGCAGGAACCTTCTAGATGCGAAAAAGGCTTTTCGGCTTTGCGGTCGCAATCAGCGTGTTGGGAACGAGCGCAAACGCGCAGCTAGCAGGCCTGCTGGGTAAATCGCTTGGTCTTCCTGGTTCCGGCGAAGTTGGAGCGCGTTACCAGTCTAAAAACCAGATCAGAACATATATTACATCTACTCCGATCAACGAAGCGCTGCTGTTCGATAGGCTTGTCGCCAAGGCAGCCGAGATGGCTAAAGCGAAGGGATTCTCGAAAATCGGAGTCACCAAGACTAATGCGCTACCGCAATTGTACTTGGATCACCAAGATCGAAGAGTTGCTACATCATAGCCGTTATGCTGAATATGAGCGAGACGGCAGAGCCACGCGGAAATCATGAGATTCAGTACTATAACGTGCAAGATGCTGGGCGCAATATAACTGGCCACGGTGCCGATGGAGCCGCTAAATTGGTGCCACGCGGAGCCGCTCAAATCTACGGGGCGACGAGCGTTGAAAACCGGCCGCACCCCGACGCGGCGGTTGTCGGTACAGTTGTGCGCAAGCCGCGGCCGGTCGGCGTAGTGCCTGTGTGGGGTACGCCAGCACCGAAACCGTCATCCATGGAAAACTCGGTCGCTCGGCAAGGCCCCGCCACTCCTACAGTCGAAGAGCGCTTCGAGCAGGCACGGAAGGCAAACCAGCCAGTACGCGGGCGCGACCCAATCTATGGCGCGACAATCAGCGACTGAGCCTGTTCGGGAAGGTCGCGAGCGTTTCGACGCTGACCAACGAAGGCCGGGGTGACCTCTTGCCATAGGGGCGTTCACACAACCAAAAACGTAGAGGGAAGGTAGCTGCGCCGATCGCGCCGAAAGGGGTCCGAAGCGTCCGCTTTCTGATAATCTGTTCCCCCTTGCTCTTTTCCGAATTTGGCCTTCGGCACGACAAAATTCGTATCGTGCTGAACGAAAGTCTGTTTTCGGAAAGACACATTGCCCGCCTAAGCGTCCGGGTTTGGGCGCAAGCAGCCAAACGAAACGGACGCAGCAGCGTAGTCGCCTGTCCTACACGCCCGCGATCTGCCATCATACCCTATGCCCCGCCACGCCCCCGCCCCGTCGCCCGTTCGCGACGGAGCAATGCGGGGAGCGATTTCGACGCCGACGTACCGGCAACTTCGGCAACTTCCGCGCACCGCGACTCGGATCGACGCTCCGGCCGCCCCGCTTGCCCCCACCCCCTCGCGGCGCTACGCCGCGCGCTTGATGCAACGCTCGGACCACCGCCCCGCCGCCCTGATCCAGGGGGGCGCCGTCTTCCCGCACCGGCACCTGACCGGGATCGACGGGCTTCAGCCGCATGAGATCGCGTTCCTGCTCGACGAGGCGGAGACGTGGGTCGGCGCCAACCGCAGCCACGCCGCCCCCGACAAGCGGCTCGCCGGCCTCACCCAGATCAACGCCTTCTTCGAAAACAGCACGCGCACGCTGCTGAGCTTTGAGATCGCCGGCAAGCGCCTCGGCGCGGACGTGGTCAACATGCATGCCGCGACGTCGAGCGTGAAGAAGGGCGAGACGCTGATCGACACCGCGATGACGCTGAACGCGATGCGCGCCGACGTGATCGTCATCCGCCACATGAGGTCGGGCGCGGTGCGGCTGATCGCCGACAAGGTCGATTGCCCGGTGCTCAACGCCGGCGACGGGCGGCACGAACATCCGACGCAGGCGCTGCTCGACGCGCTGACGATCCGCCGCCGCAAGGGCAGCATCGCCGGCCAGCGCGTCGTGATCTGCGGCGACGTGCTGCACAGCCGGGTCGCGCGGTCGAACATCCTCGCGCTGACCGCGCTCGCCGCCGAGGTGCGGGTGTGTGCACCCTCGACGCTGATGCCCGCGGCGATCGAGCGGATGGGGGTGACGCCGTTCACCGATTTCGATGCCGCACTGGTCGGCGCCGACGTGGTGATGATGCTGCGGGTGCAGAACGAGCGGATGGCGGGCGGCTATATCCCGTCCAGCCGCGAATATCGGCTGCGCTACGGCCTGACGCCGGAGCGGCTGGCGAAGCTGCCCGATGCGCTGGTGATGCACCCCGGCCCGATGAACCGCGGGGTCGAGATCGACTCGGCGGTGGCGGACGGCCCGCAATCGGCGATCACCGAACAGGTCGAGATGGGCGTGGCGGTGCGGATGGCGTGCATGGATGTGCTCACGCGGCGCGCGCGCGGTGTGGAGGGCTGGGCATGACCGCGACCGCCTTCCTGAACGCCCGTCTCGCCTGCCCCGTCGGCGGCGTCAGCGCGGGCGGGCTGCTGGTCCGTGACGGGGCAATCGTCGCGTCTGGGATGTTCGACGTGCCGTCCGATGCCGCGACGGTCGACTGCGGCGGCAGGACGCTCGCGCCCGGCATCGTCGATCTCGGCGTGTTCCGCATCGACCGTGCGGCGTTCCGGGCCGGCGGCATCGTCCGGGTCGCGTTGATGCCGGACGGCAACCCGGTGCTCGACGATCCCGGCATCGTCCAGCGCGCCGCGCTGATCGGCAAGCCCGACCTGTGGATCCACCCGATCGCCGCGGCGACGCGCGGGCTGGCAGGCGCGGACATGGCGGAAATGGCGATCTGCCTGTCCGCGGGCGGGCGCGCGGTCGGCACCGGACGCGGCTGGATCGCCGACAGCGGCGTGATGCTGCGCGTCCTCGCCTATGCGCGCGACCTCGACGTCGCGGTCGTCACCCATGCCGAAGATGGCGCCCTCACCGCGGGCGCGGTCGCGACCGATGGCGAAACCGCGACGCGCCTCGGCCTGCCGTCCGCACCGGCGGTGGCCGAAGCGCTCGCGGTCGCGCGCGACCTGATGCTCGCCGAACAGACCGGCGCGCGGCTGCACATCCGCCAGGCGACGACGGCCGCCGCCTTCGACCTGATCCGTGCCGCCAGGCGCCGCGGCGTCGCAGTCACCTGCGGCATCACGCCTGCGCATCTTCACCTGTCCGATATCGCGATCAGCGACTTTCGCACCTACGCCCATCTGTCGCCGCCATTGCGCAGCGACAGCGATCGTCAGGCGGCGCTGGCGGCGGTGCGCGACGGCACGATCGACGTGCTGTCCTCCGGCCACGATCCGCACGGGGCCGAGGAAACCCGCCTGCCCTTCGTCGATTCGGCGGCCGGCATGGCGGGCGCGGAAACGCTGCTGCCGTTGGGATTGATGCTGGTGCGCGACGGGCTGCTGCCGCTGGAGCGCCTGATGGCGATGCTCGCCGCCAATCCGGCAAAGGTGCTCGGGCTCGACACCGGCACGCTGGAAGTCGGCATGCCCGCCGACCTGATGCTGTTCGATGCGGATACGCCGTGGCAGGTGGATGGCACCGCCTTCACCGCCTCGGCGGGCAACACCCCGTTCGACGGCCTGCCGCTACAGGGCCGGGTGCTCCGCCTGTGGAAAGCCGGGCGCGAGATCGCATGACGCCCGCTCCCCGCCTCGGGGAGCGGATCGCCGGATCAGCGCGACGCCATCTGCACCGGCGTCCGCAGCCATTGCGCCATGCGGTCGCCGGCCTCGCGCCGGACGAAGCAGGCGCCGCCCTTGGCGCGATAGCTGCGGCACATCGCATCCGCCTCGCCGCGGGAAAAGCCGCCGACCGACAGGCGGTACAGCGAGCCCTGGCGGGCGGCGAAGGTGGTGCCGGTCGGCTGATGGCCGGACAGGCCGGCGAAGCGGCGGGTGGCGCTGGTCCAGCCCGACTTGGCGACCGCGGCGTTGCTGAACGCGCCGATCTGGACGAACCAGTCGCCGGTGTGCGGCCGCACATAGGGCGTCGCGGCGGGCACATCCTGGGCGACGCGGCTCGCGCCGGTCGACGCCAGCGCCAGCTTGGTGGGCTTGGCGTCGGCGCGGATCAACATGGTCGACACGGCCTGCACCACCTCGTTGCGCGGGCCGAACGACACCTTGGCGAACTGCGCCGCGACCGGGTCGGCAACCGGAGCCGCCGCCTTCGCCACGGCGCCGGCATCCGTTGCCGCGACGGCGATCGGCGCAGGCGCAGGCTCGGTGGCGGCGACCTGCACCGGCGAATCCTGGGTGGGGGAGACGGGCACGGCGGCGTTGAGCGCCAGCGCGACCGGGCGACCGGTATCGGCCACCGGCGTCACGCCGAGCAGCGTCGCGACCTGGTCGGATGCATGCTTGGGCTGCGCGAACTCGGCCCATTGTTCGATCCGCGCGTCCAGATCGGCGGGCGACATGTCGGCCGACGCGGCCACGCGCGCCATCTGCCACTGGCCGGCCAGCGCATAGCTGAGCGCCAGGTTCTGCCGCACCTTGGCGTCGGCGCCCGGCGCGCGGGCGGCGGCGTTGAGCATCGCGATCGCGCGCTGCGGATCGCCGGACAGGGCGACGGCAAGCCCCAGGTCGCTGACCGGGATCATCGCGGCGTGAGAATCGAGCGTCGCTCGTGCGGCCGACCAATCGCCGGTCGCGATCTGCGCCAGCGCCAGGTTGAGCGCGGCTTTCCCCGAGACGCCCTTCTGGTCGGGCAGCAATTGCAGCACGTCGGCGAAGGTTTCGCGCGCCGACACGAAGCGTCCCGCCTGCAGATATCCCTGGCCCAGCATGATGCGATAGCCCGCGTCGCGCGGCGCCAGCGCGACCGCGCTTTCGGCGAAGCCGACCGCCGCCGCGCCATCGCGCTTCGCCAGCGCCCGTGCGGCCTTGTCGGCCTCCTTCGCAGCGGCCTTGGCGGCGAGAGCCTCGCTGCGGTCGCTCGCCGAGGCGATGCGGCCGCTGGTGCCGGTGCAGCCGACCATCGTCCCGCCCAGCACGAGCGCGGACATGCCGAAGGTCAGGATCAGGCGTGGTGTCATCGGATTACCCCCCAAGGTTCCAAGTTAACGACTTGGCTTTGCCAGGGGCAGTTGCGCGACGAGCGCCTCCACCTCGGGCACGGCACCGAGCAGCGCGTCGAGCGCTTCGGTGACGAGGTCCTGCGCGGACCGGTTGGTGATGGCGGACGCAAGGCGCAGCCGCAGGTGACGGTCGGCATCGACGCGCAGCGTGAAGGCGGCCTTGCCGCCATGCTGCGTCTCGCGCCGGATGCGCGTCGCGGTCGCGACGGAAACGGACTTCACCGCCTCGGGCGATGCCACCTGCGCCGTCAGCAGCTCGCGCTGGACCAGCACGGTCGGCACCGGCTCCATGGGCGCGTTCGCCAGGGGAGCGACGGCGACGGGGGCGGGGGCGATCGGCGCGGCTACGGCCGGAGCCTCCCCGCCGCCCATGTCGTTCCAGCCGAGATCGTCGATCCCCTGCGGCGCGGAGCCGAAGCCGGCCAGGCCCTGGCTGCGCATCGCCGGACGCGCCTGTCCCTTGCGGGCGAGCAACCCCGATGACAGCGACGCCATCGGCTTGGATGACGAGAACATGTTCACCCTCCCACCACACGCCGGCCAAAGCCGCTCGCGGCGGGCCGCGTGCCGAAGCCGGGGCCGCCGCTCGCGGTGGGCACGCTGAACACGGTGCGGCGGAAATTCTTTTCCAGCCGGTCGGCGATATAGGTCCACAGCTGCGCGATCTCGGCCGCGGACTTGCCGTTCGGATCGACCTCCATGACCGTGCGCCCGTCGATCATCGACGCGGCGAAGTCGGTGCGCTGATGGATGGTGATCGGGGCGACGGTGCCGTGCTGCGACAGCGCGACGGCGGCGTCGCTGGTGATGCGCGCCTTGGGTGTCGCCGCGTTGACGACGAAGATCAGCGGCTTGCCGGCCCGGTCGCACAGGTCGACGGTGGCGCCGACGGCGCGCAGGTCGTGCGGGCTCGGCCGGGTCGGCACGACGACCAGTTCGGCGACGTTTATCACGCTCTGGATCGCCATGGTGATCGCCGGTGGCGTATCGATCATCGCGAGCTTGAAGCCCTGTTGCCGCAACACCTCCAGGTCCGCCTGCAACCGCGCGACGGTGGTCTGCGCGAAGGCGGGATATTCCACCGTGCGCTCGTTCCACCATTCGGACAGGCTGCCCTGCGGATCGATATCGATCAGCACGACCGGGCCGTGGCCGGCGATCTGCGCCTGTACGGCGAGATGCCCCGACAAGGTGGTCTTCCCCGAACCGCCCTTTTGCGATGCCATCGCGAGAACGCGCATAGGCCCCCTTCGAAAAAATTGCCGCTATTACGGCATCCCACCTGCCAGACCCGGCCTAAGAAGCGGTTAAAATCAGGTTGGCTAAATCGCGTGCTTTTCGCGCGTGTTTTC
>CAYQPM010000029.1:0-20659 GCA_964419295.1 uncultured Stakelama sp. | reverse complement strand
TCCACGCCCGTCTTGCTGCTCGCAAGCGCGATCGCGGACTGGACCCGGCCGGCAGAAATCGGATTGACGGTCATTGCGAAGAAAACACACCCCTGTTGTCAGCAGGTGTTCAGCAAGAGCCGTGCCAGTTTACGTGGAATGCGGCCCGTGCCTCAGGCGTAGGCCGATACCAGCGACGGCCGGTAACCGTGGCCGGCATCGCCGGTCAGGATTTGCAGGCGGCGGCGAACATTTGCCGCCATCAGGTTGACGTAGATCCGGCACGTCTCGTTCAACCGGTTGGCTTCGTCGGCCAGCTCGCGGATCTCGTCGCCGGCGGGGCCGGTGCCCAGCGCCGCGACCTGTTCGATGCCTGCCAGCTTGTCCTGGGTCGCGCGTTCCAGCGCGACGACGTCGTTGCTCTTCAGCGCCGCGATCTCGGCATGGAGCGCGTCGATGACGCGGATAAGGGCCTCACGCCGCTTCATGGCCGTCCCAGTTCAGCGAGAGTGCGAGGAGCCGGTCGGCGATCGTCGCCGGCAGGATGGGAAAGGATCCGTTGGCGATGGCGCGTTTGATCTCGGTCACACGGTCGCCGTTGACCGGTGGCGAGGCCGCCATCGACTTGGCGAGGCCGCTCAGCTGCGCGCTGACGCCGGGTGCGGGCGCCTGTTGCGCCGCCTGTTGCAGGGCCGGTTGCACCATCGGCGCTGCCGCGGGCGCGGCGACGCGGGATACGCTCCCACTTCCACTTAGCGGCGTTGCGCCGATCGATTCCACCATGTCCGCACCTATCTGTGTTGCCTGACAGGGGGATAAACGGCCGCTTGCTCACCGACTTTAGCAAAAAAAACGTGGCTCTTTTAAACAAGGGTTCATTCGTCCCAGCCGGGCAACGTCGCGCGACCCGATGCAATGGCGATCGCCTGCACCGGCGTCCTGGCATCGTCGACTTTCACCATGAAGCGTCCGCCTGCCGGCGCATCGCCGATCGCCACGCCTTCGCGGCTGATCGAGAAGCCGGGTGAGCCCGCCTCGATCATCACCGGATCGCCGCGACGGATCACCGGTTCGGCCTTCACCGCCGCGACGACGGCGGGCCGGGCGGCAGCGGCTGGCAAGGGAGCGGCAGCCGCCCGGATCACCGGCACGAAGATGCGCCAGTCCGGCCCGGAGCATGTCACCACCACCGCGTCATGCGCCTCGGTGCGCCAGGCGAGCGCGACGGTGGCGCATTGCGCGAGCCGCAACCGGCTGTCGATCGCGGTGCGGGCGCCGCCCTCCGCACCGATCGGCCGGCTGGTGAAGGCGGCGACCGCGCGGTCCAGTCCGGTAGTGTCCTGAAACGCCGGAGTTGCGGCGGCAATGAGAAGGGGCAGCAAGATCATGGCTGTGGTCCGGTGGGGGAGGGGGCGTCGCCGACGAAGGCGAGGGTGACGATCGCCGCGCGGCGACCGGGATGGGCTGCGGTGGTGACGGTGATGCGACGGCTGACCGGCGCCAACGCCGCCGCCAGAACGCGAGCGCGGTCGCTGGCGAGGATCGCGGCGCTGCCGGTGTCGGCATCGACGTCGGTGCCGCTGCCGTCCGTGGAGCCGGTGACGGTCAGCGCTACCCGCGGATCGCGTGCGGCTTCCTTTGCCCAGGCGACCACTGCGGCGGGGCTTTCCGGCAGCACCGCCGAGCCGGCCGCGAAGTCCAGCATGCCCGCTGCCATCACCGGCAGCGGCGGCGCGACCGTCTCGCGGGCGCCGCCGAAGCTGGAACGCAGCGCGGCCGTCAGTGCCCGGGGGTGCTCGCTCGCCTGCAACAGGACAAAGAAGCCGATGATCAGCAGCGCGAGATCGGCGAGGGTCACCAGCCACATCGGCTTGCCGGGCGGTGCGTCGGGATAGGTGATGGCGTCGTTCATGCGGCGCTCGCCAGTTGGTGGCGCGGCGTCTCGCGCTCCGCGAGGGCGACCAGCGGCGCTTCGATGCGCGCGCGCTCGAACGCCTCGATCCGTCCGGCTGCGCGCAGGCGGTGACAGATCGGCATGAGGACCAGATTGGCGAGCAATGCTCCATATAAGGTCGCGAGCAGCGCGATCGCCATTGCGCCACCGATCGCCTTGGGATCGGCCATGTTGGCGAACATGCCGGCCAGACCGATCAGCGTGCCGACCATGCCCATCGCCGGCGCGGCCTCGGCCGCCGCGGACCAGACGTCGGCCGCGGCGACATGGCGTTCGATCCGCGCCTGGCAACGATAGCGGAGCAGGTGTTCGACCTCGCGCGGACCCGCGCCATCGACGATGGCTGCGATGCCGGCGGCGACGTCGGGATCGGCGATCACCGAACGATCGAGCGCGATCACGCCGTGCCGCTTGGCGATGCGCGCCTGCGCGGCGATCTGGGCGAGCAGCGGATCGGCCGCGAACGGCCGACGCATCGGCACGCGCAACGCCGACAGGCTGCGGGCGACATCGCGCACGGGCGCCCGCAATACCGCAGCGAGTGCGGTGCCACCGCCGACGATGGCGAGCGCGATCGGGTCGAAGAACTGGGCGATCAACATATGCGCGAGTCACTGCAAGGCACGGGCCAGTTTGTGGTTGATGCTTCTTAATACCCGGCGATCCGGCACTTTCGGGGGCGCGGGACCAGCGGATCCGGCAAATCGCGAGGCAGGTTTCGCTAACCATTGCCGCTCACCGGCAAGCGGCGGCAACATCCGGCAACGGGTTGCCGCCGACCTTGCCGCCGATCGGCCACGCACCGGAAATTGCACGAAAACGGACGTTCGGCGCGGCGCGAATGCAAAACTGGCACGGTGGTTGCTTAGTCACTGGCAGCGCAATGGTGCGCCGGAGATTTGGGCCGATGGCCGCAGATAGCTTGTTCGGAGTTCACGGGGCTGCCCTCGAAGTGCGTTCGCAGCGCATGGGCGTGCTTGCGTCGAACATCGCCAACGCCTCGACGCCGGGCTTCAAGGCGAAAGACATCGATTTCAAGTCGGCGCTCGCGTCGATGGAGAACGGTGCCGGCAACGATTCCGCGATCGGCGGGGCGACCAAATATCGCGTGCCGCTGCAAACCTCGATGGACGGCAACACGGTCGAGCTCAACGAAGAGCAGACCGCCTTCGCCGAAAATGCGGTCCAGTATCAGACGACGCTGTCTTTCCTGAACGGGCGCATCGGCCAGATCACCCGCGCGCTGAAGGGGGAATAAGCCGATGGCCGATCCGATGAGCGTGTTCCAGGTGGCCGGTCGCGCGATGAGCGCGCAGCTGATCCGCATGAACACCACCGCGTCGAACCTTGCCAACGCGGGCGGCACCGCTGGTTCGGCCGAGGCGGCGTACAAGACGATGAAGCCGGTGTTCCGCACCAGCTTCGACGCCGCCAGCGGCCTTGCCACCGTCGATGTCGAAAAGATCGTCACCGCCGGCGAAGAGCCGACCAAGGTGTACGATCCGAACAACCCGCTCGCGGACAAGGACGGCAATATCTACCAGGCTGCCGTCGATGAAAGCCGCGAGCTCGTCGACATGATGGAGACCGCGCGCTCCTATCAGAACAACGTCGAGGTGATGAACACTGCTAAGCAGCTCACCATCGATACTCTCAAGCTGGGACGTTAACTCATGGCTGCCGTTTCCTCTGCTTTCGACACCACGCTCGCCAACCTCGGCATCACGCGGTCGGCAACGAACACCGCGGCGACCACCGCCAGCGGCGCATCGGCCGTGTCGAAGCCCGCGAAGACGACGCTGGACCAGTCGGATTTCCTGACGCTGCTGACCACGCAGCTCAAGAACCAGGACCCGCTGTCGCCGATGGACAACACCCAGATGGTCGCCCAGATGGCGCAATTCTCGTCCGTCGCCGGCATCAGTGAGATGAACAAGACGCTGACCGGTGTAGCCAGCAAGCTCGGCTCGACCAGCGCCAGCGATGCGATGAGCTATGTCGGCAAGACGGTGCTGACCGCGGGCTCCACCGCCTATCCGCGTTCGACCGGCGGTCTGGATGGCGCGGTCGAGATCGACGATGCGGCGACGCAGGTCAACGTCTCTATCTCCGATGCCAACGGCGGCGCCGTCCGCCAGCTGCAGCTGGGTGCGCAGGCGAAAGGCACCGTCAACTTCGACTGGGACGGGAAGGACGCCTCGGGCAACGATGTCGGCGCCGGCCCCTTCACCATCACCGCGCTCGCGACCGCCGGCGACAAGACCGTCACCAGCCGCACGCTCGTCTGGGCTCCGGTCGAATCGGTCTCGCTGCCTTCCAGCGGCACGCCCAAGCTCAAGGTCGTGGGGGTCGGTGACATCGACCCGTCCGCCGTCCGTTCCGCCACCTGATCCCCGCTTCCCCGACTTACGCTTCCAAGGAGTAACCCGATGTCCTTCTACACCTCGCTCTCCGGTCTCCAGGCTTCGCAGACCGACATGAACACGATCTCGCACAATCTCGCGAACGTCTCGACCACCGGTTTCAAGAAGAGCCGCGTCGAATTTTCCGACGTCATCGCATCGAGCGTCTCGACCGATCCGCGCAAGATGGTCGGATCGGGCGTCGTCGTGAAGGGCACGCAGCAGCAGTTCGCAGAAGGCAATCTGCAAGGCACCAGCAACGCGCTCGACCTCGCCGTGATGGGCGAAGGCTTCTTCACCGTGAAGACGACGGGCGCCAGCGACACGATCGCCTATACCCGCAACGGTGCCTTCTCGGTCGATTCCAAGCGGAACGTCGTCGATGCGCAGGGCAGCTTCCTGATGGTCTATCCGGTCGACGGCGACGGCAACGTCACCGCCGCAGGCGAGGATGGCCTCACCAACCTGCAGCTGCAGCAGTCGAGCGGTACGCCGGTCGCGACCCAGGACGTCGCCACCGCCATCAACCTGTCGGCGACGACTACGGTCAACAAGAAGGCGTTCGATCGCGCCGATACGACGACCTACAACAACTCGGTCGCCACCCGCGTCTATGACGCTAACGGCAATCCGATGACGATGACGAGCTATTACGTGCGCTCGGCGGTGCCGGACGCCACCACCAACACGCCGAGCACCTGGCAGGTCTATACCTTCGTCGGCGACAAGCAGCTCGAAGTGGGCGGCAGCAAGGCACCGCAAACCGTCACCTTCGGCACCACCGGGGCGATCGCCACGCCGACCGCGCCGATCAAATACGATGCGTTCATTCCGCTTTCGGGTGCCGCGGAGCAGACGATTTCGCTCAACCTCGGCAATTCGACGCAGCTTTCCTCGGCGTTCGCGGTGAACAGCAAGAGCCAGGACGGCGTCGCCGTCGGCCAGCTGTCGGGCGTGACCGTCAATTCGGAAGGCCTCATCCAGGCGAGCTTCTCGAACGGCGACATCGTGCCGCTGGGTAAGGTCGCGCTCGCCAAATTCTCAACGCCGACCGGCCTGCGCCAGATCGGCAACAGCTATTGGTCGGCGACCGGCCTGTCGGGCGCGGCGACGCTGGGCTCGGCGAGCGCGGACGGCTTCGGATCGCTGATGTCGGGCCAGATCGAAGGATCGAACGTCGACATCACCGAAGAACTGGTCAACCTGATCGCGGCGCAGCGCAACTTCCAGGCGAACTCGAAGGCGCTCGATACCGCGAACCAGGTTTCGCAGACCATCATCCAGATCCGCAACTAAGCGATAGCGGCGGGGCGGAGGCTTAGATGGACAAGTTGGTCTATACGGCGGCGACGGGTCTGCGTGCGCACATGCAGGCGCAGGCGGCGATCGCCAACAATATGGCGAACGCGTCCACCACCGGCTTTCGCGCCGACCGCGTCGTCTTCGATCGCATCGAGCTGAAAGGCGGGGGTCAACAGCTCGAAGCGCGGATGCCGACCAGCGAAGAGGTGACCGACGCCGATCGTGCACCGGGCGCCATCCAGTCCACCGGCCGCGCGCTCGATGTGGCGATCAGCGGCAACACCGACTGGCTGGCGGTACAGGCGGGTGACGGCAGCGAAGCCTATACCCGCCGCGGCGATCTGGAGGTCGCGCCGTCGGGCGTGCTCCAGACCGGCGACGGCTTCATCGTGCAGGGCCAGTCGGGCCCGATCACGATCCCGCCGCACGACAGCCTGACGATCGCCGGCGACGGCACGATCAGCATCGTGCCGCAGGGCGGCGATGCCAAGAACCCGCAGGTGCTAGACCGGCTGAAGCTGGTCGATACCAAGGGTTCGAACACGGTGAAGGGGCTCGACAACCTGCTGCGCGTGCGCGGCGGCGGCGTCCTGCCCGCGAATATGGATGCCAAGGTCCAGGGCGGTGCGCTGGAAGGCTCCAACGTCAACATGACCCAGGCGCTGGTCGACATGATCGAAAACCAGCGCAGCTACGAGGTTCAGGCCAACCTTATGAAATCGGCCAAGGATATGGACGAGAGCAGCACATCCGTGATGCGTCTCCCTGCGTAAGGAACCGGTAGAATGTCTTCTTCCGCCATGCACATCGCGCGTACCGGGCTCGACGCCCAGGATACGCGTATGCGGGTCATCTCGAACAACCTCGCCAACGTCAACACGACGGGGTTCAAGAAGGATCGCGCCGCGTTCGAAACCCTGGCCTATCAGACGATCACCGCGCCCGGCGCGGCATCGACGGCCGAAACCAAATACGCGACCGGCCTGAACCTCGGCACCGGCGTGCGCGTGCAGGGCACTGCGCGCATCGATACGCAGGGGTCGCTGTCGACCACCGGCAACAGCTTCGACCTGGCGCTCGATGGCGACGGCTATTTCCAGGTGCAGCTGCCCGGCGGCAATCTCGGCTATACCCGCGCCGGCAATTTCAACCGCAGTCCCGAAGGGCTGCTGGTGACGTCCGAAGGCTATCAGGTGCAGCCCGGCATCACCGTGCCGGCCAACGCCACTTCGGTGTCGATCGGCACCGACGGCACGGTGACCGCGCAGGTGCCCGGACAGACCGAGGGCACGAACATCGGCCAGATCCAGATCGCGAGCTTCCCCAACGCCACCGGGCTTCAGTCGACCGGCGACAATTACCTGAAGGAAACCGCGTCTTCGGGTGCCGCCAACCTCGGCATCGCCGGGCAGGACGGTCGCGGCAACATCCGCCAGGGCAGCCTCGAGGCCTCGAACGTCAACGTCGTCGAGGAACTGGTCGACATGATCGAGACGCAGCGCGCCTATGAGGTCAATTCCAAGATGATCTCGTCCTCCGACGAAATGCTCAAATACGTGAACCAGAACCTGTAATGGCCTCCGCACCCAATCCCTTCCGCCCCGGCGCGTTCGTCGCCGGCCACTGGGCCGAACTCGCGCTCGCCGCCGCCTCGGGCCTGCTGGTCCTGGCCGCACTCGCCCCCGGACAGGCCGATGCGCGCCTGTTTCCGAAGAAGAAGCCGGCGGAGGATTTCACCGCCGCGCGCGCGCCCGCCGCTCCGCCGCCGGTCGCGGCGAACGGGTCGATCTTCCAGGCGAGTGATGGCTATGCCGCATTGTACGAAGGCTGGCGCGCGCGCCGGGTCGGCGATCCGCTGACGATCGTGCTGGTAGAGCGCACCGCCGCGTCCAAATCGTCGGGCTCGAAGCTCGACTCCAAGGGTTCCGGCAGCCTGACGCCGCCGACAACTGGTCCGCTCGCGCTGTTCAACACCACCGACGCGACGCTCAGCGGCAGCCGCGGCTTCAACGGCGCGGGACAGGCCGACCAAGCGAATTCGCTGTCGGGCGAAGTGTCGGTGACGGTCGCCGAAGTCTATCCCAACGGCACGATGCTGGTGCAGGGGCAAAAGCGCGTCACGCTCAACCGCGGCGACGAATTCCTGCAGATCAAGGGGCTGGTCCGCACCGCGGACATCAGCGCCGACAATCGCGTGCTGTCGACCCGCGTCGCCGATGCGCAGATCGCCTACACCGGCAAGGGTGACGTCGCGCGGGCCGGACGGCAGGGGTGGCTCAGCCGCTTCTTCTCCGTCATCAGCCCGTTTTGACGCGTTGTTAACCATATGATGCGCAGGCTGTTCGCCATGATCCGCTTCCTGATCCTTTCGCTCGTCGCCACGCTGAGCCTCGCCGCGCCCGCCACGGCGGACCGGATCAAGGACCTCGGCGGGTTTCAGGGCATCCGCTCGAACCAGCTGACCGGCTATGGTGTCGTCGTCGGGCTGCCCGGGACGGGCGACGACAACCTCGAATATACCGTGCAGTCGCTGAAGGCCGTGGCGTCGCGCTTCGGCCTGCAACTGCCGCCGGGCGCCAATCCGGGCATGAAGAACGCCGCGGTGGTGATGATCACCGCCGAGCTGCCGCCCTTCGCCAAGCCCGGCCAGCGGCTCGACATCACCGTCGCGTCGATGGGCAAGGCCAAGTCCCTGCGCGGCGGCAGCCTGGTGCTGACGCCGCTGCTCGGCGCGGACAACCAGATCTACGCGATGGCGCAGGGCAACCTCGCCGTCGGCGGCCTGGGTGCGGAGGGCGCCGACGGATCGCGGATCGTCGTCAACGTGCCGTCCACCGGCCGCATCCCCGAAGGCGCCACCGTCGAGCGGGCCGTCGCCACCGGGTTCGATTCGGCGCCGATGCTGACGTTCAACCTGGCGCGCTCCGACTTCACCACGGCGCAGAACGTCGCGCAGGCGATCAATGCGAAGCTCGGCTTCGGCACCGCGCAGGCGGTCGATGGCGTGTCCGTCGCGGTCCGCGCGCCGCTGGGCGCCGACGTGCGCGCGACGCTGATGTCCACCATCGAGAACCTCGACGTGACGTCTGCCGAGCCGCCCGCAAAAGTAATTGTAAATGCGCGCACCGGAACGGTCGTTATCAATTCTGCGGTCAGGGTGGGTCCTGCCGCGGTGACGCACGGCAAGCTGACCGTGCGCATCGACGAGAACCAGCGGATCAGCCAGCCGGCGCCGTTCAGCCAGGGTCAGACCGCGTTGGAAAAGAAGTCCAGCGTGTCGGTCGAGGAGGAGAAGAAACCGATGTTCCTGCTGTCTCCCGGGCCCAGGCTGCAAGACGTCGTCAAGGCGGTGAACGCCATCGGCGCCTCGCCGGCCGACCTCGTCGCGATCCTCGAAGCGCTGAAGGAAGCCGGCAGCCTCAAGGCCGAGTTGATCGTGCTGTGAGCAACCTGTCGGTCACCAGCGTCGGCGGCATCTCCGGCGATACGTCGCGCCTGAAGAGCGCCGCCAACCTCAAGAAGGCGGGGCAGCAGTTCGAAGCGGTGTTCACCGGCATGATGCTGAAGAGCATGCGCCAGGCGAAACTGGCCGACCCGCTGTTCGATTCGAAGGCGCTCGACACCTTCACCGAAATGCAGGACGCCCGCGTTTCGCAGAGCATGGCGGAGTCCACGCCGCTCGGTATCGGCAAGGCGATGACGGCGTTTCTCGCCAAGTCGCAAGGCGATCTTAATGACTCTACGGCAGATCCGCCCAGATGAGCGATATGCTGTCGATCGGCGCGTCCGGCGTCCGCGCGTACCAGACCGCGCTAGCTACCGTTGGCGAGAATATCGCCAACGTGAGTTCGGTCGGCTATGCCCGCCGTGCGGTAACCCTCAACGAGGTTACGGGCGGCACCGGCTCGATCAACGGTTACGGTGCCGGCAACGGCGTGGCGATGACCGGGGTGACCCGTTCGAACGACGCCTATTCGGCCACCGCGCTGCGCGCCTCGACCAGCGATCTGACGCGCACCACCAAGGGTGCCGAATGGCTGGATCGCATCCAGGGCGCGCTCACCGGCAACCAGCTCACCACGCGCGTCACGTCGTTTTTCGGCTCGGCGCAGGCGCTGGCCGCCGAACCCGATTCGACCGCATTGCGGACCGGCATGGTCAGCGCGGCCGATTCTGCGGCGCTCGCCTTCCGCGCGACCGGCCAGGCATTCGATCAGGTCGATTCCGATCTCAACACCGCCGGCAACCAGGCGGCGCAGGGGCTGACGTCCCTCGGTTCGTCGCTGACCAAGATCAACGAAGGCCTCAGCCGCTCGCAGCCCGGCAGCACCGCCGCCGCGCAGCTGATGGACCAGCGCGACAACATCCTGTCGCAGATGAGCGAACTGGTCGATGTCGACGTCAAGCTGGACTCGATCGGCCGCGCCAACGTCAAGCTGGGCGGCGCCGAAGGGCCGGCGTTCGTCCAGGGAGCGGGGAGCGGTACGGTCACCTTCTCGCGTGCGGCGAACGGCGATGCGGTGTTCGACGTCAATTATCGCAATGTCGTGACGCAGGTCGCGCCGAACGGCGGCACCGTCGCCGGGATCAGCGACGGCGCGCAGCGGGTTTCCGCCATTCGCCAGTCGCTGAACTCGGTTGCGGACTCGTTCGTCAAAGCTGTCAATGACAACCAGGCGGCCGGCGCGGACCGCACGGGCGCGACGGGCACCGACATGTTCAAGGTCGGCGGCACGTCGACCGACATCACGCTCGTCGACGGCTTCGCGGGCAACGACATTGCGGCGGCGACGGCCGCTGCCGGCACGACGCCGGCGGGCGGCGTGCGGGACGCGTCGAACCTGAAGGCGCTGGAAGCCCGGCGCGTCACCCAGGGGTTCGAGGCGTCGCTGACGACGCTCGTCACCGACAATGCGACCGCCTTCAAACAGCGCAACACCATTGCGGACGCGCAGACATCGATCCGTGATGGCGCGGCAAGCGCCCTGTCGGGCTCGACCGGCGTCAATCTCGATTCCGAAGCGGTCGATCTGATCCGCTTCCAGCAAGCCTATGCGGCATCCGGCCGCGTCATCCAGATCGCACGGGAAACCATGCAGACCATCCTCGACATCCGGTAGGACGCGCGATGCAGATCTCCACCAACATGTTCTACAGCAACGCGTCGACCCGTCTGTCGTCGATGAGCGCGCGCGCGAACGAGCTGCAGGCGCAGATCTCCACCGGCAAGAAGCTGTTGAAGCCGTCCGACGATCCCGCGGCCGCGCAGCAGCTCGCCGAGCTCGACCGCAAGGATGCGGATGCCGACGTCTACGCCACGAACATGACGCTCGCGGGCTCGCTGCTGGATCAGGCGGACGGCGTCCTCCAGCAGATGGCGACGCAGCTGGCGCGCGTGACTGAGCTCGCGACCCGGGCCGCGACCGGCACCGAAAACGATGCCTCCCGCAAGATTATCGGCGTCGAGATCGATTCGATCGTCCAGTCGCTCGTCGGGCTCGCCAACACCAAGAGCGTGCGGGGACAGCCGCTGTTCGGGACCGCGAGCGGAGGGCAGGCCGTTACCGACAAGGGCGATGGCACCTATACCTTCGCCTCGGCGGATCCCAATGTGTCCGAAGTGCCGATCGGCGAAGGCCAGTCGGTGCAGGCGACCGAGACCGCGGATCGCATCTTCAATCTCGGCGGCGGCAAGAACACGCTCGAGATGCTCAGCAAGCTGGCCACGGCCCTGCAGGCGGGCGGCGACGTGTCGGCGACCATCTCCAGTTCGCTCGACGACCTGTCGGCCGCGACCGATCAGCTCGGCGTCGTGCAGTCGTCGGTCGGCGCCCGCGGCGCGCGAGTCGAACTGCAACAGCAATTGCTGATGACCGCCAACACCGATCGCGCCGATCTGCGCGGCAAGCTGGAACAGGTCGATATCACCGACGCGGCGGTCCAGTTGCAGCAGATGATGACCGCGCTGAGCGCGACGCAGGCGAGCTTCACCAAGCTGTCGAGCCTGTCGCTGTTCGATTACCTGAAGTAACGCAGGCGTTTGGCGGCAGCGCGCGCGCGCCGGCCGCTCCTCGACGACCGAAGCGAACGCGTGTGCGGCAGTGCTCGTCGGCACGCCCGTGACGCGCGACGCCCGCCTTTCGCCCGGCGATATCGTGCCGTTGCGAACAAAGCCGCCTGCTTGGTAACCACTTGTCTAGGAAATGCGGTTAACCCGGTGTGATCGGGTTGCCGGCCCTGCCGGCGCAACGGGGGTGTCCCACAGTGTTTCCAGCCATCGGTCTCGTCGTCCTTCTCGCCATGGTGTTCGGCGGCTTCGCCATCACCGGCGGCGCGCTAGGCCCGGTGATGGAGGCCATCCCGCACGAAATGCTCATCATCGGCGGCGCCGCGGCCGGCGCGCTGATCATCGGCAATTCCGGCACCGAGCTGAAGGCGATGGGCGGTGGCCTGGCCAAGGTGTTCAAGGGACCCAAGTACAAGAAGCAGGACTATCTCGACGTCATCTTCCTCGTCAGCAAGCTGATGAAGATGCTGCGCATGGACGGGCCGATCGCACTCGAACCGCATGTCGAGGATCCCAAGTCGTCCGCGGTGTTCAGCGAATATCCGCGCCTGCTGGCCGATCACACCCTGGTCAACCTGATCGCCGACACGCTGCGCCTCGTCGTCGTCTCGTCCGGCACGCTCGACGTCCATGCGGTCGAAGAGGTCATGGATCATTCGATCAAGACCCATCACCACGCCGTCGAGGGGCCGCACACCACGCTGTCCAGCCTGGCCGATTCGCTGCCCGCGCTCGGCATCGTCGCCGCGGTGCTCGGCATCGTGAAGACGATGGGATCGATCGACAAACCGCCTTCGGTACTGGGCGGCATGATCGGGTCGGCGCTCGTCGGCACCTTCATGGGCGTGCTGCTCGCCTATGGCATCGTATCGCCGCTCGCCGGGCGCCTGAAGCAGGTGATCGACGCGGACGGCGCGATCTACGACGTCGTCAAGCAGATCATCATCGCCTCGCTGCACGGTCACCCGCAGCCGCTGGTGATCGAGGCGGCGCGGTCCGGCATCGCGCACAAGAACCAGCCCGGCTTCGCCGAGGTCTTCGATGGCCTGCGCGGTAAATAAGATGGGGCGCAACTGAACCATGGCGCGCGCAGCACCGCACGGCAACAACCAGCCGCCCAAGATCGTCATCGTCAAGAAGATCATCGACGGCGGTCACGCGGCCCATCACGGCGGCGCGTGGAAGGTCGCCTATGCCGATTTCGTCACCGCGATGATGGCCTTCTTCCTCCTGCTCTGGCTGCTCGGCGCCACGACCGAGAAGCAGCGCAAGGGGATCGCCGACTATTTCGCGCCGACGCTGCTCGACAAGAAGGTGACGGGCCTCGGCGGCAGCGGCGTGCTCGGCGGCGAATCGATCCTCAGCAACAACAAGTTGGGGCCGAAGGCGGCATCCGCGCCGATCGCCTCGATCGGCATCCCGATGAACCAATCGGGCGGACAGAAGAGCGGCACCGGCGACCGGGGTTCGCTGCGCAACCCGACCGCGATGGCGCTGGACAAGCAGGCGTTCCAGGCGATCAAGGAGCAGCTCGAAAAGCAGATCAAGGGGTCGGAGCGCCTGGCGAAGATCGCCAGCCACGTTCGCTTCGTGCCGACGCAGGACGGACTGCGCATCGATCTGGTCGACGATGCCGATTATTCGATGTTCGCGCTCGGCACGACCGCGCTCGATCCCCGTGCGGCGGAACTGATCGGCATGATCGCCAGCACGATCGCGGGAACGCCGAACACGATCATGATCCGTGGCCACACCGACAGCGTGCCCTATGGCGATCCGCGCGCGATGAACAACTGGATGTTGTCGTCGGGCCGCGCCGAGGCGACGCGACGCCAACTGGCGCTCGGCGGAACTCCCGAAAACCGCTTCGAACGAATCGAAGGGGTCGCGGACCGCGAACCGATCATCACCAATGATCCCGGCGATCCGCGCAACCGCCGCGTCGCGATCACGCTGTTGTATCGCAAGGGCAGCTTCGGGCAGTAATCGCTCCGTACGAAAAACCCGCGCGATGACCATGCCATCGCGCGGGTTTCTATCGTTTCCCAGCCGTGCCGCGCGGTGGGGGCGGCGCGGCATGGCAAAGGCGATCAGGCGCCGGCAGCTTCGCTGCTCGTCTTGCGTCCCTTGCCCGTCGGCGCTGCGCCGCCGTCGCCCTTGCGTGCGCCGGGCTTGCGGCCGAGGCCGATCTTCTTCGCCATCGCGCGGCGGCTTTCCGAATAGTTTTCGGCGACCATCGGGTAATCGGCCTTCAGGCCATAACGCTCGCGATATTCCGCCGGCGTCATCCCGTGCGTCGCCAGGTGACGGCGCAAGGTCTTGTAACCCTTGCCATCTATCATCGAAATGATGTGATCTTTCGATGCAAGCGACTTACGCACCGACACGGCGGGCGTGTATTCGGTCGGGGTCTGCGGCTCAGCCGCCGGGCTGTTGGCGCCGAACAGTGCCGACACGGTATCGTGCATCTTGCCGAGAAAGGCTGGAACCTCGTCGGCGGAGATACGGGTATTGGGGTTGCCGAGCCAAGCAATCGTCAATTCGGTTGCCAGTTCGACCGCATTCAGATCGGACGTTTCATCAGTCATAGTTTGCTCCTTTGACCGACGCCAGCCGTACGCATGCCCGGGTTTGCGTCAAGCCTGTGACAGGCGAAAACTCTGCTTTTGCTTGGCGCGAGGCACAATAAAAACGCCGGGCGCATGACGAATGTCGTCTTTGCTCCCTCCGCGTCGATCTGCGACGCGGTATATTCTGCGAAAATGGGGGTAACGCTGCGTCGACCGCCACCAAAGCGGGTGTAATGCTGCTGCGGGCGTGACGAAGTCATGAACGATGTTTCACCCTGTTGGGGATCGCCCGCCGCAAGGTCGCATCGTGGCCCTCCGCTCTGGATGCGCGCGGCGTGCTGGACTATCCTGCGCCGTATTCCGCGATCGCGGTGGAAGAAGGGTGGATGCGGGTGGATCTGAAGTTCACGACGGGCGTCGCGGCGGCCTTGCTGGCCAGCGCGTGCAGCAACAGCCAGGACGATGGCTGGACGGCGCAGGGCGACACCGCGGTTTGCACCGACCGCGCGGGCAATCGCGTCGACGACGATCAATGTCGGCGACAGCAGGCGCAATCGGGCGGGCATGTCGGCGCCAGCCCCTTCCTATGGTATTTCCTCGCACGCAATGCGGTGATCCCGCCGTACGGGGAACGGGTCGCCGGCGGGTCCTACGCCCGTGCGCCCGGCCGCAGTTACGGGCGGGCGCCCGCGACGACGCAGGTGACGCGCGCCGGTGCGATCAGCCGCGGCGGCTTCGGCGCCTCCGCCCACGTCTTCGGCGGCGCACGCGCATGATCCGCGTCACGATCGCCCCGCGGCACGACTGGCAGGCGAAAGTCGAGGCGGAGGGGCTGATCTGGCACACTGCCGATGGCCGCCCTTGTTGGGACGAAGGCGTCTATTATGCCTTCACCGCGGCGCAGGTCGCCGAGATCGAGGCCGCAACCGCCGAACTGTACCGCCTGCTGCTGCTTGCCGGTGACCGGATCGTCGGCGACCGCGATCTGCTCCGCCGGTTCGGGATTCCGGACAAGGTCCACGCCGCGATCCGCCACGCCTGGAACGCGGAACCGCCGGCGCTGAACTTCGGCCGTTTCGATCTCGGCTATGATGGCGCGGGATCGCCCAGGCTTTTCGAATTCAACTGCGATACCCCGACCTCGCTGCTCGAAGCCGCCGTCATCCAGTGGAGCTGGAAGCAGGCGCGGTTTCCCGCCCTCGACCAGTTCAACCGCCTGCACGACGCCTTGGTGGCGAAGTGGCGGGACCTGTCGGTTCACCTGCCGTCGACGCTACACGTCGCGCATATCGCCGATGACGCGGGAGAGGATTCGGTCACCGCATCCTATCTGCGCGACACCGCGGAGGCCGCCGGCCTGCACACCGTGCCGATCCTGATGGAACAGATCGGCTGGGACCACGACCGCCAGTGCTTCATCGACGATGCGGCCGACCCGATCGCGGCGCTGTTCAAGCTCTACCCGTGGGAATGGCTGGTCGACGAAGCCTTTGCCGAGCCGCTGCTCGCCAGTCTCGAAGCGGGCAGTACGCTCTGGATCGAGCCGGTCTGGAAGATGATCTGGAGCAACAAGGGCGTTTTGGCCGTGTTGTGGGAGATGTTTCCCGGTCATCCAAACCTGCTGCCCGCCGGTTTCGCCATTCCGTCGGGCGACGCGGTCGCCAAACCGCTGCTGTCGCGCGAGGGCGCCAACGTCTCGATCCGCAAGGCGGGCAAAGTGGTCGCCGAACGTGATGGCGACTATGGCGAGCAAGGCTATGTCTATCAGGCGCTGTATCCGTTGCCCGAAACCGCGCCGGGGTGCTTTCCCGTCATCGGCAGCTGGATCGTCGAAGGCGAACCGGTCGGCATCGGCATTCGCGAAGATGGCCTGATCACCGGCAACACCGCGCGCTTCGTACCGCATGTAATCAACGACTGACCGGGCGGAGTTGCTGGCCCGCCATCGGGCCAGTCGGCTATTCCTTCCGCTCGGGAAGGAAATGGTGCCCAGAAGAGGACTCGAACCTCCACGACCTTGCGATCGCCAGCACCTGAAGCTGGTGCGTCTACCAATTCCGCCATCTGGGCACGGGGTAGGCGGCGGCCTTTAGGGGGCGGTCGGCGCGCTTGTCAACACGGGTTTCGCGGGGCAAGGGGCGGAACGTCAGCAAAGCGACGAAAAAGAAGGCCCGGGCGCATGAACGACAAGCTGGTTACGATCTTCGGCGGCGGCGGATTCGTCGGCCGTTACGTGGTGCAGGCGCTGCTGCGCGGCGGAGCGCGGGTGCGCATCGCGGAGCGCGATCCGCGGCACGCCTGGTTCCTCAAGCCGCTGGGCGCGCTCGGCCAGACCCAGTTCGTCGCCGCGGACGTGACCCTGCCCGAAACCGTGCGCCGCGCGGTCAGCGGCGCGGATGTCGTGATCAACATGGTCGGCGTGCTCGCCGGCGATTTCGAGCGTATCCACGTCACGGGTGCGCGCAACGTGGCCGAGGCCGCGGCTGCGATGGGCGTCGGCACGCTCGTGCATATGTCGGCGATCGGGGCGGATCCCGCCGCGCCCTCCGCTTATGGCAGCAGCAAGGGGCGCGGCGAGGACGCGGTGCGCGCCGCCTTCCCCGGCGCGGCGATCATCCGCCCGTCGATCGTGTTCGGTCGCGAGGATCAGTTCATCAACCGCTTCGCCACGATGATCGGCAAATCGCCGGTCGTCCCGATCCTGCGCGCGCCCGTGAAGTTTCAGCCGGTCTTCGCCGCCGATGTCGGCGATGCCATGGCGGCGGCGACCGACGCCCGCTTCGCCGGGCAGACGTTCGAGCTGGGCGGTCCCGATGTGATGAGCATGGGCGAGATCATCCGCTGGATCGCCAGGACGATCGGCCGGTCGCCCTCGATAGTGGAACTGCCGGATGCGGCGGGATCGCTGCTCGCCAGCCTGCCGCTGTCGCCGATCACCAAGGACCAATGGCTGATGCTCCAGCGCGACAACGTCGTCGCGCCGGGCGCCGCCGGCCTCGACGCCTTCGGAATCGAGGCGACGCCGATGCAGTCGGTCGCACCCGATTGGCTGGTCCGCTTCCGCCGCACCGGCCGGTTCGGGCGTCGCGCCGAAACGCTCGCCGCCTAAGCCGCCACCTCCCTCTGCCTGTCTGATCCGGGAACGTTCATGGACCTGCTCATCGTCATCCTCCTCGGCATCATCGAGGGGGTCACCGAATTCCTGCCCGTGTCTTCGACCGGGCATCTGGTGCTCGGCGGCTATTTCCTCGGGTTGCCGGAGGGCGACCCGACCTTCGATATCGTCATCCAGCTCGGCGCGATCCTGGCCGTGGTCGTCGTCTATTGGCGGCGCTTCATGGCGGTGGCGCAGGGACTGCTGGCGCGCGATGCCGGCGCGATCCGCTTCACCCGCAACATCCTGCTCGGCTTCGTCCCGTCGATGCTCGTCGGCGCCGTCGCCTATTCGGCGATCCGTGCCCTGATCCGCGACCAATCGGTGGCGGTGGTGGTGATCGCCATCGCGCTGATCCTCGGCGGGCTCGCCATGCTGTTCATCGAAAAGACCGTGCCGCCGTCGGAAAAGACGAGCGTCGAGGCGCTGACCTGGAAGACCGCGCTCGGCGTCGGGGTGATCCAGTGCATCTCGATGATCCCGGGCGTCAGCCGGTCGGGCGCGACGATCATGGGCGCGATGGCGATGCGCGTCGATCGAGAGACCGCGGCCGAGTTCAGCTTCTTCCTCGCGATCCCCACGATGGCGGGCGCAACGACGCTGGCCTTGTGGAAGGCGCGGCATGATCTCAGCGGCGCGCACCTCGGCGATATCGCGATCGGCTTCCTGGTGTCTTTCCTCGTCGCCATCCTCGTCATCCGCTGGTTCGTTGGTGTCATCAGCCGCCGCGGCTTCGCGCCCTTCGCCTGGTATCGGATCGCCGCTGGCGCACTCGCGCTGATCGCGTTCAAGTTGGCATAGTCCCGCATCGGTCCTCTTTTCCGCAGCGGGCAGCGGGTCAAGTAACAGCGAGCATCCGAGATGCGGAAAAGTAGGACAGCTACCCATACATATCGACTATTTTGTGCGTGACATGGCTTTGGCTTCTTCTTAGCGAGAAGTGAAGGAGGCCGTATGGCGCAGGATTCGATGCTCAAGTTCGTGGGACGTGCGCAGGCCTATCCGGCCAAGCGTCAGCCTGAGGCACGTGCGGAGGATTTCGCCGAGATCGCCGCCCGCTATGCGGTGCCGACCGCGGAGGATCAGGCGGGCCGCTGTTCCCAGTGCGGCGTGCCCTATTGCTCGGTGCATTGCCCGCTCCACAACCATATCCCGGACTGGCTGCGCCTGACTGCCGAGGGCCGCCTGCGCGAGGCGTATGAGCTGAGCAACGCCACCTCGACCATGCCCGAGATTTGCGGCCGCATCTGTCCGCAGGACCGCTTGTGCGAGGGCAATTGCGTGATCGAATTCACCGGCCACGGCGCGGTGACGATCGGGTCGGTGGAGAAGTTCATCACCGACACGGCCTGGGAAGAAGGCTGGGTCGAGCCGCTCGTCCCCGGTCCGGCGCGCGGCCAGTCGGTGGCGGTGATCGGTGCCGGGCCGGCGGGTTTGACCGCAGCGGAATATCTGCGCGGCCATGGCTACGACGTTCACGTGTATGACCGTCACGATCGCGCCGGCGGGCTGCTCACCTATGGCATTCCCGGTTTCAAGCTGGAAAAGCCCGTCGTCATGCGCCGTGTCGAGCGGTTGAAGGCGGGCGGCATCGTCTTCCACGAAGGCTTTGGCGTGGGTGAACAGGCGAGCCTCGACGAGTTGCGGCAGCGGCATGATGCGGTGCTGATCGCGACCGGGGTGTACAAGGCGCGTGCGCTCGACGTGGCGGGGGGCGACGACAACCGGGTCGTGGCGGCCCTCGACTATCTGATCGCATCCAATCGCAAGGGCTTCGGCGATGCGGTGCCGGCCTTCGACGGCGGCGCGCTCAATGCCGAGGGCAAGCATGTCGTGGTGATCGGCGGCGGCGACACCGCGATGGACTGCGTCCGCACCGCGATCCGCCAGGGCGCGGCGTCGGTGAAGTGCCTGTACCGCCGCGACCGCACCAACATGCCGGGCAGCCAGCGCGAGGTTACCAATGCCGAGGAGGAGGGCGCCGAATTCGTCTGGCTCTCCGCCCCCGCCGCCTTCGACGGCGACGGCACGGTCCGCGCGCGCAAGATGCGGTTGGGCGCACCCGATGCCAGCGGTCGCCGCGCGCCCGAAGCGGACCCGAGCGGCGACTTCACGCTCCATGCCGATCTGGTGGTGAAGGCGCTGGGCTTCGATGCCGAGGATCTGCCGGCGCTGTTCGGAGCCCCCGAACTGGGCGTCAGCCGCTGGGGCACGGTGCTGGTCGACGGCAAGACGCTGATGACCAGCCTCGACGGCGTGTTCGCCGCGGGCGACATCGTCCGAGGGGCGAGCCTTGTCGTCTGGGCGATCCGCGACGGCCGCGACGTCGCGGCGACGATGCACAAATGGCTGAAGGCGAAGGCCAAGGCGGGGAAGGTGGCGGCGTGAGACTGTCCGCCGAACAGGTTGAAGCCATCAAAACGGCGGCTACGACGACATTCGGCCAAGGTGTCGTGGTGCGACTGTTCGGCAGTCGGATCGACGATGGCCGCCGCGGTGGCGACATCGACCTGTATGTGCAGACCACAGCGGACAAAGCCGATGTGGGGCACGAAGTCCGGTTTCGCTCGCTGATCTGGAAGGCCCTTGATGAGGAACAGATCGATGTCGTTCTCGCGACGGATGGCGACGATCGGTGGATCGATCGTGCCGCACGCCGTGAAGGATTGATTCTGTGACGCGGGACGAGGTGCGTGCGGCAACGATCGAGGCAGTGCAGGCCGCGGAAGAACTCGCGGCGCACCTCGAACGGCTTGCGGGCCGGATGGCGGCGTTGCTCCCCGTCGAACCCGACGCCCTATCGCGATGGGACGACGATCCGTGGGAACGACTGCACGCCTTGCTGCGGATGTTCGAGCAGCTTTACGACCTGACCAGTCGTAAACTGTTTCGCGGGTTTCTGTTTCTGTCGGGCGAAACGATTGCCGGTCTATCGGCGCAAAACCAGTTTCGCCGGATCGAGGCGCTGGGCGGCATCGACAGCGCGGATCGCTGGATCGAGATCGGCGCGACCCGCAATATTCTGGTCCACGACTATCCGACCAACGTCACGGCGCGTGCCCAGCGCGCCAATCAGGCGTGGACCGATCTGCCGACGCTGATCGCCGCCACTCGCCAGACCATTCGAGCGCTTCGCGCGGAGAAGCTGATATGACGACCGAAGCCGAACGCCTCCGTCTCGCCGAACACGGCATGTATCGTCCCGACAGCGAGGGCGATGCCTGTGGCGTC
>CAYQPM010000028.1:0-21576 GCA_964419295.1 uncultured Stakelama sp. | reverse complement strand
TCTTCGCGATCATCGGCATCGGCGTGATCTTCGGCATCTTCGGCCTGTTCTTCTCGGCCGCGTTGCTCGTCGTCATCTTCACGCTCGTCCGCAGCCTCTATCTGCGCGAGGTGCTGGGCGAAGACATACCGCGCAGCCGGCACCTGACGTTGCTCGGTCCCGACCTGACGCCCACCGATCCCGATGGCGATTCGCAGCCAACTCGCTGAAGCGACTCGCCGTAACCCCTCGATTAAATGCAAATTAACCTTTTGCCTTCAGATGTTCTTTGGTTAATGAATCTGGGCCGGCCGGACAGCAGGGGTGCTGACGGCCTCGCCAACAGGGGACTTCGCGATGCGGGTGTTGTTGATCGAGGACGAGCCGACCACGGCCAAGGCGATCGAGCTGATGCTCGGGACCGAAGGCTTCAATTGCTATACGACGGATCTTGGCGAAGAAGGCCTCGATCTCGGCAAGCTGTACGATTACGACATCATCCTGCTGGATCTGAACCTGCCGGACATGCACGGCTATGACGTGCTGAAGAAACTGCGCGTCGCCCGTGTCGCGACACCGGTGCTGATCCTGTCGGGCATCAACGAAATGGACAGCAAGGTTCGCAGCTTCGGCTTCGGCGCCGACGATTACGTGACCAAGCCCTTCCATCGCGAAGAGCTGATCGCCCGCATCCACGCCGTCGTCCGGCGCTCGAAGGGTCACAGCCAGTCCGTCATCCGCACCGGCAAGCTGGCGGTCAATCTGGACGCCAAGACGGTCGAGGTCGACGGCAGCCGCGTGCACCTGACCGGCAAGGAATATGCGATGCTGGAGCTGCTTTCGCTCCGCAAAGGCACCACCCTCACCAAGGAAATGTTCCTCAACCACCTGTACGGCGGGATGGACGAACCGGAACTGAAGATCATCGACGTCTTCATCTGCAAGCTGCGCAAGAAGCTCAGCCTTGCCTGCGAAGGCGAAAACTACATCGAAACCGTCTGGGGCCGCGGCTATGTTTTGCGCGAGCCCGAGGAAGTCACCGCGGTCGCCTGACCCAACCCGTTTTCCTCCCCGGTCGTCGGGAGCGAAGGCCGCGGCATCGGGGGGTGCCGCGGCCTTTTTCGTGACGTGCGGCAGCGTGCGGGGCTAGCGGGCTGGCTCGAACACCGACCAGCCCGTCCTTTGGGCCAGCCGCTCCAGCGCCAGCGTGCCCAGCTGCGAATTGCCCCGCGGGTTGAGTCCCGGCGACCAGACCGCAATGCTGGCGCGTCCCGGCGCCACCGCCAGGATGCCGCCTCCAACGCCCGATTTGCCCGGCAGGCCGACACGGAAGGCGAACTCGCCCGATCCATCGTAATGTCCGCACGTCAGCATCAGCGCGTTGATACGCCGCGCCCGTTGCGCGGACACGATCCGCTTGCCCGTCGAGGGCAAGATGCCGTCCGCCATCAGGTAACGACCGGCCAGGGCCAGTTGGCGGCAGCTCATCGCCAGCGCACATTGATGGAAATAGACGCCGAGCGTCCGCTCGACGTCATGGTGGATGTTGCCGAACGCGCGCATGTAGCTCGCCAGCGCGCGGTTGCGATCCCCCGTCGCCAGCTCGGCCTCGGCCACCGCGCGGTCGATTACGATGCCTTCGTCGTCGGTCAGCATCCGGACGAAGCGCAGGATCTCGCCGATCGCTTCGCGCGGTTCGTGGCGCCCTAGCAGCACGTCCGCAACCACGATCGCGCCCGCGTTGAGGAACGGATTGCGCGGGATGCCGTGCTCTGCCTCAAGCTGGACGATGGAGTTGAACGCCGTTCCCGACGGCTCGCGCCCCACCCGGCGCCAAAGTTGGTCGCCGATATGACCCAGCGCCAGCGTCAGCGCGAACACCTTGCTGATCGACTGGATCGAGAATGGGACGTCGGCATCCCCGGCAAGGTGGCAGGTGCCGCCTGCCTCGATCACCGCTATCCCGAACCGCGCAGGATCGACGGCGGCGAGCGGCGCGATATAGTCTGCTGGCGCACCCCGCTCAGGCGCGGCGGACATTTCCGCCGCGATGTCGGCGACGATCGCGGGAAGGTCTATTGCCGCGCCCACACCTTCTCACCCCCGACCCATGTCTCCTGTACCTTGGTCGCGCGCAGGTCGGTGGGCGAGGCGAGCAGCGGATCGCGATCGACGATGATGAAGTCGGCGCGCAGGCCCGGAGCAAGCCGCCCGATGCGATCCTCCGCAAAGCCGGCATAGGCCGCACCGCCGGTGAACGCCCACCACGCCTGCTCGCGGGTCACCGCCTCTTCGGGCCGCCATCCCCCGAATGGCTGGCCGTCCGCATCCTGCCGGGTGAACGCCGCTGCCCAGCCTGCCCAGGGATCGGGCCTCTCGACCGGATAGTCCGATCCAAAGGCCAGTTTGGCGCCGTTCTTCAGCATCGACGCCCACGCATAGGCACCGGCAAGCCGCTGCGGACCCAGACGGGCTTCCGCCATCTTGCGGTCGCTCGTCTCGTGCGTCGGCTGCATCGATGCTATGATGCCGTTCCTGCCGAAGCGCGGCAGGTCGACGGGATCGACGATCTGCGCATGCTCGACGCGCCAGCGCCGGTCCCCCTTGTACGTCTGCGCCATCTCGTCGATCGCATCGAGCACCTCGGCATTGGCGCGGTCGCCGATCGCGTGCACCGCGACCTGATAGCCGTCCATGGCGGCACGGCTCATCAGGTTGCGCATCGCCGTGTCCGACAGGAACCCCGCGCCGGACTGACCGGGCGCATCGGTATAGGGTGCCTTCAGCCACGCACCGCGCGACCCGAGGGCGCCGTCGGCATACAGCTTCGCACCGACCAGCTTCAACTTGTCGTTGTACAGCCAGGGCGTCGGCCCGGTCGCACCGATCTGCAACGTCGTATCGACACCATAGCCATAGCTCATGATCCGCACGCGCAGCCCGCCCAGGTCGCCGATCCGGCGATAGGTGAGCCAATCGTCCATCGACGTGCCCATGTCCGTCGTCGCGGTGACGCCATAGCTCAGCAACGTCGCCTGCGCGCGCAGGAACGCCGCGTTGCGGTCCTTGCCCAGCGGCTGCGGCACCACCTTGGCAACCAGACCCTGCGCGGCGTCGACGAACACGCCAGCGGGCTGGCCGGCGGCATTGCGCTCGATCCGCCCCCCGGCCGGCGCAACGCTTTTGGCAGTGACGCCCGCCGCCTTCAGCGCCGCACTGTTGCCCCAGCTCGCATGGCCATCCGCCCGCGCGAGCCACACCGGTCGGTCGCCGACCGCCGAGTCGAGATCGGCCGCGGTCGGGAATCGGCCCAACCCCCACACTTCCTGGTTCCACCCGCCACCGATGATCCAGGATCGTTCCGGATTGGCCCTTGCATAGGCCGCGATCTTCGCCTGCGCCTCCGCCAGGGTCTTCGTATCGGACAGGTCGAGTTCTAGTGCGCGAAAGCCCAGTTCCATGACATGGCCGTGCGCATCGATCATGCCGGGCAGCAGGGTCTTGCCCTTCATGTCCACGCGCCAGTCGAGCTTGTCCGGGCGTTTGTCTTTCGACGACAGCAACTTGCTCACCTTGCCATCGAGCGTGACGAGCAGCGCCTGGAATCGGACGACCCTGCCGTCCTTGTCCAGCGTCATGCCGTTGACGTTGTCGACGATGCCGTCGGCCTGCGCCGCGGCCGGGACCATCAGTGCTGCGCCGAGCAGCAACGCAAGCCGCGGTGCGGAAAAGGAGCCGGCGAACCGGGGAAAAGGGAGTGCCATGATCGTTCGCATAAGCGGTGTTCCCCCGCCGCACCAGATGGTCTAGCTGGCCACATGGCTACCAAACTCGCCGCAGCGCCCGTCCTCCCCGTCGTCATTGACGACGTGCGAGCCGCCCACGATCGCATTCGCGACGCGATCGTTCGCACGCCGACGCTGATTAGCCGTACATTCAGTGAGATGACCGGCGCCACCGTCTATCTCAAGTTCGAAAACCTTCAGTTCACCGCAGCGTATAAGGAACGCGGCGCCCTCAATACGCTGTTACAGCTGTCGCCGGAAGCGCGCGCCAAGGGTGTCATCGCCGCGTCGGCGGGGAATCATGCGCAGGGACTCGCCTATCACGCCCATCGGCTCGGCGTACCGGCGACGATCGTGATGCCCCGCACCACGCCGACGGTGAAGGTGACGCAGACCGAGGGCCATCACGCGAAAGTGGTGCTGGAGGGGGAGACCTTCGACGCCGCCTACGCGCATGCGCGCGTGCTGGAAGCGGAGTGCGGCTTCACCTTCGTCCACCCCTTCGACGATCCGCGCGTCATCTCCGGACAGGGTACGGCGGCGATCGAGATGCTGGAGGACGTTCCGACGCTCGATACGTTCCTGGTGCCGATCGGCGGCGGCGGCCTGATCTCCGGCACCGCGGTCGTCGCCCGCGCCGCCGGTCGCCCGATCGAAGTCATCGGGGTCGAGGCAGAGCTGTTTCCTTCGATGTACAACCGCATCCGCGGCACCAACATGCCCTGCGCCGGCGACACGCTGGCGGAAGGCATTGCGGTGAAGGAACCAGGCGGCATCACCTCGGCGATGGTCGCCGAACTGGTAGACGACATCGTGCTGGTCGGCGAGCGCAACCTGGAAGAGGCGGTCAGCCTGCTGCTTCAGATCGAGAAGACGGTCGTGGAGGGGGCGGGTGCCGCCGGTCTCGCCGCGCTGATGGCCTATCCCGAGCGGTTCAAGGGCCGCACGGTGGGTATCATCCTGTGCGGCGGCAACATCGATACGCGGTTGCTCGCCAACGTGTTGCTGCGCGATCTCGCCCGCTCGGGTCGCCTCGCGCGCTTGCGTGTCCGGCTACAGGATCAGCCGGGCGCCCTGTTCAACGTTGCGCGCATCTTCGATCAGCAGCGGGTCAACATCATCGAGATCTACCACCAGCGCATCTTCACCACGCTGCCGGCGAAGGGCCTCGTCACCGATATCGAATGCGAAGCGCGCGACCGCGATCATCTCAACCGCCTGATCGCCGCGCTGCGGGACGGCGGCTACGAAACCAGCCAGGTGGAGCAGGCCTGACGTCGGGAGCAGCGGTGCAAGACGACCGGCTTGGCTTCACCGAACGCACAAAAAAGGGGGCTGCGCGGCGCGCAGCCCCCTTTTAATGTGCTGACCTAGATCAGTTGCTGTCGGAATTGCCGTCCCGCGTGGCAGCTACGACGCCGATCGCGACGACGCCTGCTACGATCAGCGCTGCGAGCAGACCACCGCCGGCAAGGCTGTTCTTCTTGGCAGTTGGCGTGCTGGCGCGCACCGACTTCGCGACCGACAGCGACGACGCGGGGTTGGAGGGAGCCGCAAATGCCGGCGTAGCGGCGACCGGCGCAGCGATCATGGCGAGGGCGGCAAGCGAACCGGCGAACGTCTTCATAATAAACTCCCAACTGAGTGCACACGCGAAACACGCCACGCTGACATTAGTTCCGCATCGCAGCATCGTTGTTTATGGTCCTAACGAGCGTACGTCAAAGACTCTCTGGCAGGCATTAACTCTCTTTGATGGTAAAGGCGCTTTTCACGGGGACCGCGGTGATTCATATGTCGTTCGCGCCGCGCCGCGGACCGCACCATCAGGAGGACTGCCGGCGGTGACTGCGCCTTTCCGTTTCCCGCGCTTTTTCGTCACGACGCCCGCTCCCTGCCCCTATTTGCCCGGGCGTCAGGAGCGCAAGGTGTTTACCGAATTGAGCGGTCAGCACGCTGCCGAGCTGAACGATGCGCTCGGCCGCATCGGGTTCCGCCGGTCGCAAGGCGTTGCCTATCGTCCGTCGTGTGCGGGCTGCACGGCCTGCGTGTCGGTGCGTGTGGTCACGCCGGAATTCACACCCAATGCCACTCAGCGCAAGTTGCTGCGCCGGAACGACGATCTGGAGGTGACGGCCTGCCGTCCCTGGGCGACGGACGAACAGTTCCAGTTGCTGCGCCGCTATCTCGCCGCGCGTCATCCGGGCGGCGGCATGGCCGGGATGGACGAGGACGATTATGCCGACATGGTCGAACATTCGCCGGTCAATTCGCTGATCATCGAATATCGCACCCGCTCCACCAGCGGCGAACGGGGCAAGCTGATCGGCGCCTGCCTGACGGATCGCCAGGCGGACGGATTGTCCATGATCTACAGCTTCTTCGCCGCCGACGAGGATGGGCACGGCGCCCGCCCCGGCCTCGGCAACTACATCATCATGGATCATATCTCCCGCGCCCGCGACGCCGGCCTGCCCTATGTCTATCTGGGCTATTGGGTGAAGGGGTCGCAGCGCATGGCGTACAAGACGCGCTACCGCCCGCTCGAAGTGCTCGGTCCGAACGGCTGGCGGCGGTTCGAGGATGAGGACGCTGCCGCGCCCGTGCCCGCAATCCGCGAGGTCGCGCTGGCCCCCGCCTGATCGATCAGATCGGGTCGCTTTCCTCGCCGACGACCGCGCCGTCGGTCACCACATGCCGTGGCGCCTCGCTGCCGAGGTGGACCCGGACGCCGGCGGCGATCAGCATCCGCGGCGCACGCGCAACGTTCACCGAAGCTGGCGCAGCGCCGCCCGGGGTAGCCGTCAGCTTGCCGCGGTGCACGGTCACGCCACGATCGTCGCTGCTGTCGCTGTACAAGGCGACCTGTGCGCCCGCCGTCGGGGTCGCGAGGAGGCGCGGCGCATCGGGCTCGACACCCGCATAAGCGGCGCGGAAGCTCAACGCCCCCTCCATAGCGCCGCGCCAGCGATAGAAGATATGCGCGCCGACCGATCCGATGCGTGACAGGCTGGACGCCCACCACGGCAGGATCGCCTGGGTGTGGTAAAACGTCGCGCCGCCCACCGGCGCATAGACGCTACCCGCCAGCGCCGCCGCCGCGATGGCGCGCGCGCGGTCCCAGGCGGACGGGTCGCGCCGATGCGCCATCGATCCGTCGCATGCGAACGAGAATTGACACCCGGTCCGCCGGTTCGCGCCCTGATAGACCACGCCGCAGACGCTATGGGGAAAGGCACGGTCGCGGACGCGGTTCAGCACGACCTGCGCCACCGCGCGCTGGCCGTCGACCGGTTCGGAGCGCGCCTCGTAATACACGGCGGCGGTCAGGCATTCGGTCGCCCGCTCCGCGTCGAGATCGCTTTGGGTCTGCGCCAGAAACGGTGGTGCGACACTGGTGGGTACGGCGCCGGGCTCACGGCCGATCGCGGCGCGCAAGCTGGCCGGCAGCCCTTCCAGTCCAGGCTCGTCGCCCGGTACATCGAGCGCAAGATCGCGAAGCAATTGCCGCGGCGTCGGCGGCGGCACCGCCTGCGAGATACGTGCGCCCCTGCTCTGCGGCGGAACGCAGGACGATGCCGACAGCAATGTCAGCCCCAGGAGCATCTGCCCCGATGTCGAGATACGAAACCGCCCCACGGTGCCGGGGATAGATCGCGTGGATTATGATCCGGTTAACCGCGCCCGCCCGTCACAGTGCCGCCATCGTCATTGCGCGGCGGAGACGGTCACCGCGACATCCAGTTCCTCTTCGCCCTCGCCGAGCCGGGATCCCGCGACGGGGGCGGCGCCCTGGGCGTCCAGCGCCGCGGCGACGCGAACGCTCTCTTCCTGCGGCGACCGGCCGGTGCAGGGATCGAAGCCGATCCACCCGAGGCCATCGACATGCGCCTCGGCCCAGCCGTGCGGAGTCGGGCGCACCGATCCTTCGACGATGCTGTACCCGGACACATAACGCGCCGGAATGCCGAGCGAGCGGGCCGCGACCGCGAACATCTGGGCCAGATCGCGGGAGGTCGCCGTCTTCCGCTCGAACGCCGCCGCTGCGCTCAGTCCCGGCGTCGGCCGGGCGCGATCGAGCCCGAAGCGTTCGTGCAACGCGCGGTTCAGATGGTGCAACTGCCCGATCGGCCCGTCCCGCCCGGCCACCGCATCCGCGGCGAAACGGGCGATCGCCGGATCGCGCGGCGTCGCCTCGGTGGCGCGCAGGAACACCGCCGGCGGCAGCGCCTCGGTCACGCCGCGCACGACGCCATCGGAATGGCTGGTCAATACCTCGCCCCATACCGCGATCTCGATATGCGCAACCGGACCTTCGCAATACAACATGGTGACCGCATTGCCGAAGCCATCGCGACCGCGCCGCATCGTCGCGTCGCAATCCACGTCGATTCGCCAACGCGCGACCGTCTGATCGTGGCTGTTCTCCGGCGTCATCCGCAGCATCTGCACCAGCCGGCTCTGCGGCTCGCTGAAGCGATAGATCGTGCGGTGATCGATCGACAGCCGCATCAGCCGAACCGAAACTGCCGGCCGATCGCCTCATGCAGCTGCCCGTTTTCCCGGATGAACGCCTGCAGATATTGATGCAGCCCGCTGGCGATCACCTCACCCGAGCGCGTCTTGACCAGTCGGGACGCACGCATCCGCGCCATGCGGTCGGCCTCGCCATGGCTGCCCGTCCGCTCGGCGAGCAGGCCGAGGATGTCGACGGTGATCTCCGCCGACGCGACCAGGCTGCGCGGCAGTTCGCGGCTGGCGATCAGCAGGTCGATGACGTTCGCCGGCCGCAGCCCGTCCGAATAGAGCCAGCGATAGGCGGTCACTGCGGACACGACCTGCAGAATGGTCGTCCACTGGTCGCGGTCGACGACGCCGCCGACCACCTCGCCCTCGGGCAGCAGGATGTGATATTTCACGTCGAGCAGCCGCGCCGTATTGTCGGCGCGCTCCACTGCCTGCCCCAGCCGGATGAACCAGTGCGACTGGTTGCGAAGCATCTGGTGGACCGCGCCCTCGAACCCGCGCGTCTCGTTCTTCACCGACTCGACGAGCCGCAGCGTCGCCTGCGTGTCGCCGACCTGATCGCGGTTCTCGAATACCAGCCACGACCGGTTGATCGCCGTCCACGCCTCGCGGCTCAGCGCGGTCCGCACCGCCTTGGCGTTGTTGCGGGCCCGGTCGAGGCAGCGGATCAGCGATCCCGGATGACTCGTGTCGACGGTCAGGAAGCGCACGACGTCGGTCTGGGTCATCGCGCCGCCATGCGCGGCGTAATCCGCCTCGGTATCGGTCACGGCCAGCGCCGACGACCAGGCGACCTCCCCCGCCGGGCGTGACGACATGACGTCGAAGCGCACCGTCGCTTCGATCAGCCGCGCGAAGAAATCGGCGCGCTCGATATACCGCCCCAGCCAGTACAGCGAGGACGCGGTGCGGGAGAGCATCATGGGCGGAACCCCTGGCTCTGCGTCATGCCACCCATGCTCTGCGTCTGGCGCTGGTCATCGGCCATCAGCACGAAGCTGTCCTTGGTCCCGCCGCCCTGACTGGAATTGACGACCAGCGATCCTTCCTTCAGCGCAACGCGCGTCAGGCCGCCCGGCACCACCTGCACCCCCTTCGACCCGGTGAGGACGAAGGGGCGGAAATCGACGTGACGCGGCGACAGGCCGCTGTCCGCCAGCGTCGGAACGGTGGACAGCGCCAGCGTCGGTTGCGCGATATAGCGATGCGGCTCGGCGATCAGTGCGGCGCGGAAATCCTCGATCTCCTGCCGGCTCGCGGTCGGCCCGACGAGCATGCCATAGCCGCCCGACCCGTCGACCAGCTTGACGACCACCTGATCCAGATTGTCGAGGACGTACTGCAAGGCCTGGGGTTCGCGGCACCGCCACGTTTCCACATTGGGCAGCTTCGCCTCGCCGCCCGAATAGAAGCGCACGATCTCGGGCATGTAGCTGTAGATCGCCTTGTCGTCGGCGATGCCGTTGCCCGGCGCATTGATGATCGCGACGTTGCCCGCGGCATAGGCGGCGATCAGCCCGGGCACGCCCAGCATCGAATCGGGGCGGAAGACCAGCGGGTCGAGATAATCGTCGTCCACCCGGCGGTAGATCACGTCCACCCGCACGCGCCCGGCGATCGTCCGCATCCACACCTGATCGTCGTCGACGACCAGATCGGCCGCCTCGACCAGTTCGATCCCCATCGAATCGGCAAGGAAGCTGTGTTCGTAATAAGCGGAATTATAATGCCCCGGCGTCAGCACGACACAGGTCGGCTGACCGCGCCCGTGCGGCGCGACGGACTTCATCGTTTCGAGCAGGCGATCGGGATAACTGTCGACCGGTTCGACCCGGTACTTGCGGAACAGTTCGGGGCACAACCGAACCATCGCCTCGCGGTTTTCGAGCATATAGCTCACACCGGAAGGCGTGCGGGCATTGTCCTCGAGGACGAAGAATTCGTCGGGACCGGTGCGGACCAGGTCGATGCCGCAGATATGCGCCCAGATGCCGTGCGGCGGGCGCATCCCCGCGATCTCGGGACGAAACTGCGGATTGCCGAGGATCAAATCCTCGGGCAGCACCCCTTCCTTCAGGATGCGGCGTTCGCCGTAGATGTCGTCGAGGAAGGCGTTGATCGCCTCCACCCGCTGCACCAGCCCCGCCGACAATCGCGCCCATTCGTCAGCCAGGAAGACGCGCGGCACGATATCGAACGGAATGATCCGTTCGCGCGTGTCGGTATCCCCATAGACCGCAAAGGTGATGCCGAGCTGACGAAACGTATTCTCGGCCGCTTCCTGGCGTCGGCGCAGGTCGTCGTCGGGCGTATCTTCCAGCCACTGGCCCAGGGCTGCCAATGCGGCACGCGGCGGAGTGTCGCCCGTCATGCCCATGATCTCGTCGAACGCCGGTCGTTTCCCCATCAGATCGGTAAAGCTCCCGCGACTGCCAAGTTCCATGCTGTGCGCAATCGCTGCGCCGCACAATAGCGTGCCGAGTCTTTTTCATCGCTTGCGGAGGGGCGAAGCCGCTCAGTGCAGGTCGGCGAGCATTCCCGGCGTCAGCACCTGCGGCAGCACCCGCGGCTCGGCCGCTCCCGGCGCGTAATAGAGGTAGAGCGGCACGCCCGCACGGTTGTGCGCCTGGATGAAGCGGCCCAGCGCCGGATCTCCATCGGTCCAGTCTCCGACCAGCACCGCCACCTTGTTCTTCGCGAACGCGGCGCGCGTTCCCGCAGTGTCGATCGAGGACGCCTCGTTGACCTTGCACGACAGGCACCAGTCCGCGGTGAAATAGGCGAAGACCGGCCGTCCCTGCCGGCGCAGCGATGCCAGCCGCGCCTCGCTGAACGCATCGCCGCCAACCTTGGCAGGCTTCGTCGCACTGCCGGTCAGCGCCGCCGCCAGCCCGGCCGGCGCGACCAGCGCCGCCAGCGCCAGCGCCCAGCCGAAGCCGAGCCCGCGCCGCTGCCGCCGTCCGCCGAAGCCGAGCAGCAGCGCCATCGCGACGATCGTCGCCAACCCGGCGATCAGGCCGGCGTTACCCGCTTGTCGCCACGCCAGCCACAGCAGTCCGAGCACGGTCAGCGCCATCGGCACCGCCAGCACCCGGCGGAACCGCTCCATCCACAGCCCCGGCCTGGGCAAACGCCGCCGCAGCGCGGGTACGAAACCGATCGCGAGGAACGGCACGGCCAGCCCCAGCCCCAGCCCGGCGAACACCGCCAGCGCCGCGGGCCATGGCAGCACCAGCGCCACACCCAGCGCCGCACCCATGAACGGCCCGCTGCACGGCGTCGCGACGAAGGCGGCGAGCGCGCCGGTCGCGACCGATCCCGCCGCCCCGCCGTGGCTGGCGAATTGCGGCACCGGCACCTCGAACCGACCCGCCAGGTTCAGCGTGATCGCAAAGGTGAGCGCGATCAGCAGCACGACGATGCGCGGATCCTGCAACTGAAATGCCCAGCCGACCACCGATCCCCCGGCGCGCAGGCCGAGGATCAGGCCGCCGAGCGCGACGCACATCAGCACCGCGCCGAGCATATAGCCGAGAGCATCGATCCGTGCCGCCCGTTCGTCCTCGCCCCCGCGGGCGAGGTGCAGCGCCTTGAGGCTCAGGATCGGGAAGACGCAGGGCATGATGTTGAGGATCAGCCCGCCGAGCACCGCGCCCGCGAACGCCAGCAGCGCCGCACGCCAGCCGCTGTGATCCGCCGGTGCCGCGACGACGCCCGGCGTGGCATGAACGGTCAGGCCGAGCGCGCCGACACCCGGCGTCTCGCCGATACGCAGCACACCCTCGATCGGGCCTTTCGGCGTTCCATCGGTGGCGATCAGCAGCCGGTCGCCATCGCGGGTCACCGTCTGCGGCGCAGCATAGCGCACCATGTCGGGGCCGAACGGGAAAAAGGCCGGTTCGTCCACCTTCGCCGCCGCCGGCAGCGGCACCGACAGCATCAGCTTGCCGTCGCGCACCTGATAGGTCGCCGCCGCATCCAGCGGCTTGGGGATCGCCGCGCGCCAACGGTCGAACTCCGCCGCATGCGACGGCGCACCATTCCCGATCGTCAGGTCGAGCGCCAGGTCCTGCGCCTCGGGCACGCAGATCGCATTCGTGCAGACGAGGTAGCTGATCGCCAGCTTCACCGGCAGCCGCGTTCCCGCCGCCAGCCCGGCGGGCACGCGCAACGTCACCAGCGGCGCGTAAGGCGCCTCGTAGACGTAGTTCATCAGCCCGGCGATCAACAGCGTCGTCGGCACCGGCCATTGCGGCTGCGCGTCCGCCGTCATGGCCGCGGGCAGAGTCCAGTTGAACGTCGGCGCGAAGCCCGCATCGCCGGGATTGCGCCAGTAACCATGCCAGCCGGGCTCCGGCCGCGTATCGATCGCCACGGTCAGCGCCGCGCCGGCGCGGGGCGTATCGCTCTCCGCGACCAGCCGCATCTTGAGGTGCGCGGGCGCGCCAGGCGCCGGTGCGGCATCCGCGCCCGCCGCCGGCGGGTTCAGGACGAAGAGCATCGTCATCACGGCGCAACACAGCGCGCGCATCGCCGCCATCATTCGATCTGTCATTCTTGCCCCGTCCATCGCTGCCCGCCATAGCGGCGAAGGTCCACGAAAACGAGTGTCCCGATGAAAGCGCTGATCGCCGCAATCCTGTTCGCCACTGCCGCCCCGGTCGCGGCGCAGCAGCTTGCCACGCCAGCACCCGCGCCGGCCCCCGCTCCCGCCCGCGCGCCCAGGCTGATCGTGACGATCTCCGTCGACCAATTCTCAGCCGACCTGTTCCAGCAATATCGCAACCACTTCACCGGCGGTTTCGCGCGTCTGCTGACCGGTGCGGTCTTCCCGTCGGGCTATCAGAGTCACGCCGCGACCGAAACCTGTCCGGGCCATTCCACCATCCTGACCGGCATGCGGCCGGCGCATACCGGCATCGTCGCCAACAACTGGATGGACCTGTCGGTCGCCCGCGCCGACAAGACCGTCTATTGTGCGGAGGACGAAAGCGTCCCCGGCACCGATCACAACAGCTACACCGTCAGCGACAAGCACCTGAAGGTGCCGACCCTGGGCGAGATGATGAAGGCTGCGCGCCCCGGCACCCGCGTCGTCTCCGTCGCGGGCAAGGATCGCGCCGCGGTGATGATGGGCGGCCACAAGGTCGACGAATTATGGTGGTGGGACGGCAAGACCTATTCCAGCTACGCCGGCCGCGCCGTGCCGCGCGCGGTGCAGCGTGGCCGCGATGCCGTTGCGGCTTTGGTGGCGCGGCCGCAGCCGGCGCTGCCGCTGCCGTCCTTCTGCAAGCCGCTCGATCGACCGATCGTCGTCGCCGGCACCGTCTACGGACAGGGCCGTTTCGAACGGGCGGCGGGCGACCTGAAGGCGTTCCGCGCCTCGCCCGCCAGCGACGCGGCCGTCTTTGCGATCGCCGCCGGCCTGATCCAGGACATGAAGCTCGGCCAGGGCAGCGATACCGACATCATCGCGATCGGCGCCTCGGCGACGGACTATATCGGCCATTCGCTCGGTACGCAGGGCACCGAGATGTGCATCCAGATGGACCAGCTCGACCAGACGCTGGGCAGCTTCTTTGCGACGCTCGACAGCTGGGGCCTCGACTACGAGGTCGTGCTGACCGCCGATCACGGCGCGCACGACATGACCGAACGCCAGCAGCAGCATGCGATGCCGATGGAGAGCCATGTCTCCGCCGATGCCTCGATCAAGGCGATCGATGCGCAGGTCGCCGCCGCGCTCGGCCTCAAGGGGCCGGTGCTGGTCGGCGCGGAGGGCGACGTCTATATCGCCAAGGGCCTGACGCCCGCACAGCATGCCCGCGTGCTCGCCGAGGCGCAGAAGCGTTTCGCCGCGATGCCGCAGGTCGCCGCCGCCTTCACCCGCGCGCAGATCGCCGCCCAGCCGATGCCGACCAGCCCGCCCGAAACGTGGACGCTGCTCGAACGCGCGCGTGCCTCGTTCAACGCGAACGTGTCCGGCGACCTGCTGGTGCTGCTGAAGCCGCGCGTGACGACGATCGAGGCGCCCTCCGAAGGCTATGTCGAAACGCACGGGTCTCCGTGGGATTACGACCGCCGCGTGCCGATCCTGTTCTGGCGCAAGGGGATGACCGGCTTCGAACAGCCGCTGTCGGTCGAGACCGTGGATATCGCCCCGACGCTGGCCGCGACGATCGGGCTGCGGGTATCGGGGCTGGACGGACGCTGTCTCGATCTCGATCCCGGCGAAGCCGACACCTGCGCCCGATAAGCCGAACCGGAGAGCATGACATGACGTTGCAGGACATCCTGGTGCCAACCTATCGCCAGATGCTTGGCGCGCTGTCCACGTGGCTGGAGAAAGCGGAGGCGCTGCCGACCGGGGATGCGTTGCTCGCGGCCCGCCTCGCGCCCGACATGTTCCCGCTCTCGACGCAGGTCAGCTTTGCCTGCGTACAGGCGCAGGAGGGCATCTTCCGCCTGCGGCAGGAAGCGATGCCGGAATCGATCGCGGCGCTGCTGGAGCGGGGCCGCGACGCCGCGGCGCACCCCGGCACGATCGCCGATGCGCGCGCGACGATCGCCGCGACGCTGGCGATCGTCGAGGCTGCCGCGGCGGATGCGCCGGCGATCGACCCGGCGACGCCGATCGCGCATGCCCTGCCGCAGGGGATGATATTCGACCTGACCGCCGAGCAATACGTACGTGACTGGGCGCTGCCGCAATTCTATTTCCACGTGATGACGGCGTATGCGATCCTACGGGCGCAGGGCGTGGCGCTCGGCAAGGTCGATTATGTCGCGCAAATGTTCGCCTATCTGCGTCCGGGCACCATGCCGACGCCGTAAGGCGGGCTTACCGCACCTCGAACATCCGCATCCCCGCGCCCAGCCGGTTCGCGCCCACCGCCAATCGTTCGTGGCTGAGGTCGGCGACGAAGGCGGGGTTGCCGGTCGCGCCCGGTGCCATTCGCGCGTCATTGTCCTCGACCCGCAAGCCCGCCGACGGATAGGTCTTCGCCTCCGCCGCGACGACGATCAGGCCGCTGCCGTTTTCCTTGCCCTTCCCTTGGACGAAGGTGTTGCGCGCGATCAGTCCCCGCGCGCCTTCGGGCAGGTCGATCATGTAATTGGTCTTGGTGCCCGCGGTATCGTCGAAGCTGTTGTCGGTGATCGTCACGTCAGGCACCCGCAGCTTGACGTAATGACCGCCGGTGCCGCGTTCGAACCGCGAACGCGTGATCGTCACATGGCCCTTGTTGCCCAGATAGATCGAGTGCGAGCAATTCACCGCCTCGTCGCATTGGCCGAGGCCAGAGAAGGTCGACCGGTCGATCGTGATCCGCTGCCCGGTCGGCTCGCCGCCCAATATGCCTTCCTGACTGTCGAGGAACATCGAATTGGTGACGGTCAGGTCGCCCGTTTCGGCGCGGATGCCGGCGCCGTTGCCGTCCGACACGCTGTAGCCGCGGAAGACGAGGCCATCGACCGCCGAACCGTGGCCACGCAGCACCAGCGCCGCCTTGTCCTCGCAGGTCGTCTTTTCGAAGATCGCCGTACCGGGCTCGACCGCCTTGAAGGTGATGCGCCCGCCTTGCTGGACCGCGCACTGGCGATAGACGCCGGGCGCGATGAGGATCGTCCCCGTGCCCATGCGCACCGACGACACCGCATCCTGTAGATCGGCGAAGCCCTGCCCCGTTTCGGCGATGGTGAAGGGCTTGGTATCGGCAGCCACGGCAGGCGCGGCGAGCAAGGCGAGGACGAGGATGGCGCGGGTCATGTCCCGTCCTGCGCCGGGCCGCCCGCCGCGACTAGCAGCATTCGCGGTTAACGGCGCGTCTCGCCGGCTTGAGCGGTTACCGCGGGTCGGGGCTGTCCCACGATGAACCGGACGAGGTGCATCGCGGCCGCCTGCCCTTGCGCGTTCGCCACTGTGGGCAGCACCGGCACGCCATCGCACCTATGCCTCCTTCGCCGCGCGTCGGCTATCGCGACGCGTCCGCCTCGCCCCCGGCGAACTCAGTCGAGGTTCGGCCGCAGCCAGCGCTCCGCCTGCTTCAGGTCGACGCCGCGCCGTGCGGCATAGTCGGCCACCTGATCCTGGCCGATACGCGCCACGCCGAAATATTCCGCCTCGGCATGGCCGAAATAAAAACCGCTGACCGCCGCCGTCGGCAGCATCGCAAAGCTCTCGGTCAGTTCCAGTCCCGTGTTCGCCTCCGCATCCAGCATGGCGAACAGCGTCGTCTTCAGCGAATGCTCCGGGCACGCCGGATAGCCCGGCGCAGGCCGGATACCGCGATATTGCTCGCGGACCAAAGCGTCGTTGGTCAATTGCTCGCCCGGCGCATAGCCCCACAGGTCGGTGCGGACATGGGCGTGCAGCCGTTCCGCAAAGGCTTCCGCCAGACGATCGGCCAGCGCCTTCAGCAGGATGTCGTTGTAATCGTCGTTGTCCGCCTTGAACCGCGCCAGATGCGGCTCGATCCCGTGGATGCCGACCGCAAAGCCGCCCATCCAGTCGCCAGCCGGGTCGATGAAATCGGCGAGGCACATGTTCGCGCGACCCTCTCGCTTGGCGATCTGCTGGCGCAGGAACGGCAGCCGGACGCTCGCTTCCTGCGTGCGGTCGAGGTTCGGGATGTGGAACCCTTCGGGAATGCTCGCGCCATCCGGGCTGCGATGCGATTCGCGATGCTGCGTATAGACCCAGACGTCGTCGTCGTGGCGATGGCAGGCCCATAGCCCGGCGACGCCGCGCGCGGTCAGCCATTTCTCGGCCACGATCCGGTCGAGCATCGCCTGCGCGTCCTCGTACAACCCGCTCGCGCTTTCGCCGACCACCTCGTCGGTCAGGATCGCCGGGAAATTGCCGGCGAGTTCCCAGGCACGGAAGAACGGCGTCCAGTCGATATAGGCGCGCAGATCGGCGAGGTCCCAGTCGTCGAACACGTGCACGCCCGGCCGCGCCGCCGGCGGCGCCTTCAGCGCCATATCGACCTTCAGCCCGCGCGCGCGCGCCTCGGCGAGCGGCAGCAGGTCGTTCTGCCCCTTGTTGGCGCGCGCGATCCGCACCTTTTCATAATCCTCGGCCACGCCCGCGACATAGGCGTCGCGCTGCGTGTCGCTGACCAGCGTCGTCGCCACGCCGACGGCCCGCGATGCGTCGAGCACATGGACGATCGGCCCGTCATAGGCGGGCGAGATGCGCAGCGCGGTATGCACCTTCGACGTCGTCGCGCCGCCGATCAGCAGCGGCATCGTCATGCCGGCGCGCTTCATCTCCTCGGCGACGGTCACCATCTCGTCGAGCGAGGGCGTGATGAGGCCGGACAGGCCGATCATGTCGGCGTCATTCTCGTTCGCCGCCGCGATGATCTTCGTCCACGGCACCATCACGCCCAGATCGACCACGTCGAAGCCGTTGCACTGGAGCACGACGCCGACGATGTTCTTGCCGATATCGTGGACGTCGCCCTTGACCGTCGCCATGACGATCTTGCCCTTGCCCTTGGCGCCGGGCTCCTTGGCGGCCTCGATGAAGGGCAGCAGATGCGCCACCGCCTTCTTCATCACCCGCGCGCTCTTCACCACCTGCGGCAGGAACATCTTGCCCGATCCGAACAGGTCGCCGACGACGTTCATCCCGTCCATCAGCGGCCCTTCGATCACCTCGATCGGACGTGCGAATTGCTGGCGGCATTCCTCGGTATCGTCGACGACATGCGCGTCGATGCCCTTGACCAGCGCATATTCCAGCCGCTTGGTGACGGGGAGGGAGCGCCATTCCGCCGCCGCTTTCTCCGCCACCGCATCGGTGCCGCGATACCGTTCCGCCAGCGCGACCAGCCGGTCGCCCGCCTCGGGATCGCGGTTGAGGATGACGTCCTCGCACGCGGTGCGCAATTCGGGGTCGATCGTGTCGTAGACGTCGAGCTGGCCGGCGTTGACGATCGCCATGTCCATCCCCGCGGGGATCGCGTGGTAGAGGAAGATCGAGTGCATCGCGCGCCGCACCGGCTCGTTGCCGCGGAAGCTGAACGACAGGTTCGACAGGCCGCCCGAGATATGGACGTGCGGGCAGCGCTCCTTGATCTCGCGGCACGCCTCGATGAAGTCGACGCCGTAATTGTTGTGCTCCTCGATCCCCGTCGCGACCGCGAAGACGTTGGGATCGAAGATGATGTCCTCGGGCGGAAAGCCGATGCCCATCAACAGCTCGTAGGCGCGAGAACAGATCTCGACCTTGCGTTCCTTGGTGTCCGCCTGGCCGACCTCGTCGAACGCCATGACGACCACCGCTGCGCCATAGGCCATGCACTTGCGCGCGTAATGAAGGAACGCCTCCTCGCCTTCCTTCATGCTGATCGAATTGACGATCGGCTTGCCGGACACGCATTTCAGCCCCGCCTCGATCACATCCCACTTGGACGAATCGACCATCACCGGGATGCGCGCGATATCGGGCTCCGCCTGGATCAGCTTGAGGAAGGTCGTCATCGCCTCGTGCGCGTCGAGCAGGCCCTCGTCCATGTTGACGTCGAGCACCTGCGCGCCCGCCTCGACCTGCTGCAGCGCCACCGCGACCGCGGCGGGATAGTCGCCGGCCATCACGAGCTTCTTGAAGCGCGCGGAGCCGGTGACGTTGGTGCGCTCGCCGATATTGACGAACTGGGCGGAGGAATTGGTCATGAATTATCCGGGAAACGAGCAAGCAGATCGGTGAGAGCGGTTTCGTCCGCGATCTCGCCATCGGATCGGTAGCGTTCGACTTCGACGTGCCCGTCTTCGAACACCTCGATCTCCCACCGTTCGCCCGGCACCGCCGCATCGATCAACAGCGCATCGTCCCTGATGCTGGTGATCGTGTGGTGGATACGCGCGGCGTTGAGCCGCGAGATGATGTCGAAGGGAGTCATGCCGCCATCGTGAAAGGTTCGAGTCCCGCCAGCCGCGTCCGCACCGGCGCCACCGGCACCGGCCGCGGCGTCACGCCCTGCGCCATCTCGGCGATCGCCGCGATATGCGCCGGGGTCGATCCGCAACAGCCGCCGAGCACGTTGACCTGCCCCGCATTCGCCCATTCGCCGACCAGCCCGGCGGTGGTCGCGGGCATCTCGTCATAGGCGCCCAGCTCGTTGGGCAGGCCCGCATTGGGATAGACCATGATCAGCGTGTCGCACGTCTCGCTCAGCGTCTTCACATGCGGCCGCAATTGCTCGGCGCCGAACGAGCAATTGAGCCCGATCGTCAGCGGCCGCGCGTGGCGCACCGCATGCCAGAACGCCTCGACGGTATGGCCCGACAGATTGCGTCCCGACAGATCGGTCAGCGTCATCGACATCATGATCGGCAGGTCGCGCCCCAGCGCGTCACCCGCCTCCAGCGCCGCCATGATCCCTGCCTTGGCGTTGAGCGTGTCGAACACCGTCTCGATCAGGACGAAGTCGGCGCCGCCCTCGACCAGGGCGTCGATCTGTTCGCGGTACACGTCCTTCAGATGGTCGAAGTCGATCTCGCGATAGCCGGGATCGTTGACGTCGGGGGACAGCGACAGCGTCTTGTTGGTCGGCCCGATCGCCCCGGCGACGAAGCGCGGGCGCCCGTCCTTCGCCTGGAATTCGTCCGCGACCCGCCGCGCCATCCTCGCGCTCTCGACGTTGATCTCGCGGACCAGATGCTCGGCGCCGTAGTCGGCCTGGCTGATCCGGTTGGCGGAGAAGGTGTTGGTCTCGGCGATATCCGCCCCCGCCGCGAAATACGCACGATGGATCGACTCCGGCACCTCCGGCTTGGTCAGCGCGAGGATGTCGTTGTTGCCCTTCTGATCGTGACCCAGGCCCAGACTGCCGGCGTAATCGGCCTCCGACAGCTTCCAATTCTGGATCTCGGTCCCGAACGCGCCGTCGGTGATCAGGATGCGCTTGGCCGCTTCGGCCAGGAACGTGTCGCGGATGGTCATCGGATATTCCTTTGTGTCCGCGCGCGGGCGGAGACCCGGTATCGGGCTCCCGCCGTCGCGGGAGTATAGGGTTCGAACTACGCAGCCGCGACCTGCGCCACCGGCTTCGACCGCACGCCGAGCAGGTGACAGATCGCGAACGACAGCTCCGCCTTGTTGAGCGTGTAGAAGTGCAGCGACTTCACCCCGCCGGCGTACAATTTGCGGCTGAGTTCAGCTGCCAGCGTCGCCGCGATCAGCTGCCGCGCGGCGGGATGATCCTCCAGCCCCTCGAACAACCGCGCCATCCATGCCGGCACTTCGGTCCCGCACATCGCGCTCATCCGCACGACGCTGGAGAAATTGGTGACCGGCATGATGCCGGGCACGATCTCTGCCGTGATCCCCGCCGCCGCCACCTGGTCGCGATAGCGGAAGAAGGTTTCGGGTTCGTGGAAGAATTGCGTGATCGCCCGCGTCGCCCCGGCGTCGAACTTCGCCTTCAGATTGTCGATGTCCGCCGCCATGTTCGCCGAATCGGGATGGCATTCGGGATAGGCCGCCACCGAAATCTCGAACGGGTGCAGACGCTTGAGTCCTGCGACCAAGGCCGCCGCATTCTCATAGCCGCCCGGATGGCTGGCGAATTTCGCTCCGCTCGCGGGCGGATCGCCGCGCAGCGCGACGATGTGGCGCACGCCCGCCGCCCAATATTCCTCCGCGACCTGATCGATCTCCTCGCGAGTCGCCTCGACGCACGTCAGGTGCGCCGCCGCCGCCAGCGACGTTTCGCGCTGGATCCGCGCGACGGTCGCATGCGTGCGTTCGCGCGTCGATCCGCCGGCGCCATAGGTGACCGATACGAAGCTGGGCGCCAGCGGCTCCAGCGTCCGCACCGCGTCCCACAATTGCTCTTCCATCTTTTCCGTCTTGGGCGGGAAGAACTCGAACGACACGTCGAGGTCGCCCGCCACGTCCGCGTACAGCGGCGCCTTCAACGCGATCTGCGCCTCTTCAAGCTGGTTCACCGAAATCGTCATACCGCACCAACCCTTTTCATCGGCACTTCACGCAAGCTCACGCCAGACTTGCGCCCCAGCCATAATGTCACCGTCAACTCGCCGCCCTTCAGCGTTTCGGTGCGCGCCAGCGCCAGCCCGGCATTGCCGAACCAGGCCGCGATCTGCTCGTCCGCGAAACCCAGCCGCGTATGCGCGTCGCGCGACCGCAGATCCTCGCGATCATGCGGCGCGAAGTCCGCGATCAGCAGCCGTCCGCCCGGGCCGAGCACGCGCGCCGCCTCGGCGATCGCCGCACCCGGCTGCTGCGCGAAATGCAGCACATGGTGCAGGATCG
>CAYQPM010000027.1:0-21962 GCA_964419295.1 uncultured Stakelama sp. | reverse complement strand
TCGCCCCGACGGGATTGGCGCTGTCGTCGATCTCCTCGACGAAATGCACCTCGATGCGGGGAACGTCGGCATGGACCGCGACATGATATTCGCCGAAGTCGGGATTGACGAAATGGCCGTTGCGCGTGTCGATCACGCCATCCTCGCTCAGCGCATAGGCGAGTCCCCAGACCATGCCGCCGATCAGCTGGCTCGATGCCGTCTTGGCGTTGAGCACGCGGCCGACGTCGAACACCCCCAGCATGCGACGGACGCGGACCTCGCCGGTCACCGCGTTCACCGCGACCTCGACGAAATGCGCGCCGTGGCTCGCCTGGCTGGTGCTCTGGCTTTCCTTGCCGGGACCGGTCTTGCCGGTCGCGACGATCGGCTCGCCGCGGATCAGGTCGACGAGCGCAACGGTGCGCCCGCCCGCGGTGACGCTGCCGTCGTGTAGCGCCAGATCCTCCGGTGCGGCGTTCATCCGCCGCGCGAGTTCGGTCAGCACGTCCTCGCAGGCCAGCACCGCCGCCGAACACGCGCTGCCCGCACCGAACGACCCGCCGGAGCCGGCGCTGGGCGGCAGATCGCTGTCGCCGATCCGCACCTCGACCGAGGCCACCGGCAGGCCGAGCATCTCGCCCACCGTCTGGGCGAGGATGGTGTAGGTGCCGGTGCCGATGTCGGTCATGTCGCATTCGACGACCGCGCGGCCGTCCGCCTCCAGCCGCACCCGCGCCTGCGCCTTGACGGTGAAGTTGCCGCGCAGCGCCGCGGCCATGCCGTGCCCGATCAGCCATTCGCCCTCGCGCGTGGCGGCCGGCGTCGCCTGGCGCCTGTCCCAGCCGAACCGCCGCGCGCCCTCGGCATAGCAATCGAGCATCCGGCGGGTGGAGAAGCGCTTGCCGTTGACCGGATCGACCTCCGGCTCGTTGATCCGGCGCAGGTCGATCGGATCGATGCCCAGCCGTTCCGCCAGCTCGTCCATCGCGCATTCGACCGCGAAGGTGCCGATCGCCTCGCCCGGCGCGCGCACCGCGCCCGTCGCCGGCAGGTCGACCCGGACGAGATCGGTGCGGAACCGCCGGTTCTCGCCGGCATAGAGCGGCAGCGAACCGAACGGTATCGGTTCCAGGAAGCCGGCGTCGTCGTTCTGCGCGGCCACGCCCTCGTGCGCGAAGGCGGTGATCCGCCCGTCGGGCCCGGCGCCGATCCGCACCCGCTGCGTCGTCGCGGAGCGATGATGCACCAGATAGGCGGTCTGCGCGCGGGGCAGGGCGATCTTGACCGGCCGCCCCAGCCGCTGTGCAGCGATTGCGGCGAAGATCACCTCAGGCCCCACGCCGGTCTTGCCGCCGAAGCCGCCGCCGACGAACGGCGCGAGGACACGGACGTCGTCCTTCGCAATGCCGAGCGCGGTCGCGATCGTGTTTCGGGCGGAGCCGATCACCTGGTTGCTGGTCCGCACCGTCAGCTTCCCGTCCTGCCACGACACGGTGCTGGCATGCGGCTCCAGCGCGGCGGGGAAGTGCACGGGCGTCGTATAGGTCCGGTCGATCACCACCGCCGCCGCGGCGAGCGCCCCGTCCAGGTCGCCGATGTCGATGGTGGGCAGGAAACCCAATCCGTGATCGGTCTGCACCGGCTGCGCCGAAGGGTCGAAGCGGTCGTCGCCCGGTTCGGCATGCACCACCACCAGCGTCGCCGCCTCGCGCGCGATCGCCTGATCCTCCGCGACGACGATCGCCACCGGCTGGCCATAGTGGAAGATCGCGTCCGTCCCGCTGTGCGCCTGCGCCTGCGAATTGCTGCCGCCGGTCACCATGCGCGGATCGCCGTGGAGGACCGCCAGCACGCCGGGCAGCGCCTCGGCGGCGGCGGTGTCGATCCGGGTCACCCGCCCGCTGCCGATCGGCGCGCCGACGATTGCCGCATAGGCGATCGTCCCGCCGGCGCCCTCATAGGCGTAAGTGGCGCTGCCGCTGACCTTGGCCGGACCGTCGATGCGGTCGATCGGCTTGCCGAGCACACCCTGTGTCGCGCGCGTGAGGGCGGCGGGGCGATAGGCCCGGTCCATCGTCATCTCGGTCATCGGTGATCCTCGGCCCGCAGCGGGTTCGGGCTAATGTAGGATGGCGGCGGCGCGCGGCAAAGGGCCGGCGTATTCCCACGCACGCAGGCTCCCGGCGAGAGGAGCGGTGACCTGCACCGCCTCCCGGCCCGGGTCCTCCCGTGCGTGGAAACTATCCGATCACACCGCCGGCAGGCCGTCGAGCAGCTTGTCGAGCGTCAACGGATAGTCGCGCACCCGCACGCCGGTCGCATTGTAGATGGCATTCCCGATCGCCGCCGCCGCGCCGCAGATTCCCAGCTCGCCCAGCCCCTTGGCATGGAGCGGGTTCGCCTGGATGTCGCGTTCGAACAGGAAATCGACGTCCAGCTGCGGCACGTCGGCATTCACCGGCACGTGATATTCCGCCAGATCGCGGTTCACCACCTTGCCGTTGCGCGGGTCGTGGATCAGTTCCTCCGACAGCGCGCAACCGATGCCGAACGTCATGCCGCCCAGGCATTGCGAGCGTGCGGTCTTTTCGTTGAGGATGCGGCCCGCGGTGAACACGCCGAGCATCCGCTTCACCCGCACCTCCCCGGTGATCGCGTTGACCGCGACCTCGACGAAATGCGCGCCGTAGCTTGCCTGGTTGAACGTCTTCTCCTGATGGCCGCCGCTGATCTCGCCGGTCGCTTCCATGCCTTCGCCGACCAGTTCGCGTAAGGGCACGCTGCGGTTCTCGGCGATGACCAGACCGTCCTTCATGGTCATCGACGCCTCGTCCACGTCCATCGCCTTGGCGATCTTCTTGCGCAGCGCCTCGCACGCCAGATAGACCGACGAACCCGACGATGCCGCACCCCATGAACCACCCGAGCCGGCGCCCGGAGGCGCATCGGTATCGCCCAGATGCACGGTCACGTCCTCGATCGGCAGCCCCAGGATCTCGGCGGTGATCTGGCCAAGGATCGTATAGGTGCCGGTGCCGATGTCGGTCATGTCCGTCTCGACGATCGCCTTGCCCTGACCGTCGATCGACACCTTGGCCGCCGACTTCTGGAGCATGTTGGATCGGGCCGCCGATGCGACGCCGACGCCATGCAGCCAGTCGCCGCGCCGATCGGCGCCCGCCGCCTTGCGCTTCGCCCAGCCGAACTTCGCCGCGCCCGCCTCCAGGCACGGGATCAGCGATCGGGACGAATAGGGGATGTTCTTTTCCGGATCGACCTGCGGCTCGTTGCGCTTGCGCAGCTCGATCGGATCGATCCCCATCGTCTCGGCCAGCTCGTCCATTGCGCCTTCCAGCGCGATCAGTCCCACCGCTTCGCCCGGCGCTCGCATCGATCCCGCCAACAGCCAGTCCAGCCGCACGATATCGTGCGTGATCAGCCGGTTCTCGCCTTCGTACAGGAAGTGCGTCGACATGCCGCACGGCTCGAAGAAATCCTCGCCCGGCAGGTTCGACAGGATCGATTCATGGCCGATCGCGATCAGCTTGCCGTTCGCGTCCGCGCCCAGCCGCATCCGCTGTTCGGTGTTCGAACGGCGCACGGTGGCGTCGAACACCTGCTGGCGCGCCATCACCGCCTTCACCGGCCGGTTCAGCCGCTTGGCCGCGATCGCCGCCGCGACGCTTTCCGGCGCGATGCCCAGCTTGGACCCGAAACCGCCGCCGACGAACGCCGCGACGATGCGCACCTTGTCCGCCGACACACCCAGCGCCTTCGCCAGCTGCTGCTTGTCCGATGCGGGCATCTGATAGGCGCCGTACAGCGTCAGCGCGCCGTCTTCCCACACCGCCAGGCTGGCATGCGGCTCCATCGCCGCCGAATTCTGGCTCGGCGTGGTGTAGGTGACGTCGATCGTGTGCACCGCCTCGGCCATCGCCTTGTCGACGTCGCCCTGGCTGTGATGGGGCGGGATCTGCTGCGGCTTGGGCTTTTCCGCCTCTTCGCGATGGGCGAGGAAGCTGTAGCGTCCCTCGGCCGGTGCATAGTCGACCTTCACCTGCATCGCCGCATCGCGCGCGACCTCATAGCTTTCGGCGATGACGATCGCGATGATCTCGCCATGATAGGCGACGTTCTCCACGCCCTGCGTCGGTGCGGTCGTCTCGCCGCCCTGCTGGGGATTGCGGATGAAGCTGGCGTAATCGGTAATGACGTCAATCACGCCCGGCAACGCCTTCGCCCGCTCCGCGTCGAGCGCGGTGATCTTGCCCGCCCCCACGGTGGCGCGGACGAGGAAGCCGTAAGCGACGTTGTCCAGCGCATATTCCGCCGCATAGGTCGCCTTGCCCGACACCTTCTTGGGGCCGTCGATGCGATCGATCGGCTTGCCGATCACATCCTGCACGCCCGTATCGAGCAGGCTGTCGGGATGCGCCTTGTTCATGGTGAGCGAATTGGTGTCGCCGCCGCCGAAACCGAACATGCTCATTCTCCCGTCAGGTCGCGAAGCGTTGCGATCAGGACCCGGCGCGCCAGCGGAATCTTGAAATCGTTGGAGCCATAGCCCTTGGCTCCCTCCAGCAGCGCATCGGCCGCCGCGTTGAACACGGCATCGGACGGCGCTTGCCCGATCAGCGCCGCCTCCACCGCCGGATTGCGCCATGGCATATGGGCGAGCCCGCCGAAGGCGAGCGCGGCCGATGCGATCTTGCCGTCCTCGACGCTGACCACGCCGCCGACCGACACCAGCGCAAATGCGTAGGAGGCACGATCGCGCACCTTGCGGTACGTCTGCTTGCCCTTGGGTGGGGCGGGCAGCTCGACATGGGTGATCAGCTCACCCGCCTCCAGCACCGTTTCGATGTTCGGGGTGTCGCCGGGCAGGCGGTAGAATTCGTGGATCGGGATCCGCCGCTTGTCGCCGTCCGCCTTCAGCGTGATGATCGTCGCGTCGAGCGCGCGCATCGCCACCGCCATGTCGCTCGGATGCGTCGCGATACACTGTTCGGACGTGCCGAGGATCGCGAGCACGCGGTTGAACCCGCCGATCGCCGAACAGCCGGTGCCCGGCTCGCGCTTGTTGCACGGGGTCGCGGTGTCGTAGAAATAATAGCAGCGCGTCCGCTGGAGCAGGTTGCCGCCGGTCGTCGCCTTGTTGCGCAACTGGCCCGACGCGCCCGCCAGCAACGCCCGGCTCAGCACCTCATACCCGGCGATGATGCGCGGATCGGCGGCAAGGTCGCTGTTCGGCACCAGTGCGCCGATCGTCAGCCCGCCGTCCTCCCGCTCCTCGATCTCGCCGAGCGGCAGACGGCTGATGTCGACCAGCTTTTCGGGCGTCTCTACCTGCAGCTTCATCAGGTCGAGCAGGTTGGTGCCGCCCGCGATATATTTGGCGTTGGAGACGCGTGCGTCCTTCACCGCGATGTCGGCGCTGTCCGCCTTGGCGTAGATGAAGGTCTTCATGCGCCCGCCTCCGCCGGCTGGCGGGGTGCGATACGGGTCTCGCCCGATTGCTCGGCGACCTCGCGGATCGCATCGACGATGTTGGGATAGGCGGCGCAACGGCACAGGTTGCCGCTCATCCGTTCGGAAATCTCGGTGTCGTCGAATTCGGGCGAATCGAGATTGCCGCTGACATGGCTCGGCCAGCCCTTCTTCACCTCGTCGAGCATGCCCACCGCCGAACAGATCTGGCCCGGCGTGCAATAGCCGCATTGATAGCCGTCGTGCCGGACGAACGCCGCCTGCAACGGATGCAGGTCTTCGGGCGTGCCCAGTCCCTCGATCGTCACGATCTCGTCGTCCTGGTGCATCACCGCCAGGCTGAGGCAGGAATTGATCCGCCGGCCGTTGACCAGCATCGTGCACGCGCCGCACTGGCCGTGATCGCAGCCCTTCTTGCTGCCGGTCAGCCCCAGATGCTCGCGGCACAGGTCGAGCAGCGAGGTGCGGATGTCCGGTTCGGCCTCATAGGATTGGCCGTTGATCGTGAAGTGCATGCGGAAGCCTCGCGAGATCGGGTGTCGCACCCGTGTAGGATTACAGCCCTAACGCGCTTGGTCATGATGGTTTCCGGATTGCGAATCGCTCTCATCGCCATGGCACTGGCATCGGCCTCCGCCAGCGGGCAGGATCGGCCCATGCCTGTCCAGCCTCCAGCCCCGATCGTCACCTCGCCGATCGTCATCGCCCATCGCGGCGCGAGCGGATCGCGGCCCGAACATACGCTTGTGGCGTACGACCTCGCGATCGACCAGGGCGCCGACTTCATCGAGCCCGATCTGGTGCCGACGAAGGACGATGTCCTCGTCGCGCGCCACGAAAATGCGATTTCCGGGACGACCGACGTCGCCTCACATCCCGAATTCGCCGCGCGCCGCACCACCCGGACGATCGACGGCCAGACGCTGACCGACTGGTTCGTCGAGGATTTCACCCTCGCCGAACTGAAGACGCTGCGCGCCCGTGAACGCCTGCCCCAATTGCGTCCCGGCAACGCCACCTATGACGGCCGGTTCGAAGTGCCGACCCTCGCCGAGATCATCGCCTTGGCCAAGCGGCGCAGCAAGGATACCGGGCGGACGATCGGCATCTATCCCGAAACCAAGCACCCGACCTATTTCGCCGGGATCGGCCATCCGACCGACGATCGCCTCGTCGCCGAACTGCGCGCGGCCGGCTGGGACAGCGCCGACGCGCCGGTCTTCATCCAGTCGTTCGAGGTGAAGAACCTCCAGCACATCCATACGCTGACCCGCATCCGCCTGATCCAGCTGGTGGCGGGGGAGGGTGGGCCCGCGGACGGCGCGGCGCCCAGCTATGCGGCGATGCTGACGCCGGCCGGCCTGACGCAGGTCGCGCGCTATGCCTATGGGGTCGGTCCCGACAAGGCGCAGCTCTGGACGGGTGCGGCTCCGACGACGCTGGTCGCCGACGCGCATGCGGCCGGCCTGCGCGTGCATCCCTGGACGTATCGCGCGGAAAACGCCTTCCTGCCCGAACGCTTCCGCCGCGGCGCCGTTGCCGGCGCGCACGGCGACATCGCGGCCGAGATCCGCGCGGCCTTGCAGCTTGGCATCGACGGATTCTTCACCGATTATCCGCTAATCGGCGTGGAGACCCGCCGTGCGGCCAAGGATCACCGGTAATGCGTATCACCCCTCTCGTCCTCGTTCCTCTCGCCCTCGCCACCAGTGGCTGCATCGGCACCGCAACGTCGATCGTGAAGGCGCCGTTCCAGGTCGCCGGCAAGGCGATCGATTGGACGACCACCAGCCAGGACGAAGCCGACCGCAACTACGGCCGCAAGATGCGCAAGCAGGAGGCCAAGGAAGGCCGCGAGCGCAAGAAGGCGGCGGCACAATGCCGCAAGCACCCCGACGATCAGGACGCCTGCCGCTATTCGGACTATCGCGCCGGATATTGATCGGCCTAGCTCCGTGCCGGGATGACCGCCGCGTCGGTCATATCCGTGAAGGCGGCGATCCCGGCGCGCTGCCCGCGGTGAGGCTCACCGGAACCCGGCGGATGCATGCCCGCCTGTCCGGAGACTGAGCCTTCGACCGCGGCGGTGACGGCACCGCACGGCCGCATACCGCAACCGCACGCGGCCCATCACCGATCCTGCACCACCTCTTCGCCGGCCAGCGCCCGCGCCACCGCGATCAGCACCTCGGGATGGATGTGCACGCCCAGATGGCCGCTGTTCACCTCCACCGCGTCGGCGCTCGCGTCGTGGCAGATGAAGCCGTTGACGAAGCCGTCGCGCGGGCTCCAGATCGCGGTGCACGGCACCGGCAGCGGCGCCGCGATCGCCTCGCTGCGCGCGATCACCGCCGGGTCGTCGACGCGCTCGCCGGTCGCCCATTCGAACGCCCGCCAGACGTTGGTCGCCCGCCCGCTGCCCGCATAGGGCGAGCTGACCGTCACCACCCGCGCGACGAGTTTGGGGCGGCGATGCGCCACCAGCCGTGCCATGATCCCGCCCAGGCTGACCCCGACCAGCGTCACCGGACCCGCCTCGGCATGCAGCGCCGCGACCCGCGCGATCAGCAGCTCCGCATCCAGCCCGACGCTCTTGACGCCCAGGTTGCGGCCCAGTCCCCAGCCTTCCGCGCGATAGCCGAGCCCGGCGAGGAACCGCCGCAGCACCACGCTCGAACCATCGGCATCGAACAGGCCGGGCAGGATCATCACCGCCCCGCCGCGTCCGCGCGGCACCGCCGCCAGCGCCGCGGCGTAGCGCCAGCGGGTCGCGAGCATCCACGCCACCCGCGGCACCTCGCTCGCCGCCAGCGACTTGGGCGGCGGCGGGGGTGCGAGGAACCCGGTGCCGAACCGCGCATGGGCCGGCAACCGCGCCACCGCGGTGCGACGCGGCACCGGATGTTCGGTTCGCCAGCGCGCGATACCCGCCTGCAATCGCTCTAGAACCATGCGAGCACCGTCACCGGAAACGGTGTCCACCGGCCGATCCGCACGCCTGCCTGGCGCAGCGCGTCGCCTGCCCAGGCGTTGCAGGTGTGGATCGCGCTGTAATGGCCGCGCGCGTCGTAGAAGACGTCGTTGACGTCATAGCCGCGGTGCCGGCCGCGTGCGGGCGCGGCGCTCGCGCGGATGTAAGCCGCCAGCCGCCGATATTCCTCGGGGCGCAGCAGCACGCTGCGGACGGTGTCGCCGACCTGCGGCGCCGGCACATGTTCGACGTGGATCAAGGTCGCATCGCTGCCATATGCCGCGGCGATGACGGTGCCCGCCCGGACATCGGCCCAGGTCGCCGTTTCGAGGAAGAAGGTCCGTTCGCCCCAGCCGATCGCGAGATTGTCATAATCGGCATAACGCGGATCGGCCACGTCCGCTCCCGGCGCCCAGCCGCGCCAGTCGATTCCCGCAGCGACCTTGGGCACCACCAGCCCGACATGCACGCCGTTCGATTCGACATAGATGCGGATGCCCCGTTCCGGCGGCCGCCAGTCGGCATTGGCCGGCAATGCGCCGCCGATCAGTCCGGCGACGGCATAGCCGCCCGCCAGCACGAGGCATGCCGCCACGATCCGCGCGGCCCAGCGGCGGAACGGCATCGTCGGTCGGGCGCTATGTCGTAACATTCGAAACCTTATGCTAGGCCGTCGTCATGGCAGATGAATCGCACGCGCTCGACACCCCGCCCGCCGGCGCTACCGCCGACTGGACGATCGACCAGAACTGGCAGCATTATACGCCCGAAGAGCATGCGACATGGGATACGCTGTTCGCGCGCCAATCCCAACTGCTTCCCGGCCGCGCGTCGGACGCCTATCTGCGCGGCCTCGACGTGCTGAAGCTGTCCAAGCCCGGCATCCCGGATTTCGCCGAACTGTCCGAACGGCTGATGTCGCTGACCGGGTGGCAGGTCGTGGCGGTGCCCGGACTGGTGCCGGACGACGTCTTCTTCGACCATATGGCCAATCGGCGGTTCGTCGCGGGCAACTTCATCCGCCGCCCGGATCAGCTCGACTATCTTCAGGAACCCGACGTCTTCCACGACGTCTTCGGCCATGTGCCGATGCTGGCCGATCCGGTCTTCGCCGATTACCTCGAAGCCTATGGCCGCGGCGGGCAGCGCGCGCTGGGGCTCGACGCGCTCAAATATCTCGGCCGGCTGTACTGGTACACGGTGGAATTCGGGCTGATCCAGGAAGGTGACGACCTGCGCATCTATGGGTCGGGCATCGTGTCGAGCTTCGCGGAAAGCCGCTTTGCGCTCGACGATCCCAGCCCCAACCGGATCGGCTTCGACATCGCGCGGGTGATGCGGACCGAATATCGGATCGACGATTTCCAGCAGAATTACTTCGTCATCCCCAGCTTCGACGAACTGCTGCGGATCACCGTCGAAACGGACTTCGCCCCGCTGTACGCGCAGCTGAAGGCGCAGGACGACATTCCCGTCGCCGCCATCGTCGCGGGCGATCGGATCATCACCCAGGGCACGCAGCATTATGCGCGGACGAAGGCCCGGCGCTAGGCAATAGTCCCCGGCTTCGCGGCTAGCCCGCCGCTACAGGTCCAGTGCCCAGCCGTCGCGGCCCTTTGGGTCGAACGGTGCGGTCGGCACATAGCGTTCCGCCCCGGCGCGCAGCCGCAGCACCGTCCAGTCGCCGCGCCGGTCGATCGCCTCCAGCGCGCACCCGCACGCGGCATAGGCCGCGACCACGGTCTTGCGTTGCGTCTCCAGCAGCCCGGCGAGCACGATCGTCGCGCCCCGGTCGGCGATCGCCGCCAGCTCCGGGGCCATCGACACCAGCGGCCCCGCCAGGATGTTGGCGATCACCAGGTCATAGGGGGCGACCGCGTCGATTTCGGGATGGCGCGCACCGTCGGCGACGAACAGCCTGACGCCCTCGACATGGTTCCGCGCGGCGTTTTCCCGCGTCACGTCGACCGCGACCGGATCGATGTCCGTCGCGATCACCGTCGCCTCGGGCCATAGCACCACCGCCGCGAAGGCGAGCAGGCCGGTGCCCGTGCCGACGTCGATGGCTTTGCCGAACCGCCGTCCCTCGACCGCAAGTTCATCCAGCATGGCGAGGCACCCGCTCGTCGTGCCGTGATGCCCCGTGCCGAACGCCTGTCCCGCCTCGATCAGGAACGCGCGGCCACCCGCCGGCGTCTCGACCGCATGCGCCCCGGTGTGCACGACGAAGCGCCCCTCGCGGATCGGCTCCAGCCCGGACTGGCTCATCGTCACCCAGTCCTGATCCGCCAGACGTTCGACCGCGGGATCGTGCGCGCTCGCGCTCGGCACCAATGCGTGCAGCTGCGCCAGCATCGCCGCATCGGGCTCATGCTCCAGATAGGCGTCGAGCCGCCAGCGCTCGACATCGTCCTCCACCTCTTCGGTGGTCATCAGCACCGCGTCGATCGCCAGGTCGGATGCGCTGTCGATCGCCTCCGCCTCGGCGCGCGTGCAGGGCAGGGTGACCTTCCATGCGTCAGCGGACATAGCTTGCCCCGTTGACGTCGATCACCGCGCCGGTCATCGACGCCGGCGCCTCCAGCGCGCAGAAGCGCGCGACCGCGGCGACCTCTTCGGGGTCCGCGACCTTGCCCAGCGGAATGTCGGCGAGCAGCTTGTCGCCGCCGCGGCTGGCCAGATAATCCTCGGCCATGCCGGTCATCGTAAAGCCGGGACATATGGCGAAAGCGAGGATGCCCTCTGTCGCATAGCCGCGCGCGATCGTCTTGGTCATCGCGACCATCCCGGCCTTGGCGGCGGCATAATGCCAATGGGCCGGGCTGTCGCCGCGATAGGCGGCGCGGCTGGCGACGTTGACGATCCGGCCGCCGCTGCCGCGGTCCTGCCAATGGCGCACCGCCAACCGGCACAATTCGGCCGACGCGGTCAGGTTGATGCGCAACGTGCGCTCCCAGTCGGCGACCCAGTCGTCATGATCGCGTGCCAGCGGATTGGCCTCGAACACCCCGGCGTTGTTGACCAGCACGTCGATCGTGCCGCCCGCCTGCGCCAGCGCCGCGTCCCACAGCGCCTGCGGTGCGGCGGGATCGGCGAAGTCGGCGGCGATGCCGCTGCGCGTGCCGTGACCGATGACGCTCGCGCCATGCGCGGTCAGGGTGTCGAAGATCGCCGCGCCGATGCCGCGGCTCGATCCGGTAAGAAGCATTGCCATGCCGCGGCTTTAGAAGCGCGGGCAGGGCAGGACAATGGCCGTGCGGCGCTAGGCGACGCTGGCCGAAAAGGCGTCAGCTGACTGGCGCAACCGCCCCAGCCGGTCGCCGACTTCGCCGAATCCCGCGCCCAGGCAGTCGATCTCGCCCGCGACCGCCTGCGTGTCCTCGCGGATCGCATCGATCGTGCAGGACATCGAATCGGCGGCGAGCGCGGTCTCGTCGACCGCGGCGGTGATCGCGGTCACCGTTTCGGCCTGTGCCTCCATCGCGAAGCGGATGCGGTCGGCGGATTCTTGCACTTCGGCGACGGTCGCCTTGATGCTCGCATTGGTCGCCACCGCGCTGCGCGTCGCGTGCTGGATCGACGCGATCTTGGCGGCGATATCGTCGGTGGCGCGCGCGGTCTGGTTGGCGAGGCTCTTCACCTCCTGCGCCACCACCGCGAAGCCGCGGCCGGCGTCGCCGGCGCGCGCCGCCTCGATCGTCGCGTTCAGCGCCAGCAGGTTGGTCTGGCCTGCAATGGCGCGGATCAGGCCCAGGATCGATTCGATCGATTGCGCATGCTCGCTCAGCGCCTCGCTCGCCCGCACGGCGTCGCCCGCATGGGCGCTGGCGCGCTGTGCGATCGCCGCGGCTTCGTCGACTTCGCTGCGCGCAGCCTCGATCGCGCGGATCAGGCCCGCGGCGGTCTGCGCCGCCTCGCGCATTGCGACGGCGGATTCCTCTGCGGCGGCGGCGACCTCGCTCGCCTTGCCCAGCACGTGGCGCGTCGATGCGGACGCGGCGCTGGCCTGAAGCTGGATCCGCGACCCCATCGTCGCGGCGCCGTCGATCGACGATGCGATGCTTTCCTGGAACGCGGCCATCCGCGCCTGGCGCTGCTGGCGGTTCTCCTCGGCCTGCCGCGCCGCCAGATGCCCGGTCATCAGGTCGGATTCGACCAATGCGGTCCGCTGCACCGCGTCGCACAACCGGACGAGGCGGGCGGTGTCGCCCGCGCAATGCCGCTCGAGCGATTGCACCGTGAAGCTGTGCGATTGCGCCAGCGCCGCCTGCAACGTCGGCAGCGGCACGCCCGACAGCAAGGATTGTTCGGCATGGCTCAAGGCGACGCGCACCCAGGCTTCGTCGAACGGCGCACTATATTTCAGCCGGGCATAGTTCGCGCTTTCGCGGATCCGGCGCTCGACGCGATCGGCGGTGAACAGGTGGCGGATGTCCTGCGTCGCCGGCAGCGACAGGTAATGATGCCAGAACCGGCTGGCGATCGCATGATAATCCTCGTCCGTCAGCAGGTCGGTGATCATCCGGCACGATTCGGCGATCGAACCGTCCCAGTCATATTCGCCCAGATGGGCGACGATGCTGCGGGTGGCGGGGCGATCCCCGCTCAGCGCTGCGACTTTGGCCATGCGATCATTCCCCCCGTCATCCCCTCCGACCCTATGCAGCAACCTTGGCGACGAATTCGCCCGCGCTGTTCTTGAGCGTGTTCAAGCGTCCGTCGAGCCGGTCGAAACCACGGCCGACGCTGTCGATCTCGGCCGCGACCGTCTCGGTGTCCTCGCGGATCGCTGCGATGGTGCTCGACATCGAATCCGCGGCCAGCGCCGTTTCGTCGACGGCGGCGGTGATCGCCGTCACCGTCTGCGCCTGCGCCTCCATCGCGTAACGGATGCGATCGGCGGATTCTTGGACTTCGGTGACCGTGGTCTTGATGCTGGCGTTGGTTTCCACCGTGGACCGCGTCGCCGACTGGATCGACGCGATCTTGGCGGCGATATCGTCGGTGGCACGCGCGGTCTGGTTGGCGAGGCTCTTCACCTCCTGCGCCACCACGGCAAAGCCGCGACCGGCGTCGCCGGCGCGCGCCGCCTCGATCGTCGCGTTCAGCGCCAGCAGGTTGGTCTGGCCCGCGATGTCGCGGATCAGGCCCAGGATCGATTCGATCGACTTGGCGTGATCGCTCAGCGCTTCGGACATGCCGACTGCGTTGGTCGCCTGCACGCTGGCGCGGCTCGCGATTTCCGCGGCGGCCTCCACCTCGGTGCGCGCATCCTCGATCGCGCGGATCAGGCCGGCGGCGGTCTGCGCCGCCTCGCGCATCGCCACGGCGGACTGTTCTGCGGCGGCGGCCACCTCGCTCGCCTTGCCCAGCATGCCGCGCGCCGATCCGGAACTGCGCTCCGCCTGCTGGCGCAAGGCATGGCCCTCGTCGGTGGCGGTCTCGACCGCGCTGGCGATGCCTTCGCGGAATTCGATCGCCAGCCGGTCGCGCGCGACGCGCTCGTTGTGCGCGGCGAAGCCCCCGAACAGCTCGACGGTTAATTCCGTCTCCATCCCGAACAGCCGCATCAGCGCATCGATCAGCATCGGCTGGCGGCGGTCGTCCGCCGGCAGCCGGGCCATCAGCGACTTCAGCGCGGCACGATCGCTGGCGCAGGACATCGCCAGCACCTCCATCGTCGAAATGCTGGCGGCATAAGCCGACGCGACGGCCCGCTCGAGCGATTCCACCCACAATCTGCCATCCAGATGGCAGAAGCGGTGGCGTAGATAGGTGACGCCCGCCTGCATGCGGCGGTCGCTTTCCAGCGGCGTCCATTCCGCCGCACCGGGGTGGGCGTGGCGCCAATGCGCCCAATAGGCATCGACGATGTCGGCCGCATCGGGTTCGATGATCGTCCACAGCTCCGCCGCGCGTTCGACCAGCGTATTCTCGCCGCCGTCGAACGCCGCGATGCGACTCCGCAGGTCGATCGCGGCAGCCAGGCTGGCGGGGGGAGGAAGGACGATGTCGGACAAGGGTGTCTCCGGCGGCTGGCATCTGGTGGGGGATATGGCAGCATGTCTAACCCGGGCTGGTTAATGCGGGGTTAGAGTCCGGCGGATGGGTTGCATCGCAGCACGGCAGGCCTAATAGGCAGTGCAATCGATTTTGCCCGAGGACCGTTCATGGCATCCCGCACTCCGGCGCGTCCGCGCAGCCCGCATCTTTTTTCGGGCTTTCTGAAGCTCCACTACAGCTGGGGCCCGCATATGCTGGTCTCGATCCTGCACCGCGCCACCGGCTCGGGGATGGCGACCGTCGGCACGCTGCTGCTGGTCTGGTGGCTGGCCGCGATCGCGTCGGGCGCCGAAGCCTATGCGAACTTCCGCGACGTGTTCACCACGAACGGGGGCAATCTCAATGTGATCGGCTGGATCGTCGGCATCGGCATGACCTATGCCTTCTTCACGCACATGCTGAACGGCGTCCGCCACCTGGTCATGGACGCGGGCGCGGCGTTCGAATTGAAACGCAACAAGATGTTCAGCCTGATCGTGATCGCCGGCGGCTTCGTGCTGACCGCGGCGTTCTGGCTCTATCTGGGGATGAAGTGATGGGTTCGGGCACCAGCATCGGCCGCGTCCGCGGCCTCGGCAGCGCCAAGGAAGGCGCGCACCATTGGTGGCGCCAGCGCGTCACCGCGGGGTCGAACCTGTTCCTGACGCTCTGGTTCGTCTTCTCGATCCTGCGCATGCCGCGCTACGAATACGGCGCCGTCCACACCTGGCTGCACAATAGCTGGGCGGCAGTGCCGATGATCCTGCTGATCGTGTCGGTCTTCTATCACTTCCGCCTGGGCCTCCAGGTGGTGATCGAGGATTACCAGCATGACGAGAAACGCGTCGCCGCCATGGTCCTCCTCAACTTCTTCACCGTCGGCACCGCCGCCGTCGCCATCTTCGCGATCCTGAAGGTCGCTTTCGGAGCCGCCGCATGAGCGCCGCCTACAAGATCATCGACCACACCTATGACGCCGTCGTCGTCGGCGCCGGCGGTTCGGGCCTGCGCGCTGTCATGGAATGCGCGCAGAACGGCCTCAAGACCGCCTGCATTACCAAGGTGTTCCCGACCCGTAGCCACACCGTCGCGGCGCAGGGCGGCATCGCCGCATCGCTCGGCAACATGGGGCCGGACCACTGGACCTGGCACATGTTCGATACCGTCAAGGGTTCCGACTGGCTCGGCGACCAGGACGCGATCGAATATATGGTTCGCGAAGCGCCGGCGGCGGTCTACGAGCTGGAACATGCCGGCATGCCGTTCAGCCGCACGGACGAAGGCCGCATCTACCAGCGCCCGTTCGGCGGCATGATGCAGAACATGGGCGAGGGGCCTCCCGCGCAGCGCACCTGCGCCGCTGCTGACCGCACCGGCCATGCGATGCTGCACACGCTCTACCAGCAGTCGCTGCGCTACGACGCCGATTTCTACGTCGAATATTTCGCGCTCGATCTCATCATGGAGAACGGGCAGTGCCGCGGCGTCGTCGCCTTGTGTATGGAAGACGGCAGCATCCACCGCTTCCGCAGCCACAACACCGTGCTGGCGACCGGCGGCTACGGCCGCTGCTATTTCTCCGCGACGTCGGCGCACACCTGCACGGGTGACGGCGGCGGCATGGTGCTGCGCGCCGGCCTGCCGCTCCAGGACATGGAATTCGTCCAGTTCCACCCGACCGGCATCTACGGCGCCGGCGTGCTCATCACCGAGGGCGCGCGTGGCGAGGGCGGTTACCTGACCAATTCCGAGGGCGAGCGCTTCATGGAGCGTTACGCTCCATCGGCGAAGGACCTCGCCAGCCGCGACGTCGTGTCGCGCTCTATGGCGATGGAGATGCGCGAAGGCCGCGGCGTCGGCAAGAACGGCGACCACATCTTCCTGCACCTCGACCATATCGATCCCAAGGTGCTGCACGAGCGTCTTCCGGGCATCACCGAGACGGGGAAGATCTTCGCCGGCGTCGACCTGACGCGCCAGCCGCTCCCTGTCACGCCGACCGTCCATTACAACATGGGCGGCATCCCGACCAACTTCCACGGAGAGGTCGTCAACCTGGTCGACGGCAATCCGGACACCGTCGTCCCCGGCCTGTTCGCCGTCGGCGAGGCTGCGTGCGTGTCGGTGCATGGCGCCAACCGCCTCGGCTCCAACTCGCTGATCGATCTGGTCGTCTTCGGGCGCGCCACCGGCAAGCGCATCGCCGAGATCTGCAAGCCCAACGGCACGCACAACCCGCTGCCCAAGGGTTCGGAAGAGCTGTCGCTCACCCGCCTCGACAAATTCCGCAACGCGGCCGGCAGCATCCCGACGGCGGAGATCCGCGGCGAGATGCAGCGCACCATGCAGAAGCATTGCGCGGTGTTCCGCGACAACGCGCTGCTGACCGAGGGCCAGTCGCTGATGAAGGGCATCTACGGCAAGATGGCCGACGTGCAGGTCAACGACCGCAGCCTGATCTGGAACACCGACCTGATCGAGACGCTGGAGCTCGACAACCTCGTCGCGCAGGCCGTGGTGACGATGGACAGCGCCGCGAACCGCAAGGAATCACGCGGCGCGCATGTGAACGAGGATCATCCGGATCGCGACGACGCCGGCTGGATGAAGCACACGATCACCACCTTCGCCGGCTGGGGCGGCGTCGGCGGCGCCACCGCGATCGATTACCGCCCGGTTCACGATTACACGCTCACCGACGACGTCGAATACATCAAGCCGAAGAAGCGGGTGTATTGAACCGCGAGGCCCCTCCTGACGCCAGGAGGGGCCTCGGTCGCAGCACACCACTCGCGCTGATTGCAGGCCGCGATACTGCCGGCTTCCCGCAATCCCGAGAGGTGCGGGTGGGCCTTACGTCATCATAGCCGGGCGAGTGTCACATCCCCGCGGCTCGCGGGAGGGTCAGGCAACCTCCTCAACGAACGATCGCATAGGCCGCCATCAGCCGGACCGTCGTCACGATCGGCTCCGGCGCCAGGCTGATCGCGACCGGCGGGGGCGGCGGCGGCGGCGCAGGCGCGGCGACCCGCGTCAGGACCACGTCCTCGGCCTTCTCCGGCGACGGCTCGCGATAATCGGCATCCTGCACCCGTATCAGGTTGCCGAGCCGGCCACCCGAACCCTCCGCGATCAGCTTCGCCTGACGTTCGGCTGACGCCAGCGCAGCTTGCGTCGCCGCCTTCTGCGCCGCGGCATCGTCGCGCAGCCAGAACCGTCGGATGCCGACATCCATGCCGCCCAGTCGCCCGATCAGTCCGACCAGCGTCCCCGCGTCGGCAATGCGAGCGGTCTCGATCGTCACGGGCAATGTCGCGACATAGCCGACGATCGCGCAGGCTCCGGTCGAGAGGCGCTGCTGGCCCCAGTTGTTGGCGTCGCATTCGCGTGCGCGCACGGCGGTGATCGCGAACGTCGACGCGCGATAGCCCTGGGGATTGCCGACCAGACTGGCGGTGCCGCTGCGGATGGTGCCGCCGATGTCCCGCACCTTGGCGGTCGCCTCGTCGGACGTTGCGCCTTCGCCGCGCACGGTGAAGCCCAGCGTCACCATGTCGGGCGCGGTGCGGACCATGCCCGTCGCCGAAACGAGGATCTGGGGTGACGGCGTCGGGTCGGTCTGCGCCGCGGCGGCCGTCGCGGTCGCGATCAACGCGGCAGCCGCCGGCACCGTCCATCTGGTCGAAATCATGGTTTTCCCCCTGCAGCCCGCTCGCGGCGAGCCCTCACCATATCGGGTAACCTCCGCCGACACCATCGACGTTCACCACAGGCGTGGCGGATCGGAACCGCCCGTCGATGCTCGATCCCGCCCGCGCGGATGCCGCGCGACGCGGCGCATCGGGGGCGGAGGCGTCGGCCGTACCTGTCACTACGCGGTTGCGGAAGCGGCCGGACGACACCGGATCTCTGGCGACCTAGGCGAACATCCGTTCCGTGCCGCCCGCCGCGCGGCAAAGTCGCGTGAACAAGCGTGCGGAAGGCGAGCGGAGGAGGACGGATGCGTGTCCGCCAGCAGGGCGCAGGATCATATCAATTCTCCTTGGAAGGGCTGGTGAACACGTCTTCGATGGCGAGGCCGAACAGCTCGGCGATCTTGAAGGCTAGGGGGAGGGACGGATCATACCGTCCCGTCTCGATCGCGTTGATGCTCTGGCGCGACACTTCGAGTTGGTCGGCAAGGTGCTGCTGGCTCCACCCCCGCGCCGCGCGCAGGTCGCGCAGGTGATTGGTCATGACGGGAACGCCCCGGTCGCGTCGCGTCGCGCGATGGCGGCGTTCACGCAGCTGCCGATCCCCAGGCCCCCGAACCACGCCACCGCCACCCAATAAGCGTCCAGATGCGCGACCAGATCGAAGCTTTCCAGAAATCCCCAAATCGTCGCGCAGCTGAGCGCGAAGCCGCTCGCGACCAGCGACTGCCGGACCATCAGCATGCGCAGATATTCGTCGCGCTCCTCGATCAGATAGCGGCCGATGGCGGCGAACATGCCGATGATCGGCAGCGCCGGCAGGATCGCGACCCCGAACGTCAGCGGCGATCCGATCATCCGCCGCTGGAACGCCAACTCCGCGCCGACCAGCAGCACGCCATAGGCGGCCGACAGGATCAGCAGCCTGCGATTGTAGCGACGCTGTGCGGGACTGTGACGCATGGATACCCTCCTTCGATTCGTTGTGAAGGAAGCTTTACATGGAAAGCGAGCTTTACGTCAAGCGGGCTTTACATCCGCCCGCCACCCTTACCTCGCGGCCAGCTCCGCCAGCATCTCCGCCGCGAGCAGGCTCAGCGTGTCGTCGCGCGCGCCCATCACGACCAGCCGGTCACCGGGCCGTGCCATCGCCACCAGCGCAGCGGCGGCGTCGCCACGCTCGGGAATGTGGCGCGCCTCGCGGCCGGCTGCGACGACGTCCGCAACGATCTCCGCGCTGCCCACCTCCCGCGCGACGGTGCCGCCGTGATAGACGGGGTCGGGCAGCACCAACACATCCTCGGCCGCGAGGCTGTCGGCGAACATCGCGACCAGTTCGCGGCGCATCACCTTCAACGGCCCATAACCATGCGGCTGGAACAGCACGAGCAGCCGCCCGGGAAACGCATGCAGCGTATCGAGCGTCGCCGCGATCTTGTCGGGATTGTGCCCGAAATCGTCGATCACCGTCACGCCGTCGGCCTGGCCGACCACGTCGAACCGGCGGCGCAGGCCGGCGAATCCGGCGATCGCCTGCGCCGCTTCGGCCAGCGGCACGCCCGCCGCCACCGCCGCGGCGATCGCCGCGAGCGCGTTCGCGACATTGTGCCGGCCGGGCACCTGCAACGTCACCGGGATCGCCGCGCCGCCGCCCGCGACCAGCCCGAAGCTGACCGAGAACGGCGCTTCCACGACCGCCTGCGCCGCGAAGTCGGCGTCGCGTTCGATCCCGAAGGTCGCGACGCGCGCGCGCGGCAGGGCGGCGATCAGCGCGGCGGCCTCGTCGTTGTCGATGTTGACGATCGCCGTTTCCGCCTTGGCGATGAAGTCGGCGAACAGGCGGCGCAGCTCGTCGAGCGCCTTGTGGTCCAGGCTGACGTTGTTGAGCACCGCGATCCGCGGGCGATAATCGGCGATCGATCCGTCGCTTTCGTCCACCTCGCTGACGAACGGCGCACCGGCGCCGACCAATGCGCTGGCGAAGGGCGCGTCGTCGCGGGCGAAATTCTTCATCACCGCACCGTTCATCACCGTCGGGTCGCGGCCGGTCGCATGCAGGATCCAGCCGATCATGCCGGTGACGGTCGATTTGCCGCTGGTGCCTGCGACGCCGATCGGCAGCATGCTCTGGTTGAACAGCGTGCTGAGCAGTTCGGCCCGGCTCGCCCGCGTACAGCCGAGCGCGCGCGCGGCGACGATGTCCGGCACGCTGTCCTCGACCGCGGCAGAGGCGACGACGATCTGTTCGGCCGTGGTGACGCCGCTGCCGTCCTGCGCGAACAGGGCGATGCCGCGCGCGCGCAGGCTGTCGAACTTGGCCGGCACGCGGCCCTGGTCGAGCCCCCGGTCCGACCCCGCGACGATCGCGCCCCGCCCGCGCAGGATCGTGGCGAGCGGCATCATGCCCGATCCGCCGATGCCGACCAGGAAGAAGCGCTTGCCCCCGACGGAGCCGTTGATGTTGCCGTTCGCCATGCCCCCGCGCTATCGACGCGGGCGGGCAGGGGCAAGGCACTGCCGACCGATTGGGACGAAGAGACGCATGCGGATTGGAGTGGTGGCGCCGGCCAGCATCGGCAACAGGGATGCCGAGGCGCCGTTCGTCGCCTTCGCCGCGCTGGCCTATCCCGAGGTCGATCTGGTCGTCCATCCGCAATGCTGGGAGGTCGCGGGCCATTTCGCCGGCGACGATGCCCGGCGCGCCTCCGCGTTCCTCGAATTCGCCAACGATCCCGGCTTCGATGCGATCTGGTTCCTGCGCGGCGGCTATGGATCGAACCGCATCCTGCCGCTGGTGATGCCACGACTGGGACCGGCGGCGCGGCACAAGACCTATCTCGGCTATTCCGACATGGGGTTCCTGCTCGGCGCGCTCTACGCGCGGCGGATCGGCCGGCCGTGCCACGGCCCGATGGCGAGCGACATCCGCCGCAAGCAGGGCGACCAAACGATCGCTCGCTCGCTCGGCTGGCTGGCACGGGGCGACCGGCAGGGGCTGGAGCCCGGGCTCGACGGGCGACCGGCGGCGGCGTTCAACCTGTCGATCCTCGGCGCGCTGATCGGCACGCCCTGGCTGCCCGACCTCACCGACCACGTCCTGCTGATCGAGGAGGTGTCGGAACCGATGTACAATATCGACCGGCTGCTGTTCCACATGGGCCATGCGACGCAGCTGAAGGGGATCGCCGGCGTACGGCTGGGCAGCGTCACCGCGGTGCAGCCCAACGAACCGGAATGGGCCGACAGCCTCGAATATATGATCGGGCGCTGGTGCGCGGATCTGGGCGTGCCCTACCTTGGCCGGGCGGACATCGGACATACCCAAAGCAATCGCGTGGTGCCCTTCGGCATCGCCTGACCGGCGCGACAAATCCCTGTCCTACAGCACGTCATCCGGCCTATGGGCAGGGCATGATCGCGCCTCGTCCCCTGCCGGATGACGTCGACGCCCGGCAACGCCCCCGCCGGTGCGCCAGCCGATCCCTTCGCGAGAGCGATTTCGGCCGCGACGTACCGGCAACTTCGGCAACTTCCGCGCCCGTTCCTCTCGCGCGCTGGCATGTGCGGCGCGCCTTGCCTACATCCGGCCACCGCGTGCATAAGCCCCGCCTTCGCTATCCAAGAAAGCCCTGTTCCCATGTCCGCCATGTTCCGTATCACGCTGCCCGACGGTTCCGTCCGCGAGGTTGCGCCCGGGACTACCCCGGCTGACGTCGCCGCTGCGATCGGGCCTGGCCTCGCCAAGGCGGCGCTCGCCGCGCGGATCGACGGACAGGTGCGCGACCTCA
>CAYQPM010000026.1:0-22029 GCA_964419295.1 uncultured Stakelama sp. | reverse complement strand
GCGGACGCCGGGTTCGACCAAGCTGCCCGCCTTCCGCGAGCCGCAATTGTGCACGTTGGTGGACAACGTACCCTCGGGCGGCGGCTGGCTGCACGAGGTCAAATACGACGGCTATCGCGCACTGGTCGCGATCGGTGACGGACAAGCCCGGGTCTATACCCGCAGCGGGCTCGACTGGACCGACAAGTTCGCCGCCATCGCCGATGCCGCCGCCGCGCTGCCCGTCGGCTCCGCGCTGATCGATGGCGAGATCGTCGCCTACAAGGACGGCCGCCCAGATTTTTCGACGCTGAAGGACGCGATCTCCACCGGTGGCGACATGACGCTGTTCGCCTTCGACCTCATCGAACAGGATGGCGAGGATCTCGCCGGCCTCTCCACCGTCGAACGCAAGGACCGGCTGCGCGGCATCGTCGACAATGGCGCGCGCATCCAGTTCGCCGAACACGTGCTCGGATCGGGCGAGGACCTGTTTGCAACGATGTGCCGCGAAGGGCTGGAGGGGGTCGTCTCGAAGCGTGCCGATGCGCCATATGCCGGCGCCCGCAACAAGAGCTGGCTCAAGGCGAAGTGCACGCAGCGGCAGGAATTCGTCATCGTCGGCTGGACGCCGTCGACCAGGAACCGCGGCTTCAAGTCGCTGTTGCTCGGGCTGCGCGAAGGTACGGGGTTCCGATACGCCGGGAAGGTCGGCACCGGCTTCGATCGCGCACTGATGGAAGATCTGGCCGAACGCATGGCGGCGCTGGCGATGGACGCGCCATCGGTGGATGCGGCGAGCATCAAGCCGCACAAGGCGGCGCTGCGCGGGGCACGGTGGATCGAACCGTCGCTCGTCGCGGAGATCGCCTTCACCGAGGTGACGCCCGACAAGGTCCTGCGGCATCCCAGCTTCCTCGGGCTGCGCGGCGACAAGGCCGCGGCGGACGTCGTCGCGGAGGTGCCCCAGCCCGCCCCCGCCGCGCCGGAGGTGCACGTGAAGGTCAGCAGCCGCGACCGCATCGTCTTTCCGGAGAGCGACGTCACCAAGGGCGAACTGGCGGACTATTACGCGCAGGTGTCGCCGATCATGCTGCCCTGGGCCGGACGTCGACCGGTCAGTCTGGTCCGCTGCCCTCAGGGCCGCGCCAAGGCATGCTTCTTCCAGAAGCACGACGCCGGCAGCTTCGGTGAACAGGTCCATCACGTCGATGTGCGCGAAAAGGACGGATCGGTGCAGCCGTACCTCTATATCGACGACACCGACGGCCTGATCGCCTGCGTCCAGATGGGGACGATCGAATTTCACGGCTGGGGATCGTCGATCAAGTCACTGGAAAAGCCCGATCGGCTGGTGATCGACCTCGATCCCGACGAAGGACTCGATTTTTCCGACACCAAACGCGCCGCCGAGCATGTCAGCGCGCAGCTTGCGGAGCTGGGGCTGGTCAGCTTTCCGTTGCTGTCGGGCGGCAAGGGCGTACACGTCGTGGTGCCGCTGACGCCCGAGGCGGAGTGGCCGGCGGTCAAGGATTTCGCCGATCGCTTCGCCCGCGCGCTGGCCGCCGCCGAGCCCGACCGGTTCGTCGCGGTGATGACCAAGGCGAAGCGCAAGGGCAAGATATTCATCGATTATCTGCGAAACCAGCGGGGATCGACGGCGATCATGCCCTATTCGGCGCGCGCGCGGGCGGGTGCGCCGGTGGCGGCACCGGTGTCTTGGACCGAATTGCGCACTATCGACACGGCGGCACGCTGGAACGTGCACGACGCTGCGGAACTGCTGGATCGCGCGACGTCCCGGGCCTTGGCCGGGTGGGGCGTGGCCGATCAGGTACTGCCGGATCTCTAGGCGCTGTCGCACGCCCGGAGGCGGACTGGCCGGCTGCCTTAATTCTCCAGCGTGATGTGCAGGTTCATGCGCTTGGAGCCAGCCGGCGGCACCTCGAACACACCGGGCTTGTCGCGGAATTCGCCGACGTAGCCCTCGGGGTCGGCGATGCCGTGCCACGGTTCGATGCAGACATAGGCGGCTCCGGGCTTGGTCCAGATGCCCAGCATCGGCGTATCGGGGAATGCGATGCGCAGGCGCGGACCGGCCGCCGCTCCATAGACGACGGCGTCCGACCGGACGTGATCCCATACCAGTGCGTCCTTGGCGAACAGGTCGTCGCGCAGCCGCAGTTCGCGACCGTCGAGCGGCGAAGGCTTGCGCGCCGCCGCGATCGTGCCGTCGGCGGCAATGGTGCGAAGGTCGTCCGGTTCGTCGGCGTCGAACAGGATGCGGTGCGCCGCGCGATCCTGCCCGTAAGGCAGCGGCCAGGCGAAAGCGGGGTGGAACCCGAAACTTGCAGGCAAGGGCGCATCGTTCGGATTGGAAATCGTCGCCGTGATCGACAGCGTCTCGCCCGCGATCGCATAGGCGAGTTCAAGGCTGAAGACGAAGGGGTAGGATGCGCGTGTTGCCGCGCTGTCGCGGAGCACGAAGGTCGCCGCATCGTCCGTCGCCGACACGATATCGAACGCGGCGTGCCGGGCGAAGCCGTGTTTCGCCATCGGATAGGCGCGACCATCGATGCGGATCGTCGCGTCGTTCGGCATGCCGACGACGGGGAACAATATCGGGGCATGGCCGGTCCAGAACGCGGGATCGGCATCGGTCATCAGTTCGCGACCATCGGCATCGCGCAGATGAGTAAGTTCGGCGCCGCACGGATTGATCGCCGCGGTCAGGAGGTCCGAACGGATGGTGACGAGATCGGTCATGCGGAATCCCTGTTCGGTGGCGGCCGAACGGCGACCGCGGATCGCCATCGGCCCTGCGTCAGCAAATCCGTCGGAGCAAGGGTTCAGCGCGAGGCGGTCTGCGTATTCGCAATCGCGGTTTCGCCTTGCGATACCCCGGCATAGGCATCGACATCGGCGGCCGTCGGCGGCGTCCAGCCTTCGGCAGCGGAGGCGTCGGTAACGAGAACCGGCGTACCCTTGCTCGTGATTGCGAACAGCTTCCTGGCGAAGGCGGTGGGAACGCGGATGCAGCCGTGCGAGGCCGGGAAACCCGGGTTCATGCCGGCGTGGATGGCGACTCCATCCCAGGTCAGCCGCTGCATGAACGGCATCGGCGCGCTATCGTACAGGTTGCTCTTATGCTGTTCGGACTTCTGCAGGATCGGAAAAACGCCGACCGGCGTCTCCTTGCCGTCCTTGCCGGTCGAGACCGTCGACGCGCCGATCAACAGGTCGCCGCGATAGACATAGGCCTTCTGGTCGGGGATCGAAATGACGATGCTGACCGGATCCAGCGACGGGGTGTCGTTCCACAGGAAGCGATTGGGCGCGAGCGAGGCGACTTCAGGGGCCAGGGCATCGACGGCCGCCAAAGCGGGAAGCGGCGCCATCAGCAGTGCCGCAGCACCGGTAAGGGCGAACTTCACGAGCATGCCGTTGCGCATTCCTTTGGTCCTTCCGTCCGTCCGCCCCCTTCGGCTGCATCAACGCCCGATTCCGCCATTCGTGCCGACACTTTTCACGACCGATTGAGCCTCAACCGCGCCCAACCGTGCAACCGAAGCGCCAGCCGGGGCGGCAAGCCGCAGAAAATTAAGGCTGAAGCTGCTATATAAGGTCCAGCGGGAACGATGGGGCTTACGAAGATTTCGATGGAAATTGAGCACGATAGCGCACATAACCGACGCGCACTCCTGAAAAACGGGCTGGTGATGGCCGCAACGCTGGCGGTGCCGGGAACGGTATCGGCCGCGACGCGCCGGCTGACCCAAGCCGATCTGCGACCGATCAGCGAACCGCCGGTGCCGGCGCCGCGCCCGATGGTCGCCGCTCGTCCGATCACGTCGCCGCGGGTCGTCCGCCCCGACCTGATGCGTCAGGCGATGGCGGCACTCAATCAGCACGGCCGCCGCGTGCCGCAGCGCGATCGCATCGCCATCGCCGACATGTCCGCGCCGTCTTCGGAAGCGCGCTTCCACCTCGTCAACCTGATATCGGGCAAGAGCCGGTCGTTCCTGGTCGCGCACGGCAGCGGGTCGGATCCGGCGCACACCGGCTTCCTCAAGCGATTCTCGAACGAGCCGAACTCCAACGCATCGTCGCAGGGCGCGTTCGTGACCGACGATTATTACGTCGGCAAGCACGGCCGATCGCAGCGCCTCATCGGGCTCGATTCGACCAACGACAATGCGCTGTCGCGCGCGATCGTGGTCCATTCCGCCTGGTACGCCAACAAGGACATGCTGCGCAGCCACGGGATGCTCGGCCGCAGCCAGGGTTGCTTCGCAGTCGGCGAGGGCGACCTGTCGGACGTGTTCGCGCTGCTCGGGCCGGGCCGGATGATCTATTCCGCCAAGGTGTGATGCCACGCCGGTGACAGGAAGATGCCCGTCGCGCCGATGCGCGGCGGGCTTTTTCATGCGCCACGACAGCGGGGGGCCGTCGCCATGCCCGTCCCCGCCCTCGGCGGCAGCGGTCCCCCTCGTCCCGGCGGGAGGAGGATGAGATCGCCTGCCGCGTCGCACCCGCGCCCTAGCCGCGCAGGATCGCCCCCTGCTTCGATGCGGCCGCGACCACCTTGTCCGCGATCGCCTTCAGCACATCGTCGGTGAAGCTCTTGTCGGTGGGTTGCAGCGTCACCTCCACCGCGACCGACTTGTGCCCGTCTTCGACGCCGGCGCCGGTGAACACGTCGAAGACGCGCGCCGCCACGATCGCGGCCTTGTCGGCGCTGCGCACCGCGCGGACCAGCGCGTCGGCGCTGAGCGAGGCGGGCACCAGGAACGCGAAGTCGCGGCGCACCGACTGCAACGCCGGCGGCACGAAGGCCGGACGCATGAACCCGGAGAAGCGCTTGCCCGGCAGCGCATCGAGGTAAAGCTCCACGGCCGCGACCGATCCGTCGAGGTCGAACGCCTTGAGCAGCGACGGGTGCAGCATGCCGAACGTCGCCAGCACCGTCTTCGGCCCGAGCCGCAGCGTGCCGCTCTGCCCCGGATGCCAGGCGTCGCCCGCGTCGCCCATCACCTGGAGGTTGTCGACCGGCGCACCGGCCGCGGCGAGCAGCGCCAGCGCCTCCGCCTTGGCATCATAGGCGTCGAAGCCCGCAGCCTTGCCGTCGCGCCAGCCGCGCTCCGCACGATTGCCGGCAAGGACGAGACCCAGCGTCGGACGCTCGGCCTCCGCAAGGTAGCGGCGACCGATCTCGAACAGGCGGACCGCCGTGACGCCGCGCTTCAGGTTGCGCTCGGTCGCAGACAGGAGGCCGGGCAGCAGCGACGGCCGCATGACCTTCAGGTCCTCGCTGATCGGATTGGCGAGCGTCCACGCGCCGCCGCCGAACGGCGCGGCCTGCGCCTCGGACAGGAAGCTCCACGTCACCGCCTCGTCGTGGCCGCGGGCGGCGGCGGCGCGGCGGACGCGGCGCTCCAGCTTCTGTTCGGCGGTCGCGGTCGGCCGGGCAACGCCCGGCGTGCGCGGCAGCGGCACGGGCGCGACCTTGTCGATCCCTTCGATGCGGATGACTTCCTCGACCAGATCGGCGGCGCCGTCGATGTCGCGGCGCCACGTGGGCGCAGTGACGTTCCAGTCGCTATCGATCGCGAAGCCGAGCGATTCGAGGATCGCGCGCTGCCGGTCCGCCGGCACGGCGAGGCCGCCCAGCGTCTCGGCCTTGACCGGATCATAGGCGAAGACACGCGGGCCGAGCGGTGGTTCACCCGCCCGCGTTACCGGCGATGGCGTGCCGCCGCACAGCTCGACCACCAGCCGCGTCGCGATGGCGAGGCCGTCGTCGAGGAAGGCGGGATCGACCCCACGCTCGAACCGCTGACGGGCGTCGCTGGTCAGCATCAGCGCCTGACCGGTACGTGCGATCTGATCGGGATCGAAGAAGGCGCACTCGATCAACACGTCGGTGGTGCTGGCGGAAACGCCCGATTCCTCGCCGCCCATGATGCCGGCGATGTCGTGCACCTGCGCGTCATCGGCGATGACCGTCATCGCGGCGGTCAGCGCATAGGTCTTGCCGTTGAGCGCCAGCACCTGCTCGCCATCCTGCGCGCGCCGGGCGACGAGGGCGCCGGACAGGCGGGCGCGATCGTAGACGTGCAGGGGACGGCCGAGATCGATCGAGACGTAGTTGGTGATGTCGACCAGCGTGCTGATCGGCTTCTGCCCGATCGCGACGAGGCGGCGACGCATCCATTCGGGCGCCTCGCCATTGGTGAGACCACTGACGTTCTGCGCGTAGAAGGCCGGGCAGCCGGCGGGATCGTCGATGCGGACGTCGGGCGCGGTGCCCTCCCCCGCCACCGGCGGGGCGGCGAGCGGCTTCAACGTGCCGAGGCCGGCGGCGGCGAGATCGCGCGCGATGCCGCGGACGCCCATGCAATCCTGGCGGTTGGGCGTGACGCTGATGTCGATCACCGCATCGTCGAGCCCGGCGTAATCGGGGAAGGCGGTGCCGACCGGCGCATCGGTGGGCAGTTCGATGATCCCGTCGTGATCCTCGCCCAGTTCCAGCTCGCGCGTCGAGCACATCATCCCGTTCGATTCGACGCCGCGGATCGCCGCGACCTTCAGCGTCACGTCGAGGCCGGGTACGTAAGCGCCGGGCGGGCCGAACACCCCCACAAGGCCGGCGCGCGCGTTAGGCGCGCCGCAGACGACCTGCATCGGGCCGTCGCCGGCATCGACGGACAGCACCTGAAGCTTGTCGGCCTGCGGATGGCGTTCGGCGCTCAGCACCTTTGCGATGCGGAAGGCGCGCAGCGCATCGCCCGGGTTGTGGACGCCTTCGACCTCGAGCCCGATGCGGGTCAGCGCATCGACGATCTGGTCGAGCGTCGCGTCGGTGGCGAGATGCTCGTGGAGCCAGGACAGGGTGAATTTCATCTCAGTTCCAAACCTTCGTCATCCCGGCGCGCGCCGGGATCCATGGATGCGGGTGCCCGGTGACCGTCACCGGCATCCTCCATCGTGCGGGTTCCACCCCGGCGTCCGGCATCCGCCGCACCTTCCGGGGATGGGGATCGATCACGCCGCCCCCACGCCTCCGGACAGCGTTGGGATTTCGAGCGCGGAGAAGCCGTAATGTTTCAGCCAGCGGATATCCCCGTCGAAGAAGGGGCGCAGATCGTCCATCCCGTATTTCAGCATGGCGAGGCGATCGATGCCGCAACCGAAGGCGAAGCCCTGCCATTCGTCGGGATCGAGGCCGCAGGCGGCGATGACCTTCGGGTGGACCATGCCGCTGCCCAGCACCTCCATCCAGCCGCCGGCCCCGTCCTTGCCGGGCGTGCCGCCGATGACGCGCTTGCCCTTCTCGATCGTATAGCCCACGTCGACCTCCGCCGAGGGTTCGGTGAAGGGAAAATAGCTCGGGCGCAGGCGCAGGACGATGTCGTCACGCTCGAAGAAGGCCTTGAGAAAGGTTTCCAGTGTCCACTTGAGGTGACCGAGCGTGATCCCCTTGTCGATCACCAGCCCCTCGACCTGGTGGAACATCGGCGTGTGGGTCGCGTCGCTGTCGGAGCGATACGTGCGGCCCGGCGCGATGATGCGGATCGGCGGCTGCTGGTTCAGCATCGTGCGGATCTGGACCGGCGACGTATGGGTGCGCAGCAGCGAGAAGGTCGTCCGCTCGTCGGCGGTGCCCGCCGCCTTCGCATCGAGCCCCTGCTGCAGATAGAAGGTGTCGTGCATCGCGCGCGCCGGATGCGTTTCCGGAATGTTGAGCGCGGTGAAATTATGCCAGTCGGTCTCGATCTCCGGCCCGGTGGCGACCGCGAAGCCGAGGTCGGCGAAGATTTCGGCCAGTTCGTCCATCACCTGGCTGACCGGATGCACCGTGCCGGCGAGCGGCGCGGCGGCGGGCAGCGTCATGTCGAGCGTCTCGCTGGCGAGGCGCGCGTCGAGCGCGGCGCGTTCGAGACCGGACTTGCGGGCGGCGATCGCGGTCGCGATCGCTTCGCGCAGGCCGTTGATCCGCGGCCCTTCGGTCTGCCGCTCCTCGGGGCTCATTTTGCCGAGCGTCTTCAGCAATTGCGTGACGCTGCCCTGCTTGCCGAGCGCCTCGACACGAATCGCCTCCAGCGCATCGAGGCCGGGGGCGGCATCGATCGCCGTCAGCATGTGGTCGCGCATGGTGTCGAGGTCGTCAGTCACGTGTTGCTCTCTTTCGTGGATGCCCGCGCGAGACGAGGCAGCCCTAATCCGATGGCGAGGTCGGCCCAATCTTCGTTCTGCGCTTCGATCAGGTCGATCTTCCACGCGCGCCGCCAATCCTTCAGACGCTTTTCGCGGACGATGGCAGCCTCCATCGTCGCGTGCACCTCATACCAGACGAGCGACGTGACGCCGTATGCCTTGGTGAAGCCGGGGATCAACCCCTCGCGATGCTGGTGCACGCGTGCCGGCAGATTGGAGCTGACACCGACGTACAGCGTGCCATGACGACGGCTGGCGAGAATATACACGCATGGCTGGAACACGTCGCGCATGTGATGCTCCCCGACCCCCGCTCCGTCATCCCGGCGAACGCCGGGACCCATGGATACGGTGCGGCTGGCTAGCACGAGTGCGAGCCCCCACACTATTCCACCGTCATCCGGCGAACACCGGAACCTGCGGATGCGCCATTTACGGTCGTCGCGTTTCCACGTTGACCGCGTGCGTCCATGGGTCCCGGCGTTCGCCGGGATGACGGGAACACGGCGGCACAGAAAAAGGGCGCCGGTGGTTTCCCGCCGGCGCCCCAAATCCCGAACGTCGCAACAGGCGCGTTACGCGGCCTGGGGCAGTGCCGCCTTCGCCTGCGCGATGATCGCGCTGAAGGCTGCGCCCTCGTGCATGGCGATGTCGGCTAGGACCTTCCGGTCCAGTTCGACGCCCGCCAGCTTCAGGCCGTGCATGAACTGCGAATAGGTCAGACCCTCGGCGCGGACGCCGGCGTTGATGCGCTGGATCCACAGGCCACGGAAGGTCCGCTTTTTGACCTTGCGGTCGCGATACGCATATTGCCCGGCCTTTTCGACGGCCTGGCGAGCGATGCGGATGGTGTTCTTGCGGCGGCCGTAATAGCCCTTCGCCTGCTCAAGAATCCTCTTGTGCTTGGCGCGGGTGGTTACACCACGTTTGACGCGTGCCATATCCTGATATCCTTACTTGAGGCCGTACGGCGCCCAGGCCTTCACCGTGGCGGTGTCGGCCTTCGACAGCACCTTGGTGCCGCGGTTCTGGCGGATGTACTTGCTGTTGTGGCTGATCAGGCGGTGGCGCTTGCCGGCGACGCCGTGCTTCAGCAAACCGCTGGCGGTGAGCTTGAAGCGCTTCTTGACGCCGCTCTTGGTCTTGAGCTTGGGCATTTTGGTCCTTTCGCTATGAGCATGGCATGGACAGCCGCGGCAGCCCTTGATGGCCGGGCAGTCCTGTAGCGCCTCGCTCGGGAAGCGGGCCCCATAACGCTACCTTTCGGGAAACGCAACCGATGCGGAACCGGAACGAGTGCTGGCGCGCTTCAGCGCGTCATGGACATGCCGACACCCGCACCGGAACCGGCTGTCGAGCCGCCGCCTTCGCCCGATGGCGGCAGCGCGCCGCCGCCGGCCGCGATCCCGCGCCGCCGCCGTGCCTGGCGGATCGCGCGCAACGTCGTGCTGGCGCTGGTCGGGCTGATCGTCGCGATCTGGCTGGTGCTCTATATCACCAAAGGCCGGTTCCTGAAGCACACGTTCGAACGGTATGTCGGCGGGCAGACGCATCGCCCGGTGCGCGTCGACGGCGACTTCCAACTCTATTTCGCGCCGTTCCGCATCAAGTTCCTGGCCGAACGCATGACGATCGCCAATCCGGCCTGGGCGACGCGGCCCTATCTGTTCAAGGCCGACCGGATCGATACGCGCATCGCGCCGCTTTCGCTCCTGTGGGGCAAGCGGCGACTCTACTGGCTGGACCTCGCCAACGGTGCAGTCGATCTGGAATGGGATGCCGCCCATGCGGCCAACACCTGGACGTTCAGCGACAAGAAGGGCGGCAAGCCGCTGGAATTCCCGCGGATCGATACCGCGACGGTGCGCGGGACGACGGTGCGCTATCGCGATCCGCGTATGCAGCTGCTCGCCGACCTGAACGTCGCCGACATCATTTCCACCAACGCGCGGATCGGCAAGGCGGTGGGCGTCGATGGCAGCGGAACGATTCGCGCGACGCCGTTCCGGGTCGCCGCCCGGCTGCTCGCGCCCGATGCGACCGTCAACCGCGGCAAGAACGAACTGGTGCTGCGGGCCTGGGCCGCGCACAACGTGCTCGACGTATCGGGCACGCTGCCGTCGATCGCGGGGATCGAGGGCGTGCCGCTACGCACCCGCGCGCGTGGCCGCAACCTGTCGGAACTGCTGGAGATCATCGGCGTCGTCATTCCGAACACGCGGACCTATGACCTGCATGCGCAACTGGTGCAGGAGGGACAGGAATACCGCTTCACCCGGATGGCGGGCATCGTCGGCAAGACCGATGTCGCCGGGATCCTGACGATCACCAACGGCACCCGCCTGCACCTCGATTCGCGGCTTGCCACCAAGACGCTCGACATCGTCGATGCCGCACCGTTCATCGGCTACAACCCCGATATCGTCGAGCGCGCCGGTGCGATCGCCGCGGCCGCCGCGACCGGTGCGGGACCGCAGCGGCTGCTGCCGGACGCGGCGCTGCCGATCGCGACGATGCAGCGCTTCGACGCCGATCTGAAATGGACGATCCGCACGGTGCGGTCGCGCAACCTGCCGATCTCCGACGTCGACCTGACGCTCGACCTGGAGCGGGGCCGGCTGGCGCTGTCGCCGATGAGCTTCGCGATGGCGCGCGGCAACGTCGCCTCCGACGTGGTGTTCGACACGCGGCAGCGTCCGGCGGCGGACAGCTATGACATCCGGCTGTCGCCGACGCCGCTGGGACGGCTGCTCGCCGGCTATGGCGTGGCCGAAGCGGGCACGACGGGCACGATCAAGGGGCGCATCCAGCTGACCGGACGGGGCGATTCGATCCACGATTCGCTCAGCACGGCGCGGGGGCGGATCGCCTTCATCATCCCGCACGGCCAGATGTGGACGCGCAACGTCCAGCTCGCGGAACTCGACATCGGCACGTTCGTGCAGAAGATGTTCGAGGACAAGCTGAAGAAGCCGGTCCAGCTCAACTGCGGGCTGATCGGCTTCACGGTGCGCAACGGGGTGGCGGCGGCGGACCCGATCCTGATCGACACGAGCAAGAACGTGATCCTGGGCCGCGGCGGCTTCAGTTTCCGCACGGAGGCGATCGACCTCGCCATCCGGGCCGACGGCAAGAAGTTCAGCCTGTTTTCCGGTCAGTCGCCGGTCGGGATCGGTGGAAATTTCGCCGCGCCCAAACTCGATGTGATCAGCGACCAGCTGCTCGGCAGGGCGGGCGCCGGGCTGGGGCTGGCGATCGTCGCGACGCCGCTGGCCGGCGTGCTGGCCTTCGTCGATGTCGGCGATGCGAAGTCGGCGGCCTGCGGGCCGGTGCTCGCGGGGGCGACGGCGCAGGCGCAGCGCACCACCAAGGGCAAGCCGCGCGACGACGTCGGGCATGGCACGACCGCGAAGGAAGAGGACGGCAAGCGATCGCGCGGCGAGAAGAGTGGCCAGCGCAAGAAGTTCCTGGGCATCTTCTGAGGCGCACGCCCCGGCGGGCCACGACGGTCAGTGGTCGTGGTGCCCGTCCACCGGGCCATGGATCGCCTCGAGCACGTCGCCCGTCCGGGCGGGATCGCCGATGGCGAGGACATGGCCGGCGCTCGCCGCGGTCAGCGGGTCGCCGTTCCAGTCGCACATGCGGCCGCCCGCGCCCTCGACCACCGGCACGAGCGCGGCGAAATCGTAAAGCTGCAAGCCGGATTCGGCGACCACGTCGAGGTGGCCGCTCGCCAGCAATCCGTAATTGTAGCAGTCGCCGCCATAGACCGGGCCCTGCCGGACATGACCGCCCGATGCGGCGGCGACGAGCGCCATGTAATGCGGCACGTCGCCTTCCGCGAACAGATGCGGACTGGTCGTCGCGACGATCGCGCCCTCCAGCTGCGCGCAGGTGCGCGTGCGCGCCGGCTTGCCGTTGAAGGTCGTCGGCCGGCCGGCGACGCCGAGCCAGCGTTCGCGCTGCACCGGCTGGTCGATGATGCCGAGCAGGGGCCAGCCTTCTTCGACCAGCGCGATCAGCGTGCCGAAGATCGCCCGGCCGACGGTGAAGCTGCGCGTGCCGTCGATCGGATCGAGCACCCACTGCCGCCCCGTAACGCCGGGCTTTTCGCCATATTCCTCGCCGATCACCCCATCGCCCGCCGCCTCGGCATCGAGCAGCTTGCGCATCGCCGCCTCCGCCTCCCGATCGGCGCGGGTGACGGGGGAATGATCCGCCTTCGTCTCCAGACCGTGTTCGCTGCGGAAATAGGGTCGGATCGCTGCCCCCGCTGCATCGGCGAGGCGGAGGGCGAGCTGGATATCGGCGGCGGTAATCGGCATGCGTCGAGCCCTATCGCGCCGGTCGCGCACGCGCTAGGGTGCGGGAAACATGAGAGGACCATTCATGCGCCTGTTTCCCGTCATCGCCGCCGTCGCCGTCATCGCCGCTCCGGCCGCCGCCGCCGGGCTGGCGGTGGGCGCCAAGGCACCGACCTTCGTCACGCGCGGCGCCGTCGCGGGCAAGGTCGTCAACATCGACCTCGCGCAGCAGTTGAAGAAGGGGCCGGTCGTGCTCTACTTCTTCCCGGCCGCGTTCACCGGCGGCTGCAACGCCGAGGCCCATGCCTTCGCCGAAGCGATCCCCGATTTCCAGAAGGCCGGTGCGACGGTGATCGGCATGTCGGCCGACGACGTGCCGACGCTGCAACGCTTCTCGGCAGAAAAGTGCGCGGGCAAGTTCGCAGTGGCGAGCGCCGGCCCGGCAGTGATCAAGAATTACGATGTCGGCCTGACCGCCATGGGTCGCTCGCTGACCAAGCGGACCAGCTATGTCATCGGCCGCGACGGTCGCGTCGCCTTCGTACACGACGACATGAACCCGGCTCAGCACGTCGCCCTGACGCTCGCTGCGGTGCAAAAAATGCCGCATGGCTGACCGGATCGCAACGGTCCGCTAACCAATCGCGTTTAGACCATGCCTCGCATCGAAGGGTGAGGCATGGGCGGGCCGTTGGCAGCAAGGAAGGACCGGGAGGGAGATCTGTTCGCGCAGGTCGGCGCATTCCTGTCCGCCCAGGGCCTGAGCCCCGAACCGGCCCATTACAGCTTTGCGTTCGACGTCATCACCAATCCCGCCGGCGCGATCGCGAAGGCGGTCGACCGCCTGACGGACGGCGGATTCCGGCTCAGTCGTGCGGATATCGAGAAGCTGGGTGGCAATGTCGTCATCGGCGGGTCGATGCCGCCGCCCGCCCGTCCTGCCCGTACCCCACCGTCGCCGGTCGAGGACCAAGCGATCAAGCTGGTCGAAGAAACCCAGGCCCAGGTTGCCGGTTTCGCGACGATGATGCGGGCGATGGAGGACGAAACGCGCGGATTCGGCCGCGACCTGGCGCAGAGTGCGGCCGCGATCGAGCGCACCAGCCCTGTACAGGCGACGACGGCCGGGCTCGACGAGATCGCCCGGATCACCGGTTCCATGCTCAGCCGTATCCGCGATGCCGAAGTCCGGCTGGCGCAGGCCACGCATGAGGCCAATGCCCTGCGCGCCAAGCTGGCCGAGGCGAACGACACCGCGCGTCGCGATGCCCTGACCGGCATGCCCAACCGCCGCGCCTTCGATGAAGCGTTCGGCGCGCGGCGCGAACGCGACGGGCCGTTCTGCCTCGCGGTTTGCGACATCGACCGCTTCAAGCGCATCAACGATGCCCATGGGCATCAGGTCGGCGACCGGGTGCTGAGCGCGGTGGGGCAGACGCTCACCGATGAATGCGAGGGCCATCTGGTCGTGCGCCATGGGGGCGAGGAATTCGCCGTCCTGCTCCACGGCATCGATCTGATCGACGCGGCGGCCCACCTGGACGGCGTTCGCGGCGTCATAGCCGGCAAGCGCTTCCGCCTGCGCGAGAGCGACGAACCGCTTGGTCAGGTGACGCTGTCGATCGGCGTTACGGCCGTGCAGTGCGGCGAGACGGTAACCACGGCATTCGACCGGGCGGACCGCCTTCTCTACACCGCAAAGGCGGACGGCCGTGACCGGGTCTGCGCCGCCTGAATTTGGCGTGAATTGCACATCAGGCTGGTGAAAATTGCTAATCCCGACACACGGAGCGATAGGTTTCTTTGTATTACAGCAGCTTAGGTAAATTGGCACGGTGAGTGCAAAGACCTGAACATCGGCAGCGAATGGTTCGCACCGCCGGTCACAAAGGGAATGCCACCATGTTTCTCCGCTTCGAAATCGCCCAGCGCGCCGCAGTCTCGGTCGTCGCCGCCTTCGCCTTCGCCGCCATCGCAATCAGCGCTGCCGTCCCCGTCGTCCCGATCGCCTGATCCCGCTCACAGGAGCCAAGACCATGTACCGCAGCGTATTCCTCGGCCTCGCCGCTTTCGCGACGACCATCCTCGTGATCGCCAGCCACGGCGGCGCAGCGGTCGGCTGAGCCGGCCCGGAGCGGGAAGGGCCCGGCAGCGTCGCGACGCCCGGGCCACCCTCCCCTCACCTTACGCGGTCGCTACCGCACCTGCCGGTCCGATCGGCGCCGCTTCGCCCCGGCTATAGGTCCCGACCAGCAGCCCGGCGGCCAGCACATGCCCCGCCATCGCCTCCATCACCGCGGATCGCCCCGGCGTCTCGCCGGGGTCGCCGACGCCTTGCGCCAGCGCGAACAGCTGGAAGGCGTAGCGATGGTCGCCATGCCCGGTCGGCGGATCGGGCGGCAGCCAGCCTTCGCGAAAATAGGAATTGCGGCCGACGTCCCGATCGGGCGTCGCGTCACCGTCGCCGGCGATGGCTCCTTCGGCCAAAGCGCCGGCATTTGCCGGAATGCCCCACACGACGGCGTGGACCAGTGGCTGCGGTGCGGGAGCGTCGGCATCCTCGACCAGCAGCGCGAGCATCGCCGTGCCCTCGGGCGGATCGCGCCAGACCAGCGGCGGCGATACGCCTGGGCCATCGGCGGTGAAGCGGTCGGGCAGGCGCGCGCCATCGCCGAACGCCGCACTCGACAGGGTCAGCGGAGGCGCGGTGCCGAGATCGAGGCGCGCGATCGCCAGCTTGTCGGCACCGGCGCGGACGTCGCCCAGCGCCTTGCCGAGCCAGGCGGGAACATGTTCGAGCATCGGATCTACTCCTGCGGACAATCGCCGGGACGGGATACGGGTTGGCGGCTCGCGGCATACCAGCGGCTGGTCGCACCCATGCGTTCGCCGTCATGGTAGCAGGCCTCGCCACGGCTGCCGTCGGGGGCGAGCAGGAACGTCCAGTCGGCACCATCGCAATTGTGCGGCTCGCAACCATGGGCGGCGATGCGGCCGTCGCGGGTCCGGAAGATCGGCACGCTGACCGCTTCCCGCGCGGTGAACCGGCGCCGCACCTTTTCCTCGCCCACGGCGTCGATCAGCGCCTGCGACACCTCGGTACGGTCGTAGAAGCCGACGCCGTCGACGGCATCGTTGGGATAGCGCCCGACATAGGCGGTCAGCGGGTTGCTATGCTCCTGCCCCGGCAGCGGCGTGGGCTTCTGCGTCGGCGGCGGCACGAACGCCGCCGCGGCGGCATTATCGGCCGCGACGTCGGTCTTGGCGCCGCTGCCGCAAGCGGCCAGCAGCAAGAGCGGAGCGAGAAGGAAAGCGCGCATGGGAGTGGAACGCGGCGAGCGCCCCGGCGGTTGCCTGCGCCATGGACGACCCTCTCGATCGTTTCGTCGCGGCACAGGCCGGTGCCTACCCCCGGGCGCTGGCTGAACTGCGCGACGGGGCGAAGACGAGCCACTGGATGTGGTTCGTCTTCCCGCAGCTTGCGGGCCTCGGCCGCAGCGAAATCGCGCGCTTCTATGCCATTCGCGACGCGGCGGAAGCGCGGGCGTATCTGGCCCATCCACTGCTCGGCCCGCGGCTGGTGGAAGCGACGCAGGCAGTCATCGCCGCACCCGGCAGCGCGGAGGCGATCCTGGGCGGGATCGACGCGATCAAGCTGCGCTCGTCGATGACGCTCTTCGCGGCGGTGGCGCAGGACGCCGCGCCGTTCGAGGCGGCGCTGGATCGTTTCTTCGCCGGCGAAGCGGATGCGGCGACACTGACGCTGTTACGCTAAGCCCGCGTCAGAATACCGGGCGCCAACATACCGGCGTCAGAACAGGCGCCCGCCGTTCGGCACCGGCATGGTCGGGCCGACCAGCACGACCTTGCCGTCCGCATCCGGAAAGCCGAGCGTCAGCACTTCCGACATGAACGGCCCGATCTGGCGCGGCGGAAAGTTGACGACGGCGGCGACCTGTCGGCCGACCAGCGTCTCGGGCGCGTAATGGTCGGTGATCTGCGCCGAGGATGTCCTGACGCCGATCGGCGCACCGAAATCGATGCGCAGCTTTATCGCCGGCTTGCGCGCTTCGGGAAAGGGCTCGGCAACGACGATCGTGCCGACCCGGATATCGACCCGTTCGAAATCCGCAAAGGCGATCGGATCAGAAATCGACATTGTCGTAATGCGCCGGCGGGCCGATCATCTCCATCCGCTCGGACAGCAGCGGGCGGAAACTCGGCCGGCTCTTGAAGCCGCGATACCAGCGCGCGGTCTGGTCGTGTCCCTTCCAGTCGATTCCGCCCAGATAGTCGGCGACCGAAATTTGCGCCGCGGCGGCGAGATCGGCGAGGCTCATCGTCGCGCCGCCCAGCCAGTTGCGATGATCGAGCAGGTAATCGGTGTAATCGAGGTGGCTGACCGCCGCCTTCATCGCCTCGCGCAGGCCCTTGGCGTCGGGCGCCGCGCGATGGGCGAGCCGCTTGACGACGCGTTCGTGCAACAGCGGCCCGGTGACGTCGCGATAGAAATGCGTATCGAACCAGCTGACCAGCCGGCGGATCTCGGCGCGGTTGGTCGCCGTGCCGTTGATCGTCGCCGCCTTGTCCACCGTCTCTTCGAAATATTCGCAGATCGCCATCGAATCGATCAGCGGCGCGCCGGCGCGCGAGGCATCGACCATCACCGGCGTTTCGCCGGCCGGGTTCATATCCATGAACTCGTCGCGCCGCTCCCACGGCGATTCGCGGACGAGTTCGTAGCCGATCCCCTTCTCACCCAGCAGCAGGCGCACCTTGCGGCTGAACGGACACAGGGGGAATTGGTAAAGCTGCCACATGCCGCCACCTGTAGGGCATTCGTGGCGTGAAGGTGAAGCCGTTGCTTTTCGCCGGTCGTTCCTAAATCTCTGGGAGCTTCGCATGGAAAGCGGATCGATTGACATCGACAGCACGGACGGCGCCTACGAACAGGCGATCAGGCTTCCGCCGCCATTCACGGGCCATCCCCGACCGACGCAATCGGCATGCCCGTGCGCAACGAGATCGACCCATACCTCAGAGGAATTGCGCAACCGAGTTCATGTGGCGCCTGCGTAAGATCCGAGCGACGTTTGCAACCGCTCCGATCCTCGATCCGCGCCCTACCGCGACATCGTCGACGATGAGCATGACCTAGCCGGGGTCATCGTCGTCGATACTTCGGCGCCGATCGCGATGGGGCTCAACGAACCTGACGCAGACGTTTATCCGCCGACGTGCGTGCCAAGGCGGGCCAGGACAAGACCCGCATCATGACCGAGCGTCGCGATCGCATGACGCGCACCGATCAGAAGAACCGGTAGCTATGGTCCGGGCGGGACGACAACCGGCATTCTCACGCGGGCGATCCTGCCCGGACTCGCCACGCGCGCCTCGCGCCGGTGAGCTGGCAATGGCTCGAGCTCACGGTGGCAGGCTGGACCTTCCCCGTTTGCGAGCAGGACAGAGGATGATTCAGAGCGCCTCCCGAAGGCGTTCAGCGCCATCGTCGGGGCCGATATGATCATCGCGGCCAGTCGCAATTACGATCGAGGCGTGCAAGAAGGCAGCGCTTCAAAAGCATGCGACTGTACGATGCACAATCAATCACCACCATGCATGGAATCCCGTCGAATTATCTAAAATAAGCGATGTTTCGCGTTGCACTGTGATTTGGTTGAGACTTACTGGCTACTGCCATTTATCCTCATTTTGACTGAAGAGGATAGATTATTATTGGTAATGGCAGGGAATGCAGCAGTCGTGGGCCTCCCTAGTTGATATTCGGCGTCCCAACTACGATTCACGTCAGTAAGATAGCTGATTCCAGTCTTTACGTGAAGCGGCGGGCCATTGTTGTGCGATTTACAACCGTCAGCTTGGCAGTTCCATGCTGTTCCGCCGCTTCCAGTAACGTTGATCGTAATCGTTCGCGATGCAGGCATAAGTGATCCCGCAGTGACGATGGTGCGGCCAAGAAAGCTCATCGGCTTGCGCATCGCGTGAACGTTGCCAACCAGAATGAGTATGATCCCGTCATCAGCCGTCGGTATACTCGCCCACGTTTGCGCCATTGCCGCATCGCGGTCCTGTCCTGGCGCGCTGGAGCGACTGACGTCCGATGCAATCACACCATTGATCTGCCCTGCCTGTTTCATACGCCGAAGTCGATCCCACATGTGCAGGAACGCCACACTCCCACGTCCGTCTTGCATTTCAGATGTGAAAGGTTGCAACCTCAGGAGCGCCGCCTGTGCTGGGCCATCACCTCTCGAAGCCAAATAGGTGTCGATAACTGGCTGACTATCCGCCGAATATTCGACTGCGACAGTCACGGGTCTTCCTGTAGCAGAGGCAAGGCAAACCAGGTTCACGAATGCGTCAGGTGCCTCATTCGTTCCGTGCAATTCGCCGACGATTGTCCATCGGATTGACGGACGCCACAGTCGATCGGCACCAGGAACCGGTACGCAGTTAGCAACTGACGCACCGAGTAAAATGGCAAGAACAGTAATCATGCCAATCTCCATTTACATAAAATTTCTTCCATCTTGGCACTGAATTCTGATGCTTGCAATTGAACAGCAGCGTGCGCTGGCTAAAGCTATACGTTCATGGAGATTTAAATTTTTCAAGGTCGGGTGGACATCCGCGCGGACGTGCTCGCGATCACGGAGCGGGAGATTGGAACCGACGGACTCGTAGATATCTGTCGGAGAGCTTCTTTTCGACGCATCCGTGACGCGACGTCGCGGACGGTATGCGGTCGCTTGTAGCAGCCCTTCAGCCCGGATGAGTATGCGAGGATCCTCGAAGAAAGCCGAAATTTTCTAGAAAGACCGGCCAGAGCTAAAGTGAGGCTCATCTGGCGCTTGCCACCGATGCCGTCCGTAACCGTCCGGCTCGCCTGAACCTGGGTGATCGCATGGTCTGCGTCCTCGTTAGGGCGCTGGACGCTCCGCTGCTCGACACTGGCGAAGATCTTGCGCGGACCGATATCCGGTCCGCGCTGCAATCCGTTACTCCGCCGCGACCAGTTCGACGCTGTCGTCGAGCGGATAGGTTTGCCGCGAGAGCATTTCCTTTGGCACCACCTGCCAGAAATCGCCGGCGACGCGGTCCCAATCCGCGAGCAGCCCCTTCGACCATTTGCTGTCGGTTGCCTTGGCATGACGCTCGATCAGGTCGCGCAGGACGCCTTCCCAATGGACCGATGCGAGCCGCTGCCAGACGATGCTCTCGGGATTGGCGCGACGTTCGAACTGGGCATCGGGATCGTAGACGAACGCCATGCCCCCGGTCATGCCCGCACCGAAGTTCTGGCCGACGACGCCCAGCAGCACCGCGATCCCGCCGGTCATATATTCGCAGCCGTTGGCGCCGCAGCCTTCGACCACCACGGTCGCGCCCGAATTGCGCACCGCGAACCGTTCGCCCGCCTGCCCGGCAGCGAGCAGCGTGCCCGACGTCGCGCCGTACAGCACGGTGTTGCCGAGGATCGTATTGTCCTGGCTGGCGAGCGGCGAGGATACCGCCGGGCGCAGCACGATCGTGCCGCCCGACAAGCCCTTGCCGACATAATCGTTGGCATCGCCGAAGACTTCGAGCGTGATCCCCTTGCACAGGAACGCGCCGAGCGACTGGCCCGCCGAACCGCGCAGACGGATGGTGACATGGCCATCGGCAAGGCTGCTCATCCCGAACCGCCGCGTGATTTCGGAGGACAGGCGCGTGCCGACCGCGCGATGCGTGTTGCGCACCGAATAGGTAAGCTGCATCTTTTCGCCGCGGCTGAACACGGCGGCGGCATCCTTGATGATCTGCGCATCGAGGCTGTCGGGCACTTCGTTGCGGAAGGTCGACAGCGAGAAGCGGCGTTCCGCGTCGGTCGCGTCAACCTTGGCGAGGATCGGGTTGAGATCGAGGTCGTCGAGATGTTCCGCGCCGCGGCTGACCTGGCGGAGGAATTCGGTGCGGCCGATCACCTCGTCGAGGCTACGCACGCCCAGACGGGCGAGGATGTCGCGCACCTCTTCGGCGATGAAGGTCATCAGGTTGATGACCTTTTCCGGCGTCCCCACGAACTTCGATCGCAGCGCCTCGTCCTGCGTGCAGACGCCGACCGGGCAGGTGTTGCTGTGGCACTGGCGCACCATGATGCAGCCCATCGCGACGAGGCTGAGCGTGCCGATGCCGAACTCCTCCGCACCCAGGATCGCGGCGACGACGATGTCGCGCCCCGTCTTGAGCCCGCCGTCGGTGCGCAGCCGCACGCGCCCGCGCAGGCCGTTGAGCGTGAGGACCTGGTTGACCTCGCTCAGTCCCATCTCCCACGGCGTACCCGCGTACTTGACGCTGGTCTGCGGCGAGGCGCCGGTGCCGCCGACATGGCCGGCGATGAGGATCACGTCGGCATGCGCCTTGGCGACGCCCGCCGCGACGGTGCCGATCCCCGACGAGCTGACCAGCTTGACGCAGACGCGGGCGCTCGGGTTGATCTGCTTCAGGTCGTAGATCAGCTGCGCCAGATCCTCGATCGAATAGATGTCGTGATGCGGCGGGGGGCTGATCAGCGTGACGCCCGGCGTCGCGTGGCGCAGCTTGGCGATGAATTCGGTGACCTTGAACCCAGGCAGCTGACCGCCTTCGCCGGGCTTGGCGCCCTGCGCCACCTTGATCTCGATCTCCTCGCAGGCGTTAAGATATTCGGCGGTGACGCCGAACCGGCCGCTGGCGATCTGCTTGATCGTCGAATTGGCATTGTCGCCGTTGGCATAGGGCTTGAAGCGCTTGACGTCCTCGCCGCCCTCGCCCGACACCGCCTTGGCGCCGATGCGGTTCATCGCGATCGCCAGCGTCTCGTGCGCCTCCGGCGACAGCGCGCCGAGCGACATGCCCGGCGTCACGAACCGCTTGCGGATTTCGGTGATCGCCTCGACCTGGTCGACCGGCACGCCCTCACCCGGAAAGTTGAACTGGAGCAGATCGCGCAGATAGACCGGCGGCAGGTCGGCGACGCCGCGGCTGAATTGCAGATAGCTGGTATAGCTGTCGGTCGACACCGCGGTTTGCAACAGGTGCATCAACTGCGCCGAATAAGCGTGCGTTTCGCCGGTGTGGCGCTGGCGATAGAAGCCGCCGATCGGCAACCGGGCGACGCCTTCTTCCCAGGCCAGTTCGTGGCGGACGACGGCGCTGTGATGCAGCGAATTATAGCCCTCGCCGGAAATCTTGGCGGGCATGCCGGGGAACAGGTCGTTGACCAGGCTCCGCGACAGGCCGACGGCTTCGAAATTATAGCCGCCGCGGTAGGAGGAGATCACCGCAATCCCCATCTTGCTCATGATCTTGAGCAGCCCTTCCTCGACCGCATGGCGATGCCGCTTCAGGCATTCGTCGACCGACAGGTCGCCGAACAGGCCGCGGCTCTGCCGGTCGACGATCGCGGCTTCGGCCAGATAGGCATTCACCGTGGTCGCGCCGACGCCGATCAGCACCGCATAATAATGCGTGTCGAGGCATTCCGCCG
>CAYQPM010000025.1:0-22099 GCA_964419295.1 uncultured Stakelama sp. | reverse complement strand
CGGCCACCCGCGGGGCGGACTGGCGGACGCCTTCATCGACGTGATCCGCGAATTGTGCGAAGTTCTCGACGAACAGATCGACGAGCTTTGCGGCCGTGGCATCGTATGCATCGGCATCGGCCCAGGTCGCCCGCGGATCGAGGATGGCGGGAGCGACGCCCGGGACCGCGACCGGCACCTCGAAGCCGAAGTTGGGATCGGTGCGGAAGGCGGCATCCTTGAGGCTGCCGTCGAGGGCCGCGTTGAGCAAGGCCCGCGTCGCCCTGATCGGCATGCGGTGGCCAACGCCATATTTGCCGCCGGTCCAGCCGGTGTTGACCAGCCAGCAATCGACCCCGCCCTTTGCGATCCGCTCCTTCAGCAGATTGCCGTAGACAGACGGATGCCGCGGCATGAAGGGCGCGCCGAAACAGGTCGAGAAGGTCGCATCGGGTTCGGTAACGCCGATCTCGGTTCCCGCCACCCGCGCGGTATAGCCCGACAGGAAGTGGTACATCGCCTGATCCGGCGTCAGCCGCGCGATCGGCGGCAGAACGCCATAAGCGTCGGCGGTCAGCATCACGATGTTCTTAGGCACACCGCCCATATTGTCGGCGGAGGCGTTGGGAATGAAGTCGATCGGATATGCGCCCCGGCTGTTCTCGGCGAGGCTGTTGTCGTCGAGGTCGAGCTGGCGCGTGATCGGGTCCATTACCACGTTTTCGAGCACGGTGCCGAACCGCTTGGTGGTGGCGAAGATCTCCGGCTCGGCATCGCGCGACAGGCGGATCATCTTGGCATAGCAGCCGCCTTCGAAGTTGAAGACCGCGGTGTCGGACCAGCCGTGTTCGTCATCGCCGATCAGCGTGCGGCTGGCATCCGCGCTCAGCGTCGTCTTGCCCGTGCCGGACAGGCCGAAGAACACCGCCGTGGATCCGTCCGCGCCCATGTTCGCCGAACAATGCATCGGCATGACCCCGTCGGTCGGCAGCAGGTAGTTGAGCAGCCCGAAGACCGACTTCTTCATTTCGCCGGCATAGCGGGTGCCGCCGATCAGGATCAGCTTGTCGGTGAAGTTCACCGCGATGACGGTCTCGCTCCGCGTCCCGTGGCGCGCGGGATCGGCCCGAAAGCTCGGCAGGTCGATGATGGTATATTCGGCCTCGAAGCCCTGAAGTTCCTGTTCCTCCGGGCGGACGAGCATCGTCCGGATGAACAGGTTGTGCCACGCCAGCTCGTTGATGACGCGGACGCGGACGCGGTTTTCCGGTTGCGAACCGCCGTAAAGGTCCTGGACGAACAGATGCTCCCTATCGCGGAGCTGGGCGAGGAAGTCCGCCTTCAAAACCGCGAAATGCGCCGGTGTCATCGCCTTGTTGGACTTGCCCCACCAGACGCTGTTCTCGGTTTCCGCATCGCGGACGATGAACTTGTCCTGCGCGGAACGGCCCGTGTGTGCGCCCGTCTCGACGACCAGCGGCCCGTCGGCGCTCAACTTGCCCTCGCCGCGGGCCACGGCGGCTTCGACCAGTCGTGCGGTCACCAGATTCCAGTGGAGATCGGCGCGCGTCTCAATGCCCTGCGCTGACAGACCGGCCTGCGGAATACGCTCGTTCACTAACATCCTCCCAATGTTTTTTCTGATCGACACGCGCATCCTGGGGAGGGTCTGTACGCGCGTCGATGATGCGATCGACATAAGCCGACCCCGCGGCATCGTCAAACAACATGGGATGATGCCTGGCGACCGTCCCGACGTGGCGGTTGAGCCGCAGCGGTGTTTGCCCTACCGCTGCAGCATCATGAAGCCGAGCATCCCCCTCGCATGACGGCGACGATCGCGCTGGTCGATGACGACCGCAATATCCTGACGTCGGTGTCCATCGCGTTGCAGACGGAAGGGTTCCTGACCCGCGTCTATTCCGATGGCGAGACGGCGCTCAAGGCGCTGACGGACAACCCGCCCGATCTCGCGATCTTCGACATCAAGATGCCGCGGATGGACGGACTGGAGCTGTTGCGGCGCTTCCGGGAAAAAAGCCAGGTGCCGGTCATCTTCCTGACCAGCAAGGACGACGAGCTGGACGAGGCGCTGGGCCTCGCCATGGGTGCGGACGATTACATCGCCAAGCCGTTCAGCCAGCGACTGCTGATCGCGCGCATCCGCGCGATCCTGCGCCGCACCGAGCTTGCCGCGGCACCTGCCGGCGAAGGGGACGCGACCGCGGCGGCTCCGCTGGTGCGCGGCCGGCTGTCCATGGACACGGCGCGGCACCGTACGCTGTGGGCCGGTGATGCGGTGACGCTGACCGTTACCGAATTCCTGATCCTGGAGACGCTGGCCCAGCGTCCCGGCATCGTGAAGACGCGAAACCAGCTGATGGATGCCGCCTATCAGGACGACATCTATGTCGACGACCGGACCATCGACAGTCACATCAAGCGGCTGCGGCGCAAGTTCCGGCAGGTCGATCCGACCTTCGATGCGATAGAGACCCTGTATGGCGCCGGATATCGCTTTTCCGAAGAATGAGTCGTCACCGCGCGGTGACGGCGGCGATCTGGCGCTCCGCTGGTCGGGGCAGATATCGCTCACGCGGCGCATTCTGGCGGTCAATATCTTCGCATTGCTGCTGCTCGCGGGCGGCTTCTTCTATCTCGATTCCTATCGCAGCCGGATCGTCGATGGCCGGATGGCGCAGGCGGGCCGCGAGGCGCAACTGATCGGCGAAGCGCTTTCGGCAGTGGGGAGCCCGCAGCGCGATGCGCTGGTCGGGCGGCTGGCGCGCGATACGGGGACGCGCCTGCGCCTGTTCGACGCCGACGGCCGCACGATGACCGACAGCCGCATGCTGGGCGTGCGCAACGTCGTGCTGCTCGATCCCGACAAACAGGCGTGGGACCAGACCTTCGCCCGCTTCCTCGACGCCGTGATCGATACCGTGGTGGGGGCAGCGCGCGCGCCGCTGTACCGGGAACGCAGCGATGGGCGGCAATGGCCGGATGTCGGCGCGGCGCGCGGCCGCCGGGTCGTCTCGACCAGCGTGTGGCGGGCGCCGGATCGCACCCCGGTGATCACGGCCGCGGCGCCGCTGCCCGGCGGGCAGGTGGTGATGACGACGGTCAACGCGCGCGACATCACGCAGACGGTGCGGATCGAGCGCTTCCGGCTCAGTCTGGTGCTGCTCGTGGTGGCCATCGTTTCGGTCCTGTTGTCGCTGTTCCTGGCGCGGACCATCGTGCGGCCGCTGCGTCGGCTCGCGCGGGCGGCGGTGCGGGTGCGGCTGGGGCGCGCGCGGGAAGTGGTCGTCCCGCGCCTGCCCTCGCGGCGGGACGAGATCGGCAGCCTTGCCCGTGCGCTGTCGGACATGAGCCTGGCGTTGCGCGCGCGCATCGATGCGACGGAGGCCTTCGCCGCGGACGTCACGCATGAGATGAAGAACCCCCTCGCCTCGCTGCGTTCGGCGGTCGAGGGCTTGGGAGCGGTGAAGGACCCGCAATTGCAGGCGCGGCTGCTCGCGATCGTGCGCGACGACGTGCACCGCATGGACCGGCTGATCACCGACATCTCCGAAGCCTCGCGCCTCGACGCACAGCTCAGCCGGGCGCAGTTCGAGCCGGTCGACGTGAACGCGCTGTTGCGGGCGATCGTCGCGCAGCGGGTCGAGCGGGTCGTGGAGCGCGGCGTCCGCCTGCGCCTCGACGACCAGCGCGCGCCGTTGGTGACGCTAGGCGAGGGCGCGCGGCTGGAGCGGGTGTTCGACAACCTGATCGACAACGCCCTCTCCTTCTCGCCCGACCAGGGGCTGATCGCGATCGCGATCACCCGCGACGGCGCCGACCTGATGGTGAGGGTAGAGGATGAAGGGCCCGGCGTCCCCGAGGAAGCGCGCGAGGCGATCTTTCGCCGGTTCCAGTCGATCAGACCGGAGAGCGAGGCGTTCGGCCAGCATTCGGGACTGGGCCTCGCCATTGCGCGAACCATCGTCGAGGCGCATCAGGGCAGCATCGCCGTCGAGTCGCGCGAGGACCGGCTGGGCGGCGCCCGGTTCGTGGTTCGCCTGCCGCTCGCCGACGGCCAGTGACGACCGCCGGCATCGTCCGGCCCATAGCAGCGGGCAACGGAGCCATGGCCATCCTTTCGTCTGAAATCCTGCACGCGACGGGCGTGGCGATCGGCGGGCAGGCCGTGCTGCTCGAAGGCGTGTCGGGCACCGGCAAGTCCGATCTGGCGCTGCGCCTGATCGACCGGGGCGCGGTGCTGATCGCCGACGACCAGATCTTGCTGGTGCGGCAGGACAAGCGATTGATCGCACGCGCGCCCGGCGCCATGCGCGGGCTGATGGAGGTGCGCGGGCTCGGCATCGTGACGATGCCGCACGTCCAGGACGTGCCGGTCGCGCTGATCGTGCGGCTGGGCGGCGAGCCGATCCGTATGCCCGAACGGCGCCAGCGCCGCCTGGCCGGGATCGTCGTGCGCGAGGTGGCGTTCGACGCGTTCCAGCTGTCCGCGCCGCTCAAGATCGAATGGGCGCTGCGGCAACCCGAAGCCACGCCGGCGTGAAAGGGACGCAATGACCAAGGACATCCTGCTCGTCACCGGTCTGTCGGGGGCAGGCAAATCGACGGTGCTGAAGACGCTGGAGGACCTAGGCTGGGAGGTGGTCGACAACCTGCCGCTGGTGCTGCTCAACCGGCTGCTGGATGCGCCGCTGGCGGCCGGCAGCGGTGACGACGACCACCCGCTGGCGATCGGGATCGGCGCGCGCACCCGCGACTTCGATCCCGAGCGGATCGTCGAGCGCATCCGGACGCTGCGCGACCAGCACGGGCTCGACATCGGCATGCTGTTCCTCGACTGTTCGGGGGCCGAACTGGAGCGGCGCTATTCCGAGACCCGGCGGCGGCATCCGTTGGCGGACGACCGGCCGGCGGGTGACGGCATCGCACGCGAACGCGAATTGCTGCGGCCGTTGCGCGACTGGGCCAACCGGTTGATCGACACCACGGACCTGACCGCCAACGCGCTGGCACAGCAGGTACGGACGACCTTTGCCGGGCATGGCGGGGGCGAGCCGGTGCTGTCGATCCAGTCGTTCGGCTTCGCCCGCGGGCTGCCGCGCAACGCCGACCTCGTCTTCGACATGCGTTTCCTGCGCAATCCACATTGGCATCCCGTCTTGCGGCCGGGCACCGGCCTGGATCCGGACGTCAGCGCCTATGTCGCAGCGGACCCCGCCTATCCTGCGGCGATGGAGCAGATCGGCAGTCTGCTGGAACTGCTGATCCCGCGCTACCGCGCCGAGGGCAAGTCGTACGTCACCGTGGCGATCGGCTGTACCGGAGGGAGACACCGGTCGGTCCATGTCGCCGAGCATCTCGCTGCCCGGTTGCACGCCGCGGGTTTTTCGCCCACGGTCACGCATCGCGACCTGGGGGCCGCACCGCAGGACTCGCTCGAGGGGCCGCCGGCCAGCAAATGAGTAACGTATCTGAGATGATTGGCCTCGTTCTGGTGACGCACGGACGGCTCGCCGAAGAGTTCGTGACCGCGATGGTGCACGTGGTCGGACCGCAGGAGCGGGTCGCGACGATCTCGATCGGCCCCGACGACGATATGGAAACGCGCCGCGCGGATATCGCGAGCGCGATCGCGGCGGTGGATGCCGGCCGCGGCGTTATCGTGCTGACCGACCTGTTCGGCGGCACGCCGTCGAACCTCGCCATTTCGCTGATGGAGCGCGGCCGGGTCGAGGTGATCGCGGGCATGAACCTGCCGATGCTGATCCGGCTGGGGTCGGCACGCAAGTCGATGAAGGTCGTCGAGGCGGTCGCCGCAGCGCGTGAGGCGGGTCGCAAATACATCTCTGTCGCCTCCGAAGTGCTGGGCGAGGCCGCGGCGTGAGCGAGGTCGCGCGCACCGTCCTGATCACCAACAAGCGCGGATTGCACGCGCGGGCCAGCGCCAAGTTCGTCACCCTGGCCTCCAGCCAGCCGTGCGAGGTCAAGGTCCACAAGGACGACGGCGGCGGCGCCGCAGGAGCGGTGACGGGCACATCGATCATGGGGCTGATGATGCTGGGCGCGGCGATGGGTGACTCGATCACGATCACCGCGGCGGGCGACGGGGCGGACGCGGCGGTCGGTGCCCTGTGCGAACTGGTCGAGGCGAAGTTCGGCGAGGATTAGCAGATTGCGCTTGCGCCGACCCGCCCGTCTGCCGGAGGGGGTACGCCATGCCTCGTGAGATCACCGCCTTTTCCAACCCGCTCGTGAAATATGCGCGCGAGTTGCGCGACAAGAAGCATCGCCGTGGCGCCCGCCAGTTCATGGCGGAGGGCTTGCGCATCCTGACCGAGGCGCGGGACACGGGGCGCCTGCCCAGCATCCTGTTCTATGCCGCCGGCAACGCCGACCACCCGCTGGTTCATGCCCTGTCGATCGATGTCGAGATGGCGGGCGGCGAATCGATCCAGACCACGCCGGATATCCTGTCGAAGCTGTCGGGCAAGGATAATCCACAGGCGGTCGTCGGCGTGTTCGACGAGTTCGACGCCGGGCTGGACGATCTCGACCGGGCGGCGTCCGGCATCTGGCTGGTCGCGGAGCGCCTGCGCGATCCCGGCAACCTGGGGACGATCCTGCGCACCGCGGATGCCGTCGGCGCCGGCGGGCTGATCCTCATCGGCGAGTGCGTCGATCCCTTCTCCGTCGAGGCGGTTCGGGCGAGCATGGGTGCGCTGTTCACTATACCGGTCGTCAAGAGCGAGTGGACACCGTTCCTCGACTGGCTGCGGCAAGGGCCGGGACAGTTGGTGGGGTTGAGCCTGGATACCGAGCATGATTATCGCGCCGCTCGCTATGCGGCACCGACGTTCCTGCTGACCGGGAACGAGGCACAGGGCATGCCGGCGGATTACGCCGCCGCGTGCGACCTGCTCGTCAAGATCCCGATGCTGGGCAAGGCGGACAGCCTGAATGCCGCGGTCGCAACCGCGGTGATGGCGTATGAGGTTCTTGCGCAACAGCGGGGGTGATACGCAGAACTGGCCGGGCGACCGGGTGCGGCTGACGATATCCGCGTGTGATGCAAGTGCGACGATGCGGCGATGAGAAGGAGCGTCGCTACCGGCCGTAGCGGGCAACCGACACGTAGGACAGCGCGCTGCGTTTCGCTGGCAGTTTCAACACGTCAGCCGTGGGTGCGTCCAACGCCCGGCAACAGGCCTGCCGTAACGCGCTCCTCGGCCGTGTCGGCCCTTCGGCGCCGCTGGCCATGCCGTAGCGCGATAGCCTCCGACGAGCGACGGAGGCGGAAGCCTATCCGCCGACCACCCCGGACACGCGCACGCTGCCGCCGTGGTCGATGATCCTGCCGGCGACCATGCCGCTGATCCGGGCGCGCGCGCCGGCTTCGATGATGACGTCGCCGCCGACCATGCCGGTGATGCGAACGTCGCAACCCGCCTTAACGACCACATCGCCCGCGATCATGCCCCTCAGCCGGCCATCGCCCGTCACGATCACGTCACCTGCGTGCATGCCGCGCATCGCGCTCTCCTATTCCGCCGCGTCGGACAGCCGCAGCGGCTGATCCTCGCCGTAGCGCGCGAGCGCCTCGACCGGTTCCGCGATGGCGATGTCGCGCGCACCGGGTTCGATGTTGAGGTCGCGGAACTTGCGCGCGGACACGAGGGCCCGGCTTTCGAAGCTGGACACGAAGTTGTTGTAATTGTTGACTGCGGTAGTGAGGCCGCTGCCCACCTTGCGCAGATCCTCGCCCGCTTTGGCCAGCCGGTCATACAATTCCTTACCGAGCGCACCGATCGCACGCGCCTCGGTCGCCAGCTTTTCCTGCCGCCACACCGCGGCGACCGTCCGGGCGATCGCGATCAGGTTGGTGGGCGTCGCGAGCAGCACCTTCTTGTCGAACGCATAGTCCCACAGCCCGGCATCGTGTTCGAGCGCCGCCGACAGGAAGTGTTCGCCGGGGACGAACATGACGACATATTCCGGAGTGTCGTCGAACTGCGACCAATAGGCCTTGGCGCTGAGGCCGTTGATGTGGGTGCGCATCGAGACGGCATGCGCGGTCAGGCCGGCGGCGCGTTCCTTTTCGTCCACGGCGCCGAAGGCGTCCTGATAGGCGTTGAGCGATACCTTGGCGTCGATGATCAGCGACTTGCCGCCGGGCACGCGCACGATCGCGTCGGGACGCAGGCGACCGCCCTCCCCGTCAGCGACGCTGACCTCCATCGCAAAATCGGTGTGTTCCGCCAGGCCACAGGTTTCGAGCACGTTGCGCAGCTGCTGTTCGCCCCAGCGTCCCCGCGCCTTCGGCGCGTTGCGCAGTGCGTTGACGAGCTTGGCGGCCTCCCCCGATACGCGCTCCTGCCCGAGGCGCATCTGTTCGATCTGCCCCTTGAGGTCGCCGAATGCGTCGCGGCGTTCCGCCTCGACCTTGGCGACGCCTTCCTCATAGCGCAGCAGGCGATCGTTGACCGGCTGGAGCAGCGACTTGAGGTTGCGGCCGGCCAGTTCCTCGGACTGGCGGAAGCGGGCGTCGGCACGGTCGAGGAACGCCTTTTGCGCGTCGGTCAGCGCCTTGTTGGCGAGATCGTTGAACTGGGTCGCCATCGCCTCCTTCGCCTCGCGCATGTCGGCGAGACGCGCCTCGAACGCTTCGCTCTGCGCCTTCATTGCGGCGAGATCGGCGCGCGCGGCGTCGCGGTCGCTGCGGATCGCCACGAGTTCGGTGCGGAGCGATTCGGCGGATGCCGTCCGGTCGTCATGCTGTGCGCGCAATGCGGCGAGATCGCGCATCGCCTCGTTCCGTTCGCGCTCGACGGCTTCGCGGGTCTGGCGCAGCAGATCGGCGTCCGCGACCTTGCTGCGCGCGACAGCCAGATCGGCCGCGAGCGTCGCCGCCCTGCGCCCCGCCACGAGCCACCCAACGAGCAGACCGACACCCAAAGCCAGGACGGCGACGACGAGCAACTGGTCCACGTGCGATTCCCCGAAAGTCACAAAAGTCACGCCCGTGGGGCGCGATCGACGCTACCGTAATGCAAACCTCCGGTGACGACCGGGGGAACATACGTCGAACGTCCCGCGTAGGACAGCGCTATTTTTTCGGGCACCGCGGCCGGGCCGGCCGAAGCCCGCGCTTATTACCTGCGTATCTTCGCCAGCTTCTTCAGGACCATGTCGCGCTTGAGGCGGCTGATGTGATCGATGAACAGCACGCCGTTCAGATGATCGATCTCATGCTGCATGCATGTGGCGAGCAGGCCGGTCAGATCTTCCTCGTGCGCCGCACCCTGTTCGTCCAGCCAGCGGACGCGGCAGGACGCGGGGCGCTCGACATCCGCATATTGTTCGGGGATCGACAGGCACCCTTCGTTATAGGTGCTGGTCTCGTCGCTGACCGACAGGACTTCCGGGTTGATATAGGCATGCGGCGCCTTGATCGGCTTGTCGTCCTCGTCGCGTTCTTCTTGCAGGTCGATGACCAGAATGCGGCTGTCGACCCCGACCTGGATCGCGGCGAGGCCGATGCCGTTGGCCGCGTACATCGTGTCGATCATGTCGGCGACGAACGCGCGCGTCGCGTCGGTCACTGCATCGACGGGCTTGGATATCAGGCGCAGGCGCGCATCGGGAACTTCGACGATCGGGAGAACTGCCATGGCGGAGCAGCTAGGTGCCGGGGCGTTTTCCGTCAAGTTCGCGGGGCGTTCAGCCGACCGGACGGCGTGCGCGGAGCGCCTGCGCCAGCGTGCCTTCGTCGAGATAGTCGAGTTCGCCGCCGACGGGCATGCCGTGGGCGAGCTGGGTCACCCGGACCGGAAAACGTTCGATGCGGTCCGCCAGATAGTGCGCGGTCGTCTGCCCTTCCAGCGTCGCGTTGGTCGCGAGCACGACTTCGTCGATGCCCCCTGCCTCGATCCGGGCGACGAGCGCGTCGATCGCAAGATCTTCGGGGCGGATGCCCTCCAGCGCCGACAACCGGCCGCCGAGCACGTGAAACCGGCCGGGAAACAGGCGCGAGCGTTCGAGCGCCCACAGGTCCGCGACCTCTTCGACGACGCAGAGCGACCGCTGGTCCCGACGCGGATCGGCGCAGATCGCGCAAGGGTTGGCGGTATCGACGTTGCCGCACGTCGTGCAGGTTTCCAGCCGCTCGTCCACCGCCTCCAGCGCGGCCCGCAGCGGCCCGAGCGCCGCCTCCCGCTTCTTGAGCAAGTGGAGCACGGCGCGGCGCGCCGAGCGCGGACCCAGCCCGGGCAGGCGGGCCAGAGCCTGGGTCAAAGCTTCGATTTCGGGAGACGCCATAGCGGGAACAGATAGGGGGTTGCGCGGCCGCCCGCCAGCGCGTTGAAGGCGGCGATGCGGATCATCTTCATGGGAACCCCGGACTTCGCGGTGCCGACGCTGGAGGCGCTGGTTTCGGCCGGGCACGATGTCGTCGCGGCGTACAGCCAGCCGCCCCGGCCGGGCGGACGGCGCGGGCGCGAGACCACGCCCTCGCCGGTGCAACAGCGCGCCGAGGCACTGGGAATAGAGGTGCGGCATCCGACCAGCCTGAAGGGCGCCGAGGAGCAGGCGGCATTCGCCGCACTGGCGGCGGACGTGGCGGTGGTGGCGGCATACGGGCTGATCCTGCCACGCGCGGTGCTGGAGGCGCCGGTGCACGGCTGCCTGAACGTCCATGGGTCGTTGTTGCCGCGCTGGCGGGGAGCGGCGCCGGTGCAGCGCGCGATCCTCGCCGGCGATGCCGAGACGGGCGTGGGCATCATGCAGATGGAGACGGGGCTCGATACCGGCCCGGTGCGGCTGGAGGGACGCGTCGTCATCGCCGGCAAGACCGCGGGCGAGCTGACCACCGAACTGGCCACGCTCGGCGCGCGGCTGATGGTGACGGTGCTGAGCGATCTCGGCGCGCATCCGGCGCGACCGCAGCCCGACGAGGGCGTCACCTACGCCAGCAAGATCGACAAGGCGGAAGCGCGGATCGATTTCACGAAGAGCGCGGTCGATGTCGAGCGCCTGATCCGTGCGATGAATCCTGCGCCGGGGGCCTGGATCGAGGTCGCGGGAGAGCGCGTGAAGATCCTGGCGGCGGAGGTGCTGCCCTTCACCTTCCCCGGCGGCGAGGGCACGACGGTGGACGCGGCGCTGACGATCGCCTGCGCCGACGGGGCGATCCGGCCGACGCTGGTGCAGCGCGCCGGACGCGGAGTGACGACGACGGCGGAGCTGCTGCGCGGCTTTCCGGTGAGGTCGGGCACGCAGCTGTGACGCGGTTCGCGCTGACGGTGGAATATGACGGTCGGCCGTTCATGGGCTGGCAGCGGCAGAAACATGGCCCGAGCGTTCAGGCGGCGCTGGAAGCGGCGGTGTTCGCCGTCACGGGCGAGCCGGCGGCGGTGCATGCGGCCGGGCGGACGGATGCCGGCGTGCATGGCCTGGGGATGCGCGCGCATGTCGATATCGCCAAGGATATCGCGCCGTTCCGGCTGATGGAGGCGCTGAATGCGCGGGTGCGGCCGGCGCCGGTGGCGGTGCTCGATTGCGTTACGGTGCCGGACGATTGGCATGCGCGCTTTTCCTGCCTGGGGCGATCGTACGAATATCGCATCGTCAACCGGCGGGCGCCGCTGACCTGGGAAGCGGGGCTGGCGTGGCAGGTGCCGCAGGTGCTGGATAGCGATGCGATGGCGGCGGCGGCGGCCACGCTGGTCGGGCGGCACGACTTCACGACCTTCCGATCGGCGCATTGCCAGGCGGACAGCCCGGTCCGCACCCTCGACCTGCTGTCGGTCGAGCGGAGCGGCGAGCGGATCGCGATCCGCGCCGCAGCCCGATCCTTCCTGCATCATCAGGTGCGATCGATGGTCGGCTGCCTTGCGCTGGTCGGCATGGGGCGCTGGTCGGTCGCGGACGTCGCCACGGCGCTGGCGGCACGCGATCGGGCGCGGCTGGGGTTGAACGCGCCGCCCGACGGGCTGTTCTTCGTCGCTGCGGCCTATTGAGGTCGCTCAGCGGACGAAGCGGGCGGCGAGCTCGACATGGGTGGACCAGCGGAATTGCCCGACCGGCTGGATCCAGTCGATGCGCCAGCCGCCGTCGACCAGCAGCCGCGCATCGCGGGCGAAACTGGCGGGGTTGCAGGAGACGTAGCCGATCACCTTCGCCTGGCACGCCGCGAGCGCTTCGGCCTGATCGCGGGCGCCGGCGCGGGGCGGATCGATGACGATCGCATCGAAGCGGTCGAGTTCGGCAACGGTCAGCGGCCGGCGATACAGGTCGCGATGTTCGGTGAACACCGGAAGCTGGTTGCCACCGGCCGCCGCCTTGAGCGCGAACACCGCGTCGCGCGCGCCTTCGGCGGCATAGACGCGCGCCGGCAGGGCGAGCGTGAACGTGCCCAGTCCGGCGAACAGATCGGCGACGGTGCCGGCGCCCCGCGTCGCCTCGCGCATCGCGGCGACCAGCGCATCCTCCCCTTCCTGCGTGGCTTGCAGGAACGCTGCGGGGGGCAGTGGCACGGGGTATCCGCCGAGCGTTATCGTAACCGGCTGCGGCTCCCAGCGGGTTTCGGGGCCATCGCCGCTGTCGAGCGTGAAGCGAGCGATGCCATGGCGTTCGCAGAAGCTGGTGATCGCCTCCGCCGGGGCGAGGCCGTCGGCGGTCAGGTTGGTGACCATGATGTCGGGCCCCTGATCGGACAGGGTGAGATGAACGTCGCCGCGCCGCTTGAACCCGAGTTTTTGCAGCAACGTGCGCAGCGGCGCGACGACCGCAAACAGCGCGGGTGCGAGAATGTGGCATTCGCGCATGTCGACGATGTCGTGGCTCTTTTCCGCGGAGAAGCCGAGCGTGACGCGGCCGCCCTTCCCCTCCGCATGCAGCGTCGCGCGACGGCGGGTGTTGGGCGGCGACACCAGCGGCGGACGCAATGCGGCGGCAAGATCCTGCCCGTCGAGCGCACTGGCGACGCGATCGGTGACGAAGGCGGCATAGGATGCGTCGTCGAGATGCTGGAGCTGGCAGCCACCGCATTCGGGGAAATGGCGGCAGGGCGGTGTCTGGTGATGCGGGCCGTGGGTCAGCGTGCCGTCCGCCGCGAGGCTGTCGCCGGGGGCTGCGAAGGCGGCGTGGCGGCCATCGGCGGTAAGGCCGTCGCCGCGCGCGGCGACGCGCAGGATCGTATCGGGAGAGGTCATGCCCCGGCTCTGGCCGCGGTGAGCGCATTTGCCAAGTCGTCGGCGATGAAGCTGCGCCCGGCGAGACGCGCGGCGCGAGCGTGCAGCCACGTGCCCGCGCTGGCCGCGGCGAGCGGATCGGCGTGCGGACGGGCGAGGTGTGCCGCGATCGCGCCGGCGAGAACATCGCCGGTGCCCGCGGTCGACAGCCACGCGCTCCCGCCGGGATGGACGAGGGTGCGGGCCGATGTCGCGATGATCGTGGTCGGCCCTTTGCGCACGACGGTGGCGCCGGACCGGATCGCCGCCGTGCGGACCTGATCGAGCAGCGATCCGTCGGGCGTTCCGAACAATGCGGCGAATTCGCCCGCGTGCGGCGTAAGCACGACGGGGTGCCGCCGGCTGCGCAGGCGTTCGGCGTCGAGCAGGTGGAGAGCGTCGCCATCGATGACGAGCGGATGGGTATCGGCATCGATCAGCGCGGCGAGCCGCTCACGCGCATCGTCGTCGCGGCCCAGCCCCGCGCCGATGAGGATCGCCCCGATCCGGCGATCCGCCAGCGCTGTCGGATCGTAGGCGCGGTGGACGATGGCATCGGGCCCGCCCTGCCCGCTGCCGCCGTAGAGCGCGACATAGCCTGCGCCGCTGCGTGCGGCGGCCACTGCGGCGAGCCGGGCGGCTCCCTCCATCGCGCCGACGACGATCGCCACCATGCCGCGCGTATATTTGTGCGAGGTGGCATCGGGATCGGGAAGATCCGGTCGGGCGGCGACCACCACGTCATCGGGCCGGTCGGCGAGGCGCAGGTCGATCAACCGGATCGCGCCGCATGCGTCCGCCGCCGGATGCAGGACGTGCGCCGGCTTGAGCGCCCCCAGCGCGAGCGTCATGGTCGCCGGACGCGCCATCGCCCATTCCGGAGCCGTGCCGTCGTCGGCATTGGTGCCGCTCGGCACGTCGGCGGCGATCACGATCCGCGCCGCCTGCGCCAGCCGCGCGAGCGTCGCGTCGAGCGCGGGTGCCAGTGGACGGGAAAGCCCGGTGCCGAACAGGCAGTCGACGAGCACCGGCGCCGGCGCGACGTCCGCGATCGGTTCTACCGAGTCCAGCCACCGGTCGCGCGCGCGGATCGCGGCGTCCGTCGCCGGGGGTGCGAGCGCCGCAACTCGCACCGCATGTCCCGCGCGGCGCAGCGCCTCGGCGGCGACATAGCCGTCGCCGCCATTGTTGCCGGGGCCGCAGAGCACCAGCACCTCCGCTCCTGCCGAGAGACGCGCGGCGGCGGCGGCGACCCCCTGCCCCGCCACGTCCATCAACCGATCGACCGATGTGCCGGCCGCCACGGCTCCATCCTCGGCAGCGCGCATCCGGGCCGCGGTCAGGATCGGCTGTCCCGCAATCCCGATCATCGGTGCGCCGCGATCGTCGCCGGCAGGCGGTAGCGATCCGCGCCGATCGTGACGTCGATCGACCGGCCGTCCGGCACCGCCACCCGCGCGGGCTCCGCGCCGTCCGCCGCGACGACGCCGCGGCCGTCGCGCGTCACCAGCAGCCGGTGGAAGCCGCCGTCTTCATGCCGCACCGTCAGGATCAGGCCGCGGTCACCGGAGGACTGTTCGAGCGTGCAGGCGCGTTGCAGCGCCGACTGCCCGCGCGCGCACAGGATACGGCCGTCATCCTCGGCCGCGCTGCGCTGATCGGCCTCGGCCTCCGCCAGCACCTGCACGTTGGCCGTCCGTGCGGCGCGATCGTGGCATCCGGCGACGAGCAGCAACGTCGCCCCGAGCCAGCGATCAGATGTCCGCATAGACATGGGTTTCCGCTTTCGCGCCGGGATGCGTGACGGCACCCTGCCACGCCGGACCGACGTTGCGCGCATAGCGCCACAAGGCGCCCGAGCCGTAGTCGTTGGTCCGCGGCTGCCACGCCGCGCGGCGGGCGGCGAGCGTGGCGTCGTCCACCAGCAGGTCGATCGTCCCCGCCTCTGCATCGATGCTGATGGCGTCGCCGTTTTCGACCAGCGCGATCGGGCCGCCGTCCGCAGCTTCGGGGCCGACATGCCCGATGCAGAAGCCGCGCGTGGCGCCGGAGAACCGTCCGTCGGTGATCAGCGCGACCTTCTCGCCCATGCCCAGGCCGTAAAGCGCGGCGGTGGTCGACAGCATCTCGCGCATGCCGGGACCGCCCTTCGGTCCTTCGTAGCGGATGACGAGCACTTCGCCTTCGTTGATGCTGCGCGCCTCGACAGCGGCGAAGCAATCCTCCTCGCAGTCGAACACGCGCGCGGGGCCTTCGAACTGAAGCCGGTGCATGCCGGCGACCTTCACGATCGCGCCGTCGGGGGCGAGGCTGCCGCGCAGGCCGACGACGCCGCCCGTCGGGCTGAGCGGCGTCCTGACGTCGTAGATCACCTTCTGGTCGGGATTCCACGTCACCTGATCGATGTTCTCGCCCAGCGTCCGACCCGTGACGGTCATGCAATTGCCGTCGAGCAGGCCACCGCCCAGCATCGTCTTCATCAGCATATAGACGCCGCCGGCTTCATACATGTCCTTCGCCACATATTGGCCGCCGGGCTTGAGGTCGGCGATATAGGGCGTCGACTTGAACGCCTCGGCCACGTCGAACAGGTCGAAGTCGATGCCGGCCTCGCTCGCCATCGCGGGCAGGTGCAGCGCGGCATTGGTCGATCCACCGGTCGCGGCGACGACGCGTGCGGCGTTGACGAAGGCTTCGCGCGTGCAGATGTCACGCGGCCGCAATTGCTTCGCGACCAGCTCCATCACCTGCGCACCCGCCGCGACCGCAATCTGTTCGCGGGTCGAATAGGGCGCGGGCACCATGTTGCTGTTGGGCAGGCTGAGGCCGATCGCTTCGCCGACGCAGGCCATGGTGTTGGCGGTGAACTGGCCGCCGCATGCGCCGTGGCCCGGACATGCGACCTTTTCCAGCGCATGCACTTCGGACAGCGGACAGGCGCCCGCGGCATATTTGCCGACCACCTCGAACACGTCGACCACGGTCACGTCGCGGTCGTGGAAGCGGCCGGGCAGGATCGATCCGCCATAGACGAAGATCGACGGGATGTTGAGCCGCAGCATCGCCATCATCATACCGGGCAGCGACTTGTCGCAGCCGGCGAAGCCGACGAGCGCGTCGTAGCAATGGCCGCGCACCGACAGCTCGACCGAATCGGCGATCACCTCGCGGCTGACCAGCGACGCCTTCATGCCCTGATGACCCATCGCGATGCCGTCGGTGACGGTGATGGTGTTGAAGCGGCGCGGCATGCCGCCCCCCTGGATCACGCCGGCCTGCGCGGCGTCGGCCTGCCCGTCGAGCGTCGTGTTGCACGGCGCACTGTTGTTGCCGGCGGAGGCGAGCGCGACGAAGGGCTTGGCGATATCCTCTTCGCCGATCCCCATCGCGTAATAATAGCTGCGATGGGGCGCGCGTTCGGGGCCGACGGAGACGTGGCGGCTGGGCAGGCGGGATTTGTCGAACTGGGTCATGGCGACGCCCTATGTCGCGGGAGGGCCGTTCGACGCAAGCTTGTTACGCATAATAGCGGATGCGCGCACGGCGCAGCACGCGATCCTCGAGCGAGAAGTAGAGCGAAATCAGGCCATCCTCGACGATGGTGGACGCGGCGAAGGCGATGTCGGTCTTGCTGCGGTCGTCCGGCGGCGGTGGCAGGATAACTGGCTCCAGCCCCCGCCCAGTGATGCTGCCGAAGTCGGGCGAGAAGCTCACCCAGCCGATCCGCCACCGTGCGTCCAGCGTCGCGCCATTGTAGAACATCACCGGATCGGCGCCCGGCAGCTGGCAGATCGGCCCCGTGGACAGATGCCAATTGTCCCATGATTCGGTTCGCACCGGAAAGGGATCGGCCAGCGACTGCCAGCTGTCGCCGATCGCATCGGCACGGGCGACACCGATCCGCGAGGCCCCGATCCCGCGCTCCTCGGCGGCGGCATATTCGTAGAACAGCCGCCAGTCGCCCGCCGGCGTCTGGACGATCGTCGCCTCCTTGATATTGCCCTCACCCTCCGGCGCGGCGAGCACGACGCGCCGCTTGACCAGATCGTCGAGCGAGGTGCCGGTCGCGGCGATCATCACGCCCTGCGACCGGGCGGCGTCGACCCCGGTGTAATAGACGACATAGCTGCCATCGGGCTGGACGAGCACCGTCGGATCCTCGCACCCGCCGCCGTCGGCGTCGGCGGGATCGGTGCCGGGCCGGATCGCGAGCTGCGGATCGAGCGTGAAGGCGAGCCCGTCGTCGCTCCACCCGCTGGCGATGAGGCCGGTCGGATCGGTTGGACCGAGCGGGTCGGGCACGCCGCGCACGAGCATGCGATAGCGCCCGTTTTCGGCCCAGACGAACGGGCTCATCAGGTCCATGCCGTCGATCGGCGAACCGGCGGCAATGGTGACGGTATCGAGCGCCTCGACCGCGTAGGTCGGCATCAGGCGCCCTGCGCAATGACGAGGGACAGCGCGCCATCGATCGTGACGGTCGTGCCGGTGATATAGTCGGCGGCGGGCGACAGGAGGAAGGCGACCAGAGCGGCGACCTCCTCCGCGGTGCCGGCGCGTCCCCACGGTATGTTCGCCTCCAGCTTGGCGCGATAGTCCTTGTCCTCCACCGCATGGGCGTTCATCGGCGTCAGGATCATGCCGGGCGCAACGCCGTTGACCGCGATCCGCTTCGGCGCGAGTTCCAGCGCGAGCGTCGCGGTCAACTGCGCGAGGCCACCCTTGGCCGCGTCGTAATCGGCGCCGCCCGGCCGTGGCGCCCGCTCATGGATGGACGAGATATTGACGATGCGGGCCGGCAAGGCCGCGGCTTCCGCCGCGCGCACGAAGCGGCGGCAGGTGAGGAACGGGCCGTAGAGGTCGGAACGGACCACCCGGTCGAACTGCGACAGCTCCATGTCGACGAGCTTCGTGCCGGTCATGTTGAGCCCGGCCGAGTTCACCAGCCAGGTGGCGGTGCCGAACGCCTGTTCGGCGGCGGCAAAGAGCGCCTCGACAGCCCCTTCGTCGGACACGTCGCACTGAACCGCGCGGACCCGATCCTCTCCGCCGGCGGACCCGATCACCTTGTCCGCGGCATCGCGATCACGGAAATAGGTGAACATGACGCGCGCGCCGGCGTCGGCAAGCGCATGGACGCAGGCCGCGCCGATGCCCGATTCCCCACCCGTCACCACTGCGATCGGTTCGTTCGCCATCTGTCCGCTGCCTCCAGTTGCTGGCTGGAGAATGCGGGCGGCGTGATCATCGTTCCGGTGACAAATGCGTCATCCGGCAGGACATGCGTTTAGAGCGCTTCGAGCGCCCTTGCGACGCCGTCCATCGTGAACGGCTTCTGGAGCACCGGACGATCGCGGAATTGCGCATCGACGCTGTCGTCGCTGCCGCCGGTCGCGAAAACGAACGGGATATCGCGCGCGGCGAGCGCTTCGGCGACGGGCGTGCTCTTCTCGCCGCCACGCAGGTTGACGTCGAGGATCGCGGCGTCGATGCCGCCATCGGCGACACGGGCGAGCGCGCTTGCGACGCTGTCGACCGTCCCGACGGGGGTCTTGTCCAGCACCTCGAGAAAGTCCTCGAGCATCATCGCGATGAGCGGTTCATCCTCGACGATCAGGATCTGCATGGGGGAAGGCATGTTACGCCCTTACCCGCGGTTGTTGCGCAATGCCAACAGCTTGTTTTGGGCGCGTCGATCGGCGGCCGCACAGCGTACACCGAGGCCTCAGCGGCCGACCAGCACGTCGCGCGCCGCCTCGGCCAGTTGCTGGACGCTGAACGGTTTGGGCAGGAAGGCGACGTTGTCGATATCGATCGACTTGCGCAGCTGCTCCTCGGCATAGCCCGACATGAAAATGATCGGCAGGTCGGGGTAACGCTCGCGGACATGGCGCACCATCGACGGGCCGTCCATCGTGGGCATGACGACGTCGCTGATCAGCAGGTCGGGACGTCCGTTCCTGTCGAGCAACTCCAGCGCGACCTCGCCGTTCTCGGCGGTCATTACCGTATAGCCCTGGCGCGTCAGGGCCCGTTCGGCGACGGCGCGCACCATGTCCTCGTCCTCGACCAGCAGGATCGTGCCGGTGCCCCACATCTCGACCGGTTTCGCCTGAGGGCGCACCGGGAGCGCCGGCTTGGTGGCGGTGCCGGCCGCATGGACGGGCAGGTACATCGTGAAGGTCGCACCCTGCCCCGGCCGCGATTCCGCGAAGATCCAGCCGCCCGACTGCTTGACGATGCCGTAGACGGTCGACAGTCCCAGCCCCGTCCCCTTGCCCACTTCCTTGGTGGTGAAAAAGGGTTCGAAGATCTTGGGCAGCACTTCGGGCGCGATGCCGCCGCCCGTGTCGGTCACCACCAGCGCGGTGTAATCCGCGACGGGCAGGATGTCGGACGCCATCGCCCGCACGTCCGCCGCGCTCACCGCCTTGGTCTGGATCGTCAGCGTGCCGCCGCCGCGCGGATTGTGCGCCAGCATCGCGTCGCGGGCGTTGACGGCCAGATTGACGACGACCTGTTCCAGCTGCCCCGGATCGGCACGCACCGCACCCAGGTTGCGGCCGTGGGTCACGTCGAGGCGGATCTGTTCGCCCATCAACCGCTTGAGCAGGTTGGACACTTCGGCGACGACGTCGGGCAGCTGCAGCGTTTGCGGACGAAGCGTCTGCTGGCGGCTGAACGCCAGCAATTGTCGGGTCAGGCTGGCGGCGCGGTTGGAGTTGGTGCGGATCTGCTGGATGTCGTCATAATCGCTGTCGCCGGGCGAATGGCGCATCATCATCAGGTCGCAATGGCCGATGATCGCGGTCAGGATGTTGTTGAAGTCGTGCGCGACGCCGCCGGCGAGCTGTCCGACCGCCTGCATCTTCGTCGCCTGCGCGACCTCCCGCTTCAGGCGCGATTCCTCGCTATTGTCCTTGAGGCTGAGCAGCACGGCGGCATCGCCGAGGCCACGCGCACCGGCGATGGTGAGCGCGACCGGTTCGTCCGGATGGCCCTTCAGCCGCACCGCCATGTCGGAGGAATGCGTCGCGCCACCGGCGAAGCGCCGGATCGCGTCGGCCACCGCCGCCTTGTCCTCGCGCACCACCAGATCGCCCGGATAGAGCGGCGGTGACTGCGGATCGACTCCCGCAGCGCGCAGGAAGCTGTCGTTCATCTGGAGGAACCGGCCCTCGCGATCGACCAGCGCCATACCGAACGGCATCAGGCTGACGAGGCTGCGGACATGCGCCGATGCGCTCGCGCCGATCGCGGGGGCGGTATCCTCGTCGTCGAGCAGCGCCACGAGCATCGGTGCGTCGTCGCCGTCCATGAACGGGATCTGGAGGATGCGCAGCGGCGTGCCGTCGAGCCCTTCGCGTTCGAACCGGACGAGCCCGCGGCTGTCGGTGATGAGCAAGCGGCCAAAGTCGCGGCCTTCCAGGACGCCGCCCCCGCCCAGCGCGCGTTCCGACAGGACGCGGTTGGCGGCCCGGATGCGGCCATCGGGTGCGATCAACGCCGCCATGACACCGCCGGCGCCCAGCCGGTCGCCCGTCACGCCGCCGATCAGCGCCTGCGTCGCGGCGGCGATGTCCTGTTGCTGCACCAGGGTGAAGCGCCAGACCAGCATGTCGCCATCGTCGCCGGACCGGGTCACATGCGCGGCCAGCATCTGATTGCCGACGCGCAGGCCGCGCACCGATGCACTGCCGTCGCGCCACGCGACCCGGCCGGTATTGCCGAGCTGCGCGACGCCGTCGTCGGTCAGCGGCAGGCCGGGGGGCGTCGGAAATCCTGCGAACAGATGTTCATAGGCGTCGTTGGCGCAGACCAGCCGCCCGGCGCGGTCGGTGATCGCCAGCGCATCGCTGCTCGCCTGCGCCACCGCGCGGGTGAACTCCCAATCGATCGAGCGCGCCCCCGCCTGCGCGGGCGGCGTCAGCACCCGCCAGAGCAGGACCGCTCCGCCCGCGATGATCCCGGTCGCCAGAAAACCGGCCGCGGCCGCGAGGCTGCCGACGAGGAACAGGATCAGCGCGGCGGCGGCAAGCGCGGCAACGACACCGATCACCGCGGCGGCGCGGGTCGGATCGAGCTTTGCGGAGATCGGGAGGGACGCCATGTCTGCGCTCTCATCGCGGGAGGGAGCGGGTAACGTCAAGTCATTGGTGGCAAATCGGGTGCGCCGCCGCTTCGGATGCCGGACCACAAACTATCCCTCCCCCGACGATGCGGAGGAGGGATGGTGGCTTACCAGATGCGGACGCGCTGCTCGGGTGTCAGCACCAGCTTGCCGGTGGGCGCCGGCTTGAATGCGGCGTACCAGGGATCGAGGTTGCGGACGACCCAGGTGCGCTGCTGCGAAGGGCTGTGCGGATCCGTCATCAGCCGCTGCTTCAGGTTCGCCTCACGATAATTGCGGCGCCAGACCTGCGCCCAGCCGAGATAGAAGCGCTGGTCGCCGGTCATGCCGTCGATCACGGGTGCCTCGCGGCCGTTGAGCGACTTGCGGTACGCGTCATAGGCCACCGAAAGGCCGGCGAGATCGGCGGTGTTCTCGCCGAGCGTCAGCGCGCCCTTCACGTGCATGTCCGGCAACGGCTCATAGGCGTCATATTCCGCGACCAGCTTGCCGGTCAGCGCCTTGAACCGCTCGACGTCCTGCGGCGTCCACCAGTCGGTCAGCTGCCCCTTGGCGTCGTACTTCGATCCCTGATCGTCGAAATGGTGCGACAGTTCGTGACCGATGACGGCGCCGATGCCGCCATAATTCACCGCCGGATCGGCGTGCGGATCGAAGAACGGCGGCTGGAGGATGGCGGCGGGGAACACGATCTCGACCATGCCGAAATTGGCATAGGCGTTCACCGTCATCGGGGTCATGC
>CAYQPM010000024.1:0-23088 GCA_964419295.1 uncultured Stakelama sp. | reverse complement strand
TGACGACCAATGCGGGTGCGTCGGACATGGCGCGCGAGACGGTCGGCTTCGGCAACCTGACGCGCGAGGGCGAGGACGAGCAGGCGGTGCAGAAGATGTTCACGCCCGAATTCCGCAACCGGCTCGATGCGATCGTGCCGTTCGGTTACCTGCCGACCGAGGTGGTCGCGCGGGTGGTGGACAAGTTCATCCTCCAGCTCGAGCTCCAGCTCGCCGACCGCAACGTCCACATCAACCTGGACGATGCAGCCAAGAGCTGGCTGACCGAGAAGGGCTATGACAAGCTGTATGGCGCCCGCCCGATGGGCCGCCTGATCCAGGAAAAGATCAAGCAGCCGCTCGCCGAGGAACTGCTGTTCGGCAAGCTGGTCCATGGCGGCGAGGTCACGGTGCGCATGAAGGACGGTGCGCTGAGCTTCGCGATCGAGGCGGCGGCACCGAAGAAGCCGAAGAAGAAGGGCAAGGCCGAACCGGTCGACGCCAAGTAACCATCGGCATCGGCCGATCGTCGCGGACCGGGCTGACCCTCAGCCCGGTCCGTTTTCGTGTCCGCCCCAGGGGGGCGGGTGTCGCTCGCCGCGATACGACTGACCCCTTGTTTACCAAAGCTTTGCAAAGCCCGCGCTAGGGCGGGGCATGCCGCAAGGGCTCTCCATCCGGCACATGGTTGCCCTCCTGCTGCTGATGCTGGCGAGCGGTATCGCCGCGCCGGCGATGGCGGAGGGCGTCCACCTGCCGACCTGCGTCCTGCCCGCCACGCATGCCGAAACTGCCGCCGGTCTGTTCGCGCGGCCCGACCGTTTCGATTGCACGACCCCGCAAACGTCCTTCGCCCCCGGCGACTTCTGGGTGCTGTCCCCGCCGCTGCCGGCCGAACTGGGCGCGCTGCCGCAGGTCCGCCATTCCAGCCTGTGGCAGGATCGCGAGACGATGTTCGTCCTCTATGCCGACGGCACGATCCGCCGCACCGGCTTCACCAGCAGGACCGCCGGCCGCTACCTGAAGCTGGGCGCGGTGATGCAACTGCCGCTGCCCCCGCATAGCGCTCGCCCCGTCCGCCTGCTCTGGCATGTCGGAGGTTCGCTCAACCGCAGGGGCGTGCTGATCGGGGCGGACATCGTCGATCACCGCGCCGCCGAACGGAGCGATATCCGCATGGCCGCGCTCTATGCGGCATTCGCGGGCATGTGCCTCGCCCTGCTCGTCTACAATCTGGCGCTGTGGGCGGCCCTGCGCCAGGCGTTCCAGCCCGCTTATTGTCTGATGGTGATGTTCCTGCTCGCCTATGCCTCGACCTCGTCGGGGTTGGTGGGTCAGCTGTTCTCGATCGACAACAACGATCGCCAGAGGCTGAACGCGATCCTGCTCGCCGGCTCGGCCTGCGCAGCGGTCGTGTTCGCCCGGGCGTTCCTGGAACGGCGCGTCTTCGACGGCTGGCTGCGGCCCTATAGCAACTTCGTGATGGCCTGCGTGATGTCGGCGACCGGCAGCTACGCGCTGTTGTCGCCGCATTACGCGGCGATCACCGATACGCTGAGTTCGCTGTCCTACCTGTTGTTGCTGACCTTGCTGACGCCGGTGCTGGGGCGCGCCTGGTCGCAGCGCAGCAACTATCTCTGGGTATTCGCGCTCGCCTGGGGCGGCCCGGTCGTTCTCGCGGGTGTCCGGGTGCTCGCCGCGTTCAACATCATCGGCTGGCGCATGTGGATCGACAATTCGACGCTGCTGGCGATGGCGCTCGAGGCGTCGCTGTCGTCGCTGGGCGTCGCCTATCGCATCCGCCTGCTCAGTCTGGAGCGCGATGCGGCGCGCGAACAGGAGATCGCTGCGCGTCTGCTCGCCGCGACCGATCCGCTCACCGGCCTGCTCAATCGCCGCGCATTCCTGGACGATGCGATCGGGCGGCCGGACAACCATCAGCTGATCCTGCTCGACATCGATCACTTCAAGACGATCAACGAAACGATCGGCCACGACGGCGGCGACGAGGTGCTGCGCGTCGTCGCACGTGCGCTGCGCGCATCGGCGACGGGCGACGCGCTGGTCGCGCGCGTCGGCGGCGAGGAATTCGCGATCATCGCGCCAGCGCAAGCGCCGGTCGATGCGCGCGGGGTGCTGGACCGGTTGCGCGCCGAGCGCATGCCCTTCGACCTCAGCGTCACCGCCAGCATCGGCACCTGCATCGGCCCGCTGACCCGCGAAACCGACTGGAAGGCACTCTATCGCTGCGCCGATCGCGCGCTGTTCGAAGCCAAGGCGGCGGGGCGCGATCGCGTCCGCGCCGGCGTCGGCCTGTCCTACGCCGCCTGACGCCCGTTGCGCGGCGTAGCCGGACCGCCACTGGCGGCCCCGTGCGATCTCTGGTAAACGCTACCGGATCGGGAGGACAAGCGATGACGGATCGTCGTAAGATGGCAATTGCCGCGCTGGCGCTGACCGCCATCGTCGCCGCACGTCATCCCGTGCCGAGCGTTCGCCTGCTCACCCACGACATCGGCGATCCCAGCCCGCACCGCTTCCAGGCGGCGATCGACCTGGGACTGGTCGGCGTGTCGGTCCTGTACACCTGGACCGCCCGCCGCACCTGACCGGCCGATCCCGCGCGCACTGCCCGCGTTCAGCCGAACACGGTCTTCAAATTCATGAACTCGTGCAAGCCGTACGGCCCCAGTTCACGGCCATAGCCCGATCGTTTGATCCCGCCGAACGGCGCTTCGGGCGTCGATGACAGCATCGCATTGACCGCGGTCATGCCCGATTCGATATCGCGTTCGAACCGTTCGCGTTCGGCCGGATCGTTGGTCCACACCGACGATCCCAGCCCGAACGGCACATCGTTCGCCAGTGCGATCGCCGCATCGATGTCGGCGGCACGGAACACCATCGCGACCGGCCCGAACAATTCCTCCTGCGCGGCCGGGTGATCGATCGGTACGTCGACCAGAATGCCCGCCGACATGAAGGCGCCCTTGCCCGGCAGAGCCTCGCCACCGAACAGCAACCTGCCGCCGGCAGCCTGGATCGCCGCCAGCTGATCGAGCGTGCCCTGCCGCTGTTCCTCGCTCGACAGCGGCCCCATGTCGGTCGTCGCGTCGAACGGATCGCCAGCCTTCACCGCGCGCATCGCTGCCGAGAAGGATTCGAGGAAGGCGTCGTAGATGTCGGCATGGACGATCATCCGCTTCGCGCAGATGCACGATTGGCCGGTGTTCTGGACCCGCGCGGTCACCGCCTGTTTCACCGCCGCGTCGAGGTCGGCGGACGGCATGACGATGAACGGATCCGACCCGCCGAGTTCCAGCACCACCTTCTTGAGGTTGCGTCCCGCCGCCTCCGCGACCTTGATCCCGGCCCCTTCGCTGCCGGTCAGCGTCACCGCGACGATCCGGGGATCGTCGATCAGCGCATCCACCTTGTCGGATCGGATCGCCAGATTCTGGAACAGCCCGGCCGGCGCGCCCGCGGCGACGATCATCCGCTCGATCGCCACACCGCAGCCTTGCGTTAGCGACGCGTGTTTCAGCAGGCCGGTATTACCGGCCAGGATCGTCGGCGCGGCGAAGCGCACCACCTGCCAATAGGGGAAGTTCCACGGCATCACCGCGAGCACCGGGCCCATCGGCAACCACCGCGTCGTCGCCGGGCCGCCCGGCGTGTCGAAGGTCGTGGGCGCCAGCATCGCCGGGCCGTTCTGCGCATAATGGCGGAACGCGGAGGCGCATTTCTGCACCTCGGCCAGTGCGGATTTAAGCGTCTTGCCCATTTCCCGCGTGGCGATCTCGGCCAGGTCGTGCGCGTGCGCGTCGAACTGTTCGGCGATCCGCTCCAGCAACGCGGTGCGTTCGTCCAGCGACGTCAGCCGCCACGTGGCATAGGCGGCCGCGGCACGCGCGACCTTGTCTTCGAGCTCGGCCGCGGTGAGTTCGGGGATGCTGTCGCCGGGCAGGCCGGTGGCGGGATTGATGCTGGTGAACATGCCGGCCCAACGCACGCCGACGGGCCGGTGTCCCACGCGAACGAGGAAAGTGGGCGAGGAAAGGTCGCCTGCATCGCAAGGCGTAGGACGCCGATCCCGCACGATTTTCCCGACCGACGCCCCGTCCTTGCGCCGGCCCCGCCCGTGTCGCATAGCATGGGCATGGATATTCCGATCGAAACCCTGTCGTTCGAAGACGCGCTCAAGGAGCTGGAGCGGATCGTCGGCCGGCTCGAAAGCGGCGAGGCGACGCTGGACGAATCGATCCAGCTTTACGAACGCGGCGACCGGCTGCGGCAACGTTGCGCGGAACGGCTGGACGCCGCGCAGGCCCGGATCGAGGCGATCCGCCTCGACGCCGAGGGCAAGGCCGCCGGCACCCGCCCCTTTGCCGCAGCCTGAGCGCATGGCCCCCGGCCTTGTCGATGCGATGACGCACGTGTCGACGGACATCGATGCGCGTTTCGACCGCCTGCTGGCGATTCCCGACGATCCGCGCGCCGACCTGTACCGGGCGATGCGGCACGCCGCGATCGGCGGCGGCAAGCGGCTGCGCCCGTTGCTGCTCTGCGCCACCGCGGATCTGTTCGGCGTCTCGCGCGACTGTTCGGGCCAGGTGGCGATGGCGGTCGAGGCGATCCACGTCTATTCGCTGATCCACGACGATCTGCCGGCGATGGACGACGACGACCTGCGCCGCGGCAAGCCGACGGTCCACAAGGCCTATGACGAGGCGACGGCGATCCTGGCGGGCGATTGCCTGCACGCGCTGGCGTTCGAGGTGCTGGCCGATCCCGACACGCATCCCGATCCGTTCGTCCGCGCCGAACTGGTCATGGAGCTGGCGCGCGCATCCGGGCCTTCGGGCATGGCGGGCGGACAGATGATGGACCTCGTCGCCGAACGCATGACGTTCGACCTCGCCACCGTTACCCGGTTGCAGCAGATGAAGACCGGTGCGCTGATCTGCGTCGCGGTCGAAATGGGCGCGATCCTCGGCCGGTTGGCGCCGGAGGGTCGCACCGGCCTACGCGGCTATGCCCATGATCTGGGCCTCGCCTTTCAGATCGCCGACGACCTGCTCGACGCCGAGGGCGACGAGGCGGTGGCGGGCAAGAAGCTGCGCAAGGACGATGGCGCGGGCAAGGAGACGTTCCTGTCGCTGCTCGGCATCGAACGCGCGCGCGAGCAATGCCGCATGCTGGTCGACCAGGCGGTGCAGCATCTGCACAGTTACGGCCCGGAGGCGGACGTGCTGCGCGACGTCGCGCGCTACGTGGTCGAACGCGACCGTTGACGCAGGGAAGGTTGCACATGACCGAGCGGATCGGTGTCTATCCCGGCACCTTCGACCCCATCACGCTGGGGCATATGGACATCATCCGCCGCGGGGCCAAGCTGGTCGACCGGCTGGTGATCGGGGTGACGACCAATCCGTCCAAGTCGCCGATGTTCACGCTCGACGAGCGCATGGCGATCGTGCGGCGCGAAGTCGCTGATATCGCCGGATCGGTGAAGGTCGTCGCCTTCGATTCGCTGCTGATGGACTTTGCCGAACGCGAGGGCGCACGCGTCATCATCCGCGGGCTGCGCGCCGTCGCCGATTTCGAATATGAATATCAGATGGCGGGGATGAACCAGCAGATCAATCCGCGGGTCGAGACCGTGTTCCTGATGGCCGATGTCGCGTTGCAACCGATCGCCAGCCGGCTGGTCAAGGAAATCGCGCTGTTCGGCGGCCCGATCGGCAAGTTCGTGACGCCGCAGGTCTGCACGGAAGTCGTCGCGCGGGTCGAGACGATCGGTCGCAAGGGCAGTTGAGCGCCTCGCTTCGGCATCCTGTGCGCGCCGCTGTCGCGCAGCCGCCGTATTCGCGCCACGATGTTCAGTTTGGTGCAATCTCTGGTTTGCTCTAAGCCGCCCCGCGTTACCTAGGTTGGGAATTCCATGCGCCCGTTCGCCCGTCTGTTCGCGTTCCTCCTCTGCCTGTTGGCCATGCCTGCGCTGGCGCAGACCGTCCCGGTGTCCGTCGCCGGCCGCGCGACGCCGCCACCGATCACCGACAAGGACAATCTGTGGCTGCTCGACCTGTCGGACGGCGGCCGGGTGACGATCTGGCTGCGGCCCGACGTCGCACCCAAGATGGTCGAACGGATCAAGACGCTGACGCGGCAGGGCTTCTACAACGGTCTTGCCTTCCACCGCGTGATCGACGGCTTCATGGCGCAGGGCGGCGATCCCAAGGGCGACGGCACCGGCGGTTCGACGCTGCCCAATGTCGCGGCGGAGTTCAACTACCTGCCCCATGTGCGCGGCGCGGTGTCCGCGGCGCGTGCCGATGACGAGAATAGCGCGAATAGCCAGTTCTTCATCGTCTTCCAGCCGCGGCTCAGCCTCGACAAGAAATACACGATCTTCGGCCGGGTGATCGACGGCATGCAATATGTCGATGCGATCCAGCGCGGCGAGCCGCCGTCGGATCCGACCAAGATCGTCCGCGCCTATATCGCCGCCGACAATCCGCCGGCCTATACGCCGATGGCGGCCCCTGCGCCCGTCACCCTCGGTGCGCCGGTGACCTTGCCGGGCACCGCGATCGGCAAGACGAAGACCGCTCCCCGCGCCGCCGGCACGGCCGCACCCAAGAAGGCGCCCGCCGCCCAGTGAAGGTAGAGCTGTTCGATTTCGACTTGCCGTCGGAGCGGATCGCGCTGCGGCCGGCGGTGCCGCGCGATGCGGCCCGACTGCTGGTACTGGACGGCGACCGGACGCGCGATGGCATCGTCCGCGATCTGCCCGGCGAGCTTCGCGCGGGGGATTGCCTGGTGTTCAACGACACCCGCGTGATTCCGGCCCAGCTCGAGGGCCGGCGCGGCGATGCGACGATCGGAGCGACCCTCCACAAGCGCGAAGGGCCGCGGCGCTGGCGCGCCTTCATCCGCAACGCCAAGCGGCTGCGCGACGGCGATGCGATCGATTTCGGCCATGGCGTCGGCGCCGTCGCCTCGGAACGCTTCGAGGATGGCAGCTTCGCGCTGGACTTCACCGGGGACGAACCGGTCGAGCTGCTGCTCGACCGCGCGGGTCGCATGCCGCTGCCGCCCTATATCGCCGCCAGACGGCCGACCGACGCGCAGGACGCGTCCGACTATCAGACGATGTTCGCCGCCCGGCCGGGTGCCGTCGCCGCGCCGACCGCGGCATTGCATTTCACACCCGCGCTGATCGCCGCGCTGGATGCGGCGGGTGTCGGCCACGAAACGCTGACGCTTCACGTCGGCGCCGGCACCTTCCTGCCGGTCAAGGCCGAGGATACTGCCGACCATCGCATGCATGCCGAATGGGGCCGTATCGACGCCGCCACCGCCGACCGGCTCAACGCCGTCCGCGCAAGCGGCGGACGCGTGATCGCGGTCGGCACCACCTCGCTCCGCCTCATCGAAAGCGCAAGCGGACCGGACGGCATCATCCGCCCGTTCGAGGGCGACACGTCGATCTTCATCACACCCGGATATGCGTTCCGCGGGATCGACGGGCTCCTCACCAACTTCCACCTGCCCAAATCCACCCTGTTCATGCTGGTATCGGCGCTGATGGGGCGGGAGCGGATGCAGGCGGCCTATGCGCATGCGATCGCGCAGGGTTATCGCTTCTACAGCTATGGCGATGCGTCGCTGTTGCTGCCAACACGGTGACCATGCTGCTCGCCCTGCTCCTGCAAACCGCCACCCCCGCTGCACCGTCGACGCCCGCGACGCCGGGCCAGCCGCCGGCGACCTTCGTCGTCGAACCGGTCGGAATGGCCATCGCCGCCTTCGATGCCGATGGCGACGGGCGGACGACGCGGGCCGAGATGGAGGCGGGCGTTCGCCGCACGTTCGCGCTCGCCGATACGACACGGGCCGGCGCGATCGGCTATATCGCGTTCGCCGATTGGGCGGAGCGATGGCTGGGCGATCGCAACGCGCTGCCGAGCCCGTTCGAGGTAGATGCCAACGGCGACAACCGGATCACGCTCGACGAATTGCAGGCCGCGTTCGCGCGCGTGTTCGCACGGCTCGACGTCGACAAGGACGGCAACGTCACCCGCAAGGAAGTGCTGACGATCCGCGCCAATGCGGGGCGGGATATCGGGCCGCGCGGCAAGGGCAAGCGCTAGGCGTCCCGGCCGGCGTTCGGCGATCCACCGCAGCCCTCACCCGCCGCCGATCCCCTCGATGATCGTGCCGCTGCCCTCGCACATGGGGCAGGACGCGCCGTCCACCTCGCCGCTGCCGTTGCACTTCGGGCAGACGTTCTCGCCGGTTCCGGGCGTGCCGGGCGCCGCCTGATCCCCCGGGGCCAGATGCTCTTGCGTCATAGTTCGTCTCCACTGGATCATGCCCAACGCTCGACACCGCCGGTCGGCTTCGCCAAAGCCGTGCGAACCATGACTTCCCGTTTCGCCTTCACCATCGCCGCCACCGATGGCCGCGCCCGCACCGGCAGCATCGCCATGCACCGCGGTACGATCCGCACCCCCGCTTTCATGCCGGTCGGCACCGCCGCCACCGTCAAGGCGATGAAGCCTGCGGAAGTCGCGGCATCGGGCGCGGACATCATCCTTGGCAACACCTATCACCTGATGCTGCGCCCCGGCGCCGAGCGCGTCGCACGCCTGGGCGGGCTGCACCGCTTCATGGGGTGGGACCGCCCGATCCTGACCGATTCGGGTGGCTATCAGGTGATGAGCCTCGCCGATCTGACCAAGCGGTCCGAAGAGGGCGTGTCGTTCAAGTCGCACCTCGACGGCACCCGTCACCTGCTCAGCCCCGAACGCTCGATCGAGATCCAGCGCCTGCTCGGCAGCAACATCGTCATGGCGTTCGACGAGCTGGTGCCGACGACCTCGACGCGCGAGGTGCAGGCCGCCGCGATGGAGCGATCGATGCGCTGGGCCCAACGGTCGCGCGACGCCTTCGACGGCGGCGGCGAGCATGCCACGAACAACGCGATCTTCGGCATCCAGCAGGGCGCGCTGGATGAATCCCTGCGCAAGGCATCGGCGGATGCGCTGATCCATATCGGCTTCGACGGCTATGCGGTCGGCGGCCTCGCCGTCGGCGAAGGGCAGGAGGCGATGTTCGGCTGCCTCGACTTCGCGCCCGGTCAATTGCCCGCCGACAAGCCGCGCTACCTGATGGGTGTCGGCAAGCCCGACGACATCGTAGGCGCGGTCGAACGCGGCATCGACATGTTCGATTGCGTGATGCCGACGCGCTCGGGGCGCACCGGGCAGGCCTTCACCCGCGAAGGCCCGATCAACCTGCGCAATGCGAAATTCGGCGAGGACCAGATGCCGCTCGATCCCGCCTGCGCCTGCCCGGTCTGCGCGACGTGGAGCCGGGCCTATATCCATCACCTCGTCCGCGCCGGCGAGATCCTGGGCGCGATGCTGATGACCGAGCATAATATCTGGTTTTACGAAGCTTTGATGGCGGACCTGCGCAACGCCATCGCGGCGCAGGAGTTGACCCCGTTCGCAGACGCGTTCCGTGCGCGCTACATCAGGGGAAAGGGAGAGTAACATGTCGGATCAGCCCAACGAGATCCTCGAGGCGGCGGCCGCCGCCAAGGCGCAGCAGGATGCCGCAGCCAAAGCGCGCGACCCCGCGAACAGGAACCGCTGGCCGATGCGCATCATCGGCGTCGGCATCGGTTCGGCCGCCGTCGCCGCCGCCGTGCTGTTCGCCAATTCGGGGAAGACGAAGGACTGACGACCCCTGCCGCGCCGTCGTACCGGCTCTCGCCGGGGAGGCGCGCGGATTGCGGCACCGTCATCATTGACACCATCCGCACAGTCCGGTTCAACCGGAGGCATCCACCCGCTGAGCCGGAGCCTTCGATCCATGCGCCTCGTTCGTGCCGCCCTGTTGCTGGGGGTCGCGCTGCTGCCCCTCGCCGCCACCGCCCAGACCACGAAGCCGGTGACGCCCAAACCTAATACGGCGGCCGTCAAGCCGATCGCCTATACCGAACGCACGCTGGCCAACGGCCTGCGCGTGTTCGCGCTTCGCGACACCGGCACCCCCAACGTCGCCGTGCAGGTCTGGTACGATGTCGGGTCCAAGGACGATCCGCAAGGCCGCTCCGGCTTTGCGCACATGTTCGAACATCTGATGTTCAAGGCGACGCGCAACCTCGTCAGCGAACAGATGGACCGGCTGACCGAGGACGTCGGCGGCTATAACAATGCCTCGACCAACGACGATTACACCAATTATTACGAGGTGATCCCCGCAAATCACCTGCAGCGCCTGCTGTTTGCCGAGGCCGACCGCATGGCCAGCCTGGTGGTCGAGCCCAAAAGCTTCGCGTCGGAACGCGACGTGGTGAAGGAGGAACTGCGCCAGAGCACGCTCGCGCGTCCCTATGGCAAGCTGTTCTCCACCTACCTCTCGGCGGCGGCCTATACCGCGCATCCCTATGCCCGCTCCACGATCGGCAGCATCGAGAATCTGGAAGCGGCGTCGATCGACGACGTCCGCGGATTCCACGCGACCTACTACCGGCCCGACAATGCGATCCTCGTCGTGTCCGGCAATTTCGACCCCAAGCAGCTCGACACGTGGATCGACCAGTATTTCTCCGCGATCGCCAAGCCGTCGACCGCCATTCCGCGCGTCACCGTGCAGGAGCCCCCCCGTACCAAGGCGGTCAGCTACACCGTCTACGAACCCAACACGCCGTTGCCCGCCGTGCTGATGACCTGGCACGTGCCCGCCGACCGGAATGCGGACATCCCGGCACTGAGCGTGCTGCAGACGATCCTGTCGACCGGCGAAAGCAGCCGATTGTACGAAAGCCTGGTCTATCGCGACCAGCTTGCGCAGGACGCGTCGTCGTTCCTCGACAGCAAGCAGGGCACGGGCAATCTGGTCGTCTATGCCATCCTCGCCGGCGGCAAGACCGTCGATCAGGGCGAGGCGGCGTTGCAGCGTGAGATCGCGCGTTTCCGCGACGCGCCGGTCAGCGCCGCCGAATTGGCGGAGGCCAAGAACGAAATCCTGACCGCGGCGATCAAGAGCCGCGAAACCGCCGAAGGCAAGGCGCGCATCCTCGCCTCGTCGGTGATCATCGACGGGGATGCCAAAGCGGCCGATCGCCAGCTCGCCGCGATCGCGCGCGTCACCGCCGCCGACGTCCAGCGCGTCGCCCGCCAGTATCTGGGGACCGACCAGGCGGCGACGATCCGCTATCTGCCCGACAGCGCCAAACCCGCCGGGAAGGCCGGCGACACCATCGCAGTCGCGTCGACGGTGCAGACCGCGCCGCTGAAGGCGCCCGCGAACGTCGCGGTGATCACCCCCGCCAGTGCCGCCGAACGGATCCAGCCGCCCGCGCCCGCCGCGCCGATCAACGCGAACCTGCCGCAGCCCGTCGAAACGCGCCTTGCCAACGGCTTGCGCGTCATCACCGTCGAACGGCACGACCTGCCGATCGCGACCGCCTATCTGGTCGCCACCGGCGGGCAGGCGCTCGATCCGGCAAACCGTGCGGGCGTCAGCGATCTGGCCGCGACGCTGATGACCAAGGGCACGACGACGCGCTCGGCGACCGAGATCGCGCGCCAGATCGAAAGCCTCGGCGGATCGATCGGCGCGGATGCGGCAAGCGAAGGCGGCACGGTCGAGGTGACGGTGAAGTCCGACCAGCTCGCCCCCGCGATGACCATCCTCGCCGACGTCGCGACGCATCCCGCCTTTGCGGCGGAAGAACTGGAGCGGGCGCGCGCGCAACAGGTCGATGCGGTCACCGTCGCCTACAAGAACCCGGCGCAGCTGGCCGCGCTGGTCGCCGATCGCGCGACGTTCGGCGCCTCGCCGTTCGGCGCGCCCGGCAGCGGCACGCCCGCATCGCTGAAGGCGATCACCCGCGGCGACGTCACGGCCGCCTATGCGCGCACCTGGCGTCCCGATCAGGCGGCGCTGATCCTCGTCGGCGACGTGACCGCCGCGCAGGCGAAGGCGCTGGCGGAGGCGCAGCTGGGCCAGTGGCGAGCGCCATCGGAAGCAGCCATGGCGGTGCCGGCGATCGCCGCCTTCCCCGCGCCGCGCACGGTCGTCGTCGACATGCCCGGTGCCGGGCAGGCCGGCGTCGTGGTCGAACGCCCGGCGATCGCCCGGCCGGACCCGCGCTATTACCCCTTCGCGGTGGCGAATACGGTGCTTGGCGGCGGCTTCTCGTCGCGCCTGAACCAGGAGGTCCGCATCAAGCGCGGCCTCGCCTATGGCGCCAGCAGCGGGATCGATGCGACCCGATCCACCGGCAGCGTCGCCGCGCGGACGCAGACGAAGAACCAGACCGCCGCCGAAGTCGTCACGCTGATGACAGCGGAGATGGCGCGGATGGGCGCGGCTCCGGTGTCCGACGCCGAACTGTCGACGCGCAAGGCGGTGCTGGTCGGCAATTTCGGCCGCGCCGTCGAAACGACGGATGGGGTCGCCGGGATTATCGGCGGCTATGTCGTCAACGGCGTGCCGCTGACCGAGTTGCAGGCCTATACCGCGAAGGTCGAGGCGGTGACCCCGGCTGCGGTCCAGTCCGCATCCGCCGCCCTGCTCGATCCGAAGGCGGCGAGCATCGCCATCGTCGGCGATGCCAAGCAGTTCATCGTCCCGCTGCGCACCGCCCATCCGCAGGTCGAAACGCTGACCGAAGCGCAACTGAACCTGGACAGCGCCACGCTGAAATGATCCCCCTCCCCTTCGCAGCCGATGCGGGTTGCGAAGGGGAGCGCCCAATCCCTACCGGCGACCCGCATCGTCCCGTTGCGGGACGCCCGAAAAAGGCCGGCGGACGCTAAACCGTTGATCAGCTATGCGTCCGTTATGCGGGTGCCGATGCAGACGATCCGGATGATGACACGCCTGTGGGTGGCGCTGGTGGCGCTCGCCCTTACGCTGACCGTCGCGCTTGCGGCGCAGGCAGCGTGGCAGGCGATCGCCGCGCATCGTGCGGATGCGGCGCTGCCACCGCTGCCCGCGCCGGCAGGCTATGAGGCGGAGGATCACTTTCCGGGCGCCGCGCTGCTCTACACCGACGCGGTCGTCACGCCGCCGTCGACCGCCGACATCGCCGCCCCGGCGCAGGGCGTGACCGGCACGACCGCGCTGCCCGCGCTGCCGGTGTCCGCCGCGATGGTGCAGGCGGCGATGCAGGCGGATGCGGGGATCACCGCCGCGGCGCCCTTCTCGACCAAGGCCGCGAGCAGCCTCGATCGTGCCCGCGCGCTCGAATGCCTGACGGCGGCGATCTATTACGAGGCGGCGTCCGAACCCGACGCCGGCCAGTCCGCCGTCGCCCAGGTGATCCTGAACCGTGCCCGGCACCCCGCCTTTCCGGCGACGGTGTGCGGCGTGGTCTATCAGGGTTCGGAACATGCCGGTTGCCAGTTCAGCTTCGCCTGCGACGGCGCCATGGCACGGGTCCCCTCACGCACCGCCTGGGCGCGTGCCGCACGCCATGCTGCGATGGCGCTCGCCGGCTATGTCTGTGCGCCGGTCGGGCTCGCGACCCATTACCACACCTATGCGGTCACGCCGGCATGGAACCGCAGCCTGGTGATGACCGACGTGGTCGGCGCGCATTTCTTCCATCGGTGGAAGGGGTTCTGGGGAACCAGCGCGGCCTTTCGCCAGACGTATCGCGGCGGCGAACCGCTGCCCGGACCGCATGGTCCGGCGATTCTGCCGCCGGTCGCCGCATCTCCGGCGCTGATCGCCGCCGCCGCGCCGCTGCCCGTCGCGCCGATCACCAGCGCCGCGCAGGTCAAGCCCGGCTATGCCGACAGCGGCAGCTACCTGTCGCCTCCACCGGCACCGGCACGGGTGCACGACAACCTGCCCCCCGCCCCGGAAGTGCTCGACCGGTGGAAGGATTCGGGCAAGCCCCTGTTCTGAAGGCCGCCCGATCGCGCGGCTATTTCGCGTTCTTCACATAGCGGTCGAACCAGGCGATCGAGCGCTGGCGGACGTCGCTCGACTGGCTGGGCGCGGAGACGCAATGGCCCGCGTCGGGGTAGATCACCAGGCTTACCGGCACGCCCTGATCCTTCAGCGCATGCCACCATTCGATCGACTGGGTTGGCGGCACCTCGATGTCGCGTTCGCCGACATAGATGAAGGTCGGGGTCTTCGCCTTCTTCGCCTGATAGATGGCGGACACCGCTTCATACGCCTTCATGTCGTCGTACATCGACTTGCCGAAGAACGGCAGCATCCACTGGTCGATGCCGTTGGTGCCGTAATAGCTGACCCAGTTCGACAGGCCGGCACCGGCGACGATCGCCTTGAACCGGTTGGTCTGGGTGTTCGCCCACATCGCCATGAAGCCGCCGTAGCTGCACCCGCCGAGGCCGAGCCGCGCATCGTCCACCGGTGCGACACGCTCGACCGCGTCGATCCCGGTCAGGATGTCGCGCAGGTCGCCGCCGCCGAAGTCGCGCTTGTTCGCGGCGGTGAACGCCTCGCCCTGACCATAGCTGCCGCGCGGATTGGGCAGGAAAACGTAATATCCGGCCTTCAGCAAGGCTGCGTTGAGCGAATTGGGCGTCAGATAGCCGGGCGCATAGGATGCCGAGGGGCCGCCGTGCACCATCGTGATCATCGGCGCTTTCCCGGTCGGCGCGACGCGCGGGGCGAGCAACCAGCCCTGCACGTCATAGCCCTCGTTCTTCCAGCTGATGCTGCGCGCGGTCGCCAGCGCCGGCGCGGCGTCATTGTCGTGCGTCAGTTGCCGCACGCCCGATCCCGCGACCGGCCCGGCATAGATCGCCGGCGCATGTTCGTAATCCTGCACCACCGCGGCGACCATCCGGCCATCGGCCGAGAACGCCGCCCGCCCGTCGCCCGCAGCCGCGCTCGCCGGCTTCGAGAAGCCCGGCACCACGGCACGGCCGGGCGTCAGCGATCCGAACTGCACCTGATCGCCGGCCTGCGTGACAGTGCGCAGCCCGCCCGCGGTCCAGTCGACCGTCGTCACCGTCGATTTTGCACCGGCCGTGACGTTGCGCGGTACGCCCCCGGCGATCGGAACCGTGAAGACGTCGCCGCCGACCGAGCCGAAATCGCTCATCAACCCACCGATATAGGCGACCGTCCGGCCATCGGGGGACACGCGCGGCTGGTTGATCTGCGTCGTCGGCCGCGCGATCGGTCGCACCGCGCCGGTCTGCGCATCGATCGCATCCAGCGTCGCGACCCACCAATTGTTGTCACCGTTGCCCAGTGCCGTCGTCGCGACGAAGCCGCGACCGTCCGGCGTCCAGTCGTATTCGTAGACGTAGCGGCCCGCCGGCGACAGCGGCGTCGCCTGCGCGGCGTTGCCCGCGACGTCGAACACCGCCAGCCGCTGTTCGTCGTTCTTCTCGCCGATCTCGCCCACCATCCGCACGCCGGCCTGGGTGGCACCCGATTCCTTCGCGGCGCCGAGCGTCACGAGCAACGCGACGCGCTTGCCGTCCGGCGATACGCGCGGGGTCTGCGCGATGCCGGCGATACTGCCGATCGTCCGGGTCGATCGTGCATCGGTATAGCCGAGCCGCAGGTCGCCACCCGTATTGTCCCGCATCAGGAACACCAGATCGCCGTTCGGCGCGAAGGTAAGCCCGTAATAGCTGCACGATTTGCACGGATCGATCGTCCGCAGCACCCGCCCGTCGTTCACCGACCGGATCGTGACCGCGGCATGGGCGGCGCCGTTTTCGACGGTGGCGATGCGGTCGCCGGCCGGTGCGATGGCGAGGTTGCCATATTGGTGCAGCATCTGTGCGTCCGCGCTGGCGGCGGCGGTGGCGATCAGCAAGGTAGCGACAAGGGTCAGGCGCATCGTAACTCCGGCGACAAGCGATTGGAACAGATGCTTAACGCCTCGCATGGCGCCTGCAAGCGGAACGGCGAAGGCGTGCGGGCCGTTGGTCGCGGGAAGAGGAGCCCGTGATGAAAGACGATCCGAAGCCGACCACCGAAACGCGCGATCCGAACCTGTCGACCGAGCACCAGCAGCCCGGCGACGCCCGACGTCCGAGCGAGACGCTCGACAAGGGGCAACCGAATGGGGAGACGATCCCGCGCAAATCGTCGCTGCTCGGCAACGACTGACAAGGTCGGCCAGCCGGGCGACGGCAGGAACCGTCGCCCGGCTGGCCGTAACCTCAGCGGCAGCGCACGTTGTTGCTGTCGACCGACTTGCCCACCGCCGCTCCGGCCGCACCGCCCAGCAACGTGCCGAGCAGTTCGGAACCGCCGGGTGCAATCAGGTTGCCGAGCACGCCGCCCGCCGCCGCACCGACGATCAGGCCGGTGGTGCCGTCGTTGCGCCGGCAATAATATTGCCCGTTCTCGCCGCGATACACCCGCTCGCGCTGCGACAGCTTCCGTTCGCGATAGCGCGCTCCATCGGCGTAATAGCGGTCGGCATAATAGCCGCCGTACGCCGGATCGGCGCGATTATAGTCATACGCCGAATAGCCGCGATAGCGGGTGTCGGTGCCATAGCTGGTGCAACCGGCAAGTGCCGTAGCCGCAGCCATCGCTGCCAGAAGAGCCGTGCGCATTGATCCATCCTCCTAACGTTTGTTATGCAACGGAGAATGCTCGCCGGGGCAGATGGTTGCCCCGGCGTAACGGTCGCCCTTCGATCCTAATGCTCGGGCCGAACGCTCAGGCCGCACCAGCCGCCTCGCTGAAGCCGCTGCCGCGATCGGCGACCAATGTCGGCGCAGGGCCCGTCGCAGGACGCAGCGCCTCTTTTTCCGCATCGGTCGGCACGGCGGTCGGGTCTGGCCGGAACGCCTCGACCGCGCGACTGTCGTTGCCGGGGTGACGATCGCCCATCAGGTCGGTGGGCACATGTTCGGCCGCGGGATTGCCGGGACGCTCTTGGAAGTGCTTCTCAGTTTCCGCCATGCCGACCGGCGCCGCTGCCATCGTTGCCGGTCGCGGTGCGATCGGACTGGTGGTGCTGTCGCCCGGCACCGCGCCCGCGCCTTCATCGTCACGCCTCCGCTGCGCGCGGGATCCGGGACGCGGGCCGAAGGCCGCCGTACCCGCGACCCATGCCGTCGCGCCCGCTGCGAAGGCGCCGAGGCCAAAGGCGATGTTCTTGTATTGCATGACGATATTCCCGATGCTTGCGCTCACGCGGTCAACGGTGCGGGGCACGGCCGGGTTCCGCGACCGGCCCGTGCCCGGCACCGACGGCGCATCGCGCGAGGCCCTATCGCGAGCAGTCCCGCAGCCGCCTGACGTCGGCGAAACCGAACGGCGGCCTGTCCGATCCCGGCGCATTGGCGCGGCAACCATACATCTGGAACCGCACCTTCTTCGCGCCGAAGTCGAGCGATACGCGCCTGAAGCTGCCCAGCAGGTCGGTGCCGAGCAGCATCGCCGGACGATCGCCCAGCCCGAACAGCGCGAACGGCGGCAGGTCGGCAAAGGCGACCGGCACGTCGCGCAGCATGATGCCGCCGATCCGCATCTCGGCCACGATCGCCATCGGCACCACCATCGCCTCACCCGTCACGCTGATCAACGTGACGGGGGTTGTGGACGGCGGAGTGCGCCCGTGGAACACCGCGTCGCGCAGCGCGAGATTGCCGATCGTCATCTGCGACCCGGTATCGAGGACCGCGCGTACGCCGACGCTGCCCACCCGCGCCTGCGTCAGGATCAATTGCCCGCCCCGCCGCCGTGCGGTGACGACGATCTCGTCCGCGGCGGTGGTGACCGGCTTGCGCGCGTCCTCGATCCGGATCGCCTGTTGTTCGAAGTCGAGCATCATCCGCTGCCCGCGCAACGCGTCGATACCGATCAGCCCGCGCGCGCCCAGGTCGCGTTCCGACAGCATCGGGGCCGCGACGTCGTCGATCACGCTGCTGCCGACCGACAGCCGGTCGATCCGCGCGGTGTCGCGGCGGCTCGCGCCCGCCATGCCGTGCAGCATCACCGGCAAGCCGATGGGCAGCCGCAATGCCGCCGCCAGTCGCGCGCCGATCACCGTCCGGTCGGCGCCGCTGTCGACCACGAACCGGAACGGTCCCCGCCCGTTGATGCCGACGTCGATCGCCATGCGGGTGTCGATCGTCTGGCCGGCGATATCCTCGCCCGCGATCTCCAGCGCGTCGTCGATCGTCGCCTCGCCCGGTGCGATGGTCGGTGCGTAGCGTGGCGCGACAGGGTCGGGCGACGATCGCTGCGGCCCCTGCGCCGCGGCGAGCAGCAGCAGCGTGGGAAACAGGCGAAGCGCGCGTGCAGCGACCATGGCGAACGATAGCACAGCGCGGCGCCGACGCCAGCGATCCGCTCCGTCATGGCCGCTCCGTCATGGCCGAACCGCTTGCGAACGCACGCGGAGCGCTTCACGCTGCGATCCGCAACCAAAGGATCGACGACGTGAGCGACGACGAACGAACGACGGATACCGCCGCCTCCGCACCCGACGGCCTGACGACATTGCAGGCGATGCTGGCGAGCGGTCGCCAGCCGCCGATCGGTGAAACGCTCGCCTTCTCGTTGGTCGAGGTCGCCCGCGGGCATGCGGTGTTCGAAGGGACGCCGGGGCGCAGCGTCTACAATCCGATCGGCTCGGTCCACGGCGGCTATGCCGCCACCCTGCTCGACAGCGCCTGCGGCATCGCGGTTCAGTCGGCGCTGACCCCCGATCAGGCCTATACCACGCTGGAGCTCAAGGTGTCCTACCTGCGCGGCCTTACCGATCGCAGCGGCCTGGTCCGCGCCGTCGGTCGCCTCGTGTCGATCGGCCGCCGCGTCGCCTTTTCGGAAGCGACGCTGCACGACGGCGAAGGCCGGCTGTGCGCCACCGCCACGTCGACGCTGCTCGTCTTCGAACGCCGCCGCGACGACGCGCCGGGCAAACCGGCCGGATAATCCCTGCCGGCGCAAGGGAACGCCGGGAAACGCCGCCCGTTGCTTCCCGTCCCTCCAACGAGTGGTTCCGATCGTGGCAACGTGGTTCACTTCCGACACGCATTTCGGTGATCACCGCACGCTCAACATCCACAAGCGCGCCTTCCCCACGACGGCGGCGATGGATGCAGCGATGATCGCCGGGTGGAATGCCACGGTCGCGCCGGACGATACGGTCTGGCACCTTGGCGATGTCGCGCGGCGGCTGACCGACGTCGCGGCGCTGCTCGATGCGCTGCATGGCACCAAGCATCTGATCCGCGGCAACAACGACGATCCCGCGATTGCAGAGGTTCCCGGCTGGTCCAGCGTCGGCGATTATGCCGAGATCGCGATCGACGGGCGATTCGTTATCGTGTGCCACTATCCGTTCCGCAGCTGGAACCGCCAGCATCGCGGCGCGATCAACCTGCACGGGCACAGTCACGGCAAGCTCAAGCCGATGCCGCGTCAGTTCGACGTGGGCGTCGATCCGCGCGGCTTTAAACCCGTCGATCTTGCCATGCTAATCGGCTGACGCGTCGAACAGCCGGGTCAGCGCGACCGACACCTGCGGCTCGGTGAAGGGTTTGGCCAACAGCGGCTGATGGTGGAACCGTTCCGGCATGCCCCGCAGTTCGTTCGCCGAAATGAACATGTAGGGGATGCGCAATTCGGTCAGCCGGTCCGCGACCGGATAGGACAGTTGATCCTCAAGCTTCACGTTCAGCGTCGCCGCATCGGGCCGTGTCGCTTCGCTGTCCAGCAGGGCCAGCGCTTCCGGCACCGATGCCACCGGTCCGACCACGATCGCTCCGGTTCCCTCCACGATCGCGGCGAGGTGGTCGGCGAGCAGCCATTCGTCCTCGACCACCAAAATGCGCTTGCCCGTCAGCACGCCCTGCGCTCCATGATTGCTCTCCGTCCGCCCCGATGCCTGCGCGGCGCCGTACCGTTCCTACCAGCGGCCGGGCTGATCCGTTCCGGCGGGATCAAGTGCCGCGCAAAGGATGCGAGCCGCGAGTTTTGCGTCGCATAAATCTTGTTTTCCAAGGCGTCTCGCCATATACTGACATCATTGTCAGTAAGGAATCGGTCCATGGCCAAGCTTCCCCCCTTTCCAGGCACCACCGGACGACGCGCCTGGCGCACCGCCTATGACGCGCTCCGCAAGCTGCTCGCCAACGGCGACGACACGACGCAGGTGTTTCGGATCATGCGCTCGCTCAACGTCGGCGATACCGCCAACGCCTATGGCCGGTTGATCGCGACCAGCGACGGCGGCCGGATCGCCTATGAACGCAAGGAACTGGCGCAGCGCTTTTCCGACCGCGACTGGGTGGCGGGCTTTGCGCCCGGCACCGTCGGTGCGGCGTATCGCGACTTCCTCGAAAGCACCGGCTATTCCGCCGATGGCCTCGTCGAGGTGAGCCGCCTCGATCCGGCGGAACAGGACGTCGCCCACCCTTATGCCTGGATGGGGCGCCGGACCCGCGACGTGCACGACATCTGGCACGTCCTTACCGGCTACAAGGCGGACGAGACGATGGGCGAGGCGTGCCTCGTCGCCTTCTCCTATGCGCAGACCCGCGGTCTCGGCTGGGCGTTCATCGCCGGCGGTGCGGCGCTGAAATCGCTGCGCGAGACTAGCGGCACCCTGTTCGCCAAGGCGGTGCGCGAAGGCTATCGCAACGGCAAGCGCGCCGCCTGGCTGCTCGGCGAGGATTACGAGGCGCTGATGCACGAACCGATCGAGGCTGCCCGCCAGCGGCTGCGGATCGTCGAGCCGACGCTGTACAGGCAGGCGCAGGTGACGCTCGGCGAACGGCTCGCCTCCTATGCCTCGGCCCAGAAGGAACGCGCGCAGGCGGCGGCGCTGGCCTGATCCTTCGCCGCTCCGTCCACGATGACGGAGCGGCGGGGCGACGGAGCGGCGGGCATTTCCACCACGCCGGACTTTGCTGTAGGCGCGTTCGCGATGCTGTCGCGCCTTCGCCTCACCGATTTCCGCAACCATGCGGGTCTGGTGCTGACGCCCGGCCCGGGCTTCGTCGTGCTGACCGGCGAGAATGGCGCGGGCAAGACCAACGTGCTGGAAGCGGTGTCGCTGCTGGCACCCGGTCGCGGCCTGCGCCGCGCACCTCTGTCGGACATGCAGGCGCAGCACGGGCCGGGCGGCTTCGGCATCGCCGCGACGCTGGCCGCCGACGCCGGCGATGTCGAGATCGCCACCGGGACGTTCGCCGCCACGCCGGAACGTCGCCAGGTCCGCGTGCAGGGCGCGTCCGCCACCGCAAACACGCTGGCGGAATGGCTGACCGTGCTGTGGCTGACACCGGCGATGGACCGCCTGTTCGTCGAACCTGCCGGCGAGCGTCGCCGCTTCCTCGATCGCCTGACGCTCGCGCTGGTGCCCGCCCACGCCCATCATGCCGCGCGTTACGAAGCGGCGATGCGCGCGCGCAACCGCCTGCTGGCCGACAGCGGGCCGGTCGATCCCGAATGGCTGACCGCACTCGAGACACAGATGGCGCAGCATGGCGGCGCGATCGAAACGGCGCGACGCACCACCGTCGCGCTGCTCGGCGAACGGTTGGCGGACCAGCCCGACGGCCCGTTCGCCCGCGCCGCCATCGCGCTGGAGGGGTGGAGCGGCGAAGGCGATCGCCTGCTCGCCGAACTTCGCCAGAACCGCGCCCGCGACGCCGGTGCCGGCCGCGCGCTCGCCGGACCGCATCGCGCCGATCTCGCCGTGACGCATCTCGGCAAGGCGCAGGCGGCGGCGCTCGCCTCGACCGGCGAACAGAAGGCGCTGCTGCTCGGCATCGTCCTCGCCCATGCCGAACTGGTCGCGGCGCGCACGGGCCATGCGCCCGTGCTGCTGCTCGACGAGGTGGCGGCGCATCTCGATCCCATCCGCCGCGCCGCGCTGTTCGATCGCCTGTCCGGCCGCGGACAGGTGTGGATGACCGGCACCGAACCCGCGCTGTTCGCCGCGATCGGCGATGCCGCGACCCGCATCATGCTCGGCTGAACCCTGGCTGTCGATACGGGTCACGCGGCGTTCAAGCCGCCGGTCGCATCCCGCTGGCATCGGGCGGGGGCCCATGGAGAGCATCATGATCAAGTCCGTCATCATCGCCGTCACCGCACTGGGCGCCGTCGCATCCCCGGCGCTCGCACAGGATCGTTGGGACTGGGGCGCGGGCGACCGCCCGTACCGCCTCGTCGGCGCCGGCGTGCCCGACCTGTTCCCCGAGCTGCGCGGCACCGAACGTGGCCGCGCGTTCGTCATGCGCAACTTCGACATCAATCACGACGGTCGCGTCTCCCCGCGCGAAGCCGCCGCCGCCAACCGCGCCTTCGCGTCGGTCGCCGGGCCGCGCCGCGATCGGTTCGACTGGGATCGCCGCGACCGGACCGTCGTGGTGGAAACCACGCGCGACGTCGGGCAGGGCCGGTGGGATCGCCGCGCCATGCACGATTACGGCTTCCGCCAGACATCGCGCGGCGCGACGCTGACCCTGTCCGAGGACGTGCTGTTCGCCACCGACAGCGACGTGCTGCGCCCCGGTGCCGTGGAGAAGCTGCGGCCGCTAGCCAGCTACCTGAAGGCCAATCCGGGCGTGCGTGTCGCGATCGACGGCTACACCGATTCGCGCGGCACCGATGCGCATAACCAGAACCTGTCGGAACGCCGCGCCGCCAGCGTCCGGAGTGCGTTCGACGCGATGGGCGTCACCCGCGCGCGCTTCAGCGTGGTCGGCCATGGCGAGGCGAACCCCGTCGCCACCAACGCCACCGCCGCGGGCATGCGCCAGAACCGCCGCGTCGAAGTCACCCTGCTGGGTCGCCGCGCGACCGAGTTCGCCGACTGACGCGGCCCGCCGCCCGTCCCCCGCGCGAGGGGAGACGGGCGGCGGCCCATTTCGCTTCCGTTCCGGGCGCCGCCACCCTATATAATCGTCATGGCAGAACCCCAGAATACGAACGACTACGGCGCCTCTTCGATCAAGGTGCTGAAGGGCCTGGACGCGGTGCGCAAGCGGCCCGGCATGTATATCGGCGACACCGACGACGGATCGGGCCTCCACCACATGGTGTTCGAGGTGAGCGACAATGCGATCGACGAGGCGCTCGCCGGCCATTGCGACCGGATCGACATCC
>CAYQPM010000023.1:0-24252 GCA_964419295.1 uncultured Stakelama sp. | reverse complement strand
AGCTGCCGATGCCCGTGGCGGGCGATGCCGAATATCCCGAGGATATCCGCCTGCGGTATCGCTTCCTCGATCTTCGCCGCGAGCGGCTGCACCAGAACATCATGCTCCGCTCGAAGGTCATCTCCTCGATTCGCCAGCGGATGATCGGGCAGGGGTTCACCGAATTCCAGACGCCGATCCTGACCGCCTCGTCGCCGGAGGGCGCACGCGACTATCTCGTCCCCAGCCGCGTCCATCCGGGCAAGTTCTACGCGCTGCCGCAGGCGCCGCAGATGTTCAAGCAGTTGCTGATGGTCGCCGGCTTCGATCGCTATTTCCAGATCGCGCCGTGCTTCCGCGACGAAGACGCCCGCGCCGACCGCAGCCCGGGCGAATTCTACCAGCTCGATTTCGAGATGAGCTACGTCACGCAGGAAGACGTGTTCCAGGCGATCGAACCCGTCCTTCACGGCGTGTTCGAGGAATTCGCCGACTGGCAGGGCAAGGGCCGCAAGGTGTCGGCGCTGCCCTTCGCCCGCATTCCCTACCGCGAATCGATGCTGAAATACGGCAACGACAAACCCGACCTGCGCAATCCGATCCTCATCAGCGACGTCTCCGACCATTTCGTTGGTTCGGGCTTCGGCCGCTTTGCCTCGATCGTCGAGGGCGGCGATGTTGTCCGTGCGATCCCCGCGCCGGGCACCGCCGACAGGAGCCGCAAGTTCTTCGACGATATGAACGGCTGGGCGCAATCCGAAGGCTTCGCCGGCCTCGGCTATGCCACCCGCAAGGGCGGGGAATGGGGCGGCCCGATCGCCAAGAACCATGGCGAGGACAAGATGACCGCGATGGCCGACGCGCTCGGCCTCGGGCCGGACGACGGCCTGTTCTTCGCGGCGGGCAAGGAAGGGCAAGCGGCCAAGCTCGCCGGTCTCGCACGCACCCGCGTTGCCGAAACGCTGGGTCTGATCGACCAGAGTCGCTTCGAATTCTGCTGGATCGTCGATTTCCCGATGTTCGAGTATGACGAGGACAACAAGAAGGTCGACTTCAGTCACAATCCCTTCAGCATGCCGCAGGGCGAGATGGAGGCGCTGGAGACCATGGACCCGCTCGACATCCTCGCCTATCAATATGACATCGTCTGCAACGGCGTCGAACTGTCGAGCGGCGCGATCCGCAACCATCGCCCGGAAATCATGTACAAGGCGTTCGAGATCGCCGGCTATACACAGGCCGATGTTGACACGAACTTCGCGGGCATGATCAACGCGTTCAAGTTCGGCGCCCCGCCGCACGGCGGCTCCGCACCCGGCATCGACCGCATCGTCATGCTGCTGGCGGACGAGCCCAACATCCGCGAGGTCATCGTCTTCCCGATGACGCAGAAGGCGGAAGACCTGATGATGGGCGCGCCGAACTTCGCGACGCCGAAGCAGTTGAAGGAACTCAATTTGCGTTCGACCGCGACGGGCGTCGAAGTGGACAAGGCGGTCTCGCCGAAGGCCGGCTGACGCAAGTGCGCGTCCGGCCGTCACCCGAGGTCAGTCCCGGTTCGTGCAGGGTCGTCACCCCGGGCCCGCTCCGGGGGATGCCGTTCGGCATGTCAGCCGCTTCGGCTCCTGCGGAACCGTGATGGCAGTTTCGGGAAGGTTTCGACCCGGTCCGGTGTCCACCGTGCTGCGCGCTGCCGAGTGTTGACCACGCGGCACAGGCTGGCTCCAACCTACTTCCCCCACAGCATTAACCATGCCACTACCCGGTCGGGTTAAGACCGGGGGACGATGCTAGACGATCAGATGCAGCCTCAGGCGCCCGTGCCGCTCGTCCGCAGCCTGGGCGTGATGGGCGTCCTGTTGCTGACCCTCTCGGTCGCCACGCCGGCGTCTTCCGTGTTCGTCATCGTCCCCGGCATGTTGCAGGTCGCGGGTACGGGCGCGATCTGGGCGATGATCCTGGCCGGCATCGTCTGCGTCGCCACCGCCTTCGTCTACGCCGAACTGTCCAGCGCCTGGCCGGTCGCGGGCGGCGAATATGTCGCGGTCGCCAAGACGCTCGGGCCGCTCGCCGGCTTCGTGATGCTGGGGGTCAACGTCTTCAACAATCTGTTCTTCCCGCCGGTCGCCGGCCTCGGGATCAGCGCGGTGCTGGCCACCGTCTGGCCCGGACTGCCGACCGTCCCCGTCGCGGTCGCGGTCGTCGCCGCCTCCACGCTGGTCGCGCTCCTCCAGATCCGCGTAAACGCATGGGTGACCGGCCTCTTCTTGCTGGGGGAGGTGCTAGCGCTAGTCGCGATCGTCGCGCTCGGCTGGTCCGACGTGGTCCGCCCCTTCGGCCCGTTCCTGACGGCGCCGGTGATGCCGGACGCGGGGGCGCTGGTGCCCGCGTCGCCTGCGTCGATCGGGCTCGCCACCTCGATCGCGATCTTCGCCCTCAACGGCTATGGCGCGGCGGTCTATTTTGGGGAGGAAATGCGCGAACCCTCGCGTCTGATCGCCCGGGCGATCCTCGCCAGCCTCTTTCTCACCCTGCTGTTCGAGATCGTGCCCACCGTCGCGGTGCTGATGGGAGCGCCCGATCTCCACGCCCTCGTCAGCGCCGACGATCCGTTCGGCCTCGTCGCGCGACTGCGGGGCGGCGGCTGGCCCGCGGATGCGATTGCGTTGGGCGTGGTGATCGCGATCGTCAACGCGATCATCGCCTGCATCCTCGCCTGCTCGCGCTTCTTCTACGGCACCGCGCGAGACCGCAGCTGGGGCCGACCGCTCGACGCATGGATGACGCGCATCCACCCGCGCTTCGGGTCGCCGTGGATCGGCACGCTGATCGTCGGCGGGGTTGGCGTCGCCTGCTGTTTCCTGCCACTGACCCTGCTGCTGGTGCTGAGCGGCACCGGCCTCGTCGCCATCTATGCAGGGATTGCGGTCGCCGCCATGGCTGGGCGCCGCAGCGGCGCGACCGACCACGCTCGCTACCGCATGCCGCTCTACCCGCTCGCCCCGGTCGTGACGCTGATCGCGCTGGGCTATGTCGTCTGGACTAGTTGGCTCGACGTCGAGGAAGGGCGGCCGGGCCTCATCATGACCGCGGTCCAGATCATCGCCTCCGCCGCTTATTATTGGTTCGTGTTGCGCCCGCGCGGCGACTGGAACGTTCACGTTCCCGACGAAGGATAGGAAGCCGCGCATGATCGATCTCGCCGACTATGACCGCAACCGGCCTTACAAGGGGCATTACAAGCGCGACCTCGCCGCATTGCAGGATCGGCTGGAGCGCATACTCGTCGCCTATATCGTGCACGGTCGGCGCGCGGTGGTGATGCTGGAAGGCTGGGATGCGGCGGGCAAGGGCGGGATCATCCAGCGCCTGGTCGCCGATTGGGATCCGCGCCATTTCGAAGTCTACCCGATCTCGGCGCCCACCGCGGAGGAAAAGGCGCAGGATTTCCTTTGGCGCTTCCGCCGTCGCCTGCCCGAACCCGGCGACATCGCGATCTTCGATCGCAGCTGGTACGGCCGGGTCCTCGTCGAGCGGGTCGAAGGCTTTGCAGGCGAGGAGGACTGGCGCCGCGGCTACGACGAGATCAACGCGTTCGAGGCGGAGCTGATCGAGGGCGGCACGGCGCTCATCAAGCTGTTCGTCCACGTGTCGCAGGATGAACAGGACGAACGGCTGAAGGCGCGGCTGGAAGACCCGTGGAAACGGTGGAAGACCGGGCTGGACGATTATCGCAACCGGTCCAGGCGCGAAGAGTATCTAAACGCCATGCATGACATGTTCGCGCGCACCGACACGGGCGGTGCGCCGTGGGTCGTCATCAACGGCAACGACAAGAAGAGCGCGCGCATTCACGCGCTCACCGCCATCGCCGACCATCTGGAAGCGAACGTCGACATGACGCCGCCACCGCTCGATCCCGAGGTGGAGCGCGTCGCGCGTGCGGCGCTGAAGCTGCCGTGACGCGGTCGGGCCGGACGCCAGCGCGCCCGGCCGCCGGTTTTAGAAGCTCGCTTCGCCGTAGACGCGGCTGAGGTCGCCCGCCCATTCGCCATTGTAGCGATCCAGCAGCAGCTGCGCGGGCACCTTGCCCGAACGGACGACCTCGCGCAGCGGGTCGAGATACCCGGTTTCGTTGTCGCCCGCGAAGTTGCCGCGCGCCCGCGCCGCCAGCCCGGCGTGCGCGATGTCGAGCACCTGGCCGGCGATGTCGCGCAGCCGCCCGCCGCCCGGCAACGGCGCATCGAGCGCTAGCCGCGGCACCGCATCGCGCAGCGTCTGGCGATCCTCCAGGCTCCAGTCCTTGACGAGGTCCCACGCCGCGTCCAGCGCACCCTGGTCGTAGAGCAGCCCGACCCAGAAGGCGGGCAGGGCGCAGATCTTGTTCCAGGGGCCGCCATCCGCGCCGCGCATTTCGAGGAACGTCTTAAGCCGCACTTCGGGGAAGGCGGTCGAAAGATGGTCGTTCCAGTCGTCCAGCGTCGGCTTTTCGCCCGGGAGCACACTCAGCTCACCGCGCAGGAAGTCGCGGAACGACAGGCCGGCCGCGTCGATATATCGCCCGTCCCGGTAGACGAAGTACATCGGGACATCGAGCATATAGTCGGCATAGCGTTCGTAGCCGAACCCGTCCTCGAACACGAAGGGCAGCATGCCGGTCCGCGCCGGATCGGTGTCCGACCAGATATGGCTGCGGTACGACAGGAATCCGTTGGGCTTGCCCTCGGTGAACGGCGAATTGGCGAACAGCGCGGTGGCGAGCGGCTGAAGCGCCAGGCCGACGCGGAACTTCTGCACCATGTCCGCCTCCGACGCATAGTCGAGGTTCACCTGGATCGTGCAGGTTCGCAGCATCATGTCGAGGCCCATGCTGCCGACCCGCGGCATGTGGCGCAGCATGATCGCATAGCGCCCCTTGGGCATGATCGGCAGCTCGGCGCGCGTCTTGTCCGGCCACATGCCGAGGCCGAGGAAGCCGATGCCCAGTTTTTCGCCCGCGGCCTTCACCTGTTCCAGATGCCGGCCGGTCTCGGCGCAGGTCTGGTGCAGGGTCTCGAGCGGCGCGCCCGACAGTTCGAACTGCCCTGCCGGCTCCAGGCTGACGCTGCCGTCGGCACCAGTCAGCGCGATCAGGTTGCCGCCTTCCTCGACCGGCTGCCAGCCATATTGCTGCAATTCGGTCAGCAGCGCACGGATGCCGCCCTGCTCATCCCAACTCGGCGCCGCGTGATCGGCGTTGCGATACACGAACTTCTCGTGCTCGGTGCCGATCCGCCAGCGGTCGCGCGGCTTTTCACCGCGCGCGAAGCTCGCGATCAGCTGGTCGCGCGACTCGACAAGCGGGGATCCGGTGGTGATGGCGGTCTTGGTCGTCATGATCGCGCCCTTACGCTGCGATGAACGGGTGCGCCAGCAGGCTTTCCTACCAGTCGCCCGCCGCCGCCATCCACAGCGCCACCGCGGCCGCCGCGGCTGTGTCGGCCCGCAGGATACGTGGCCCCAATCCGATGCCAACCGCCTGGGGACAAGCGCGAATTTTGTCGCGCTCGTCGGTGGTGAAACCGCCCTCCGGCCCGATCAGGATCGCGGCCGGCCCGGCGTGCGCGCGCATCGCCGCCAGCGCGGGCGCGCCGCCCGTCTCGTCGGCGAAGAACAGCGCGCGATCCGCGGGCCAGTCGCGCAGCAGCGCGGCCAGTTTCACCGACTCGGCGAGCGCGGGGAGGGCGGTTCGCGCGCATTGCTCGGCAGCCTCGATCATATGGCTGCGGAGCCGGTCGAGCTTCAGCCGGTCGACCACGGTGCGTTGCGTGATGACGGGCACCAGCCGGTCGACGCCCAGTTCGCACGCCTTCTCGGCCAGCCAGTCGATCCGCCCCTTCTTCAGCGGGGCCGCGCACAGCCACAGGTCGGGCACGGGCTCGCGCGGGCGCAACAGTGTCGACACGTCGACAGAAAGATCGCGCTTGCCGACGTGGCTGGCGGTGGCGAGCCATTCGCCGGTGCGATCGTCGAACAGCTTGACCGGATCGCCCGGCGCCATGCGCATCACCGAAACGAGGTAATGCGCGGCCGATCCTTCGATGCGCAACGGCCCGGCCGCCAGTTCGCGGTCGACGAACAGCCGCGGCGTCGATTGCGGGGGCCAGGCGGGGGTAGCGGTCACTTCCGGTCTCCACGGCGGCGCTGGCGCGCCCAGATCTTGCGGGCGACGATCCAGGCGAGCAGTGCGGCGGCGGCGACCCCGACGACCGCGACCGTCACCACGCCGGCGACGCGCAGGATCGCCCAGAAGAGCGCCTCGATGAAACGGCCCACCGCCACCGACAGCCCGATCATGCGTCCGATCCGTTCATCCGCACCGATTGCCGCATGATCGCGGCGATAGCGAGGCAAAAGGGCGGTTGCATGGACCGCCTCCGCCACGGCAAAGGCGGACGATGGCAGCAGAGATCGTCCCCGACAGCGAACATCGCGGCCTCGTCAGCCGCTTGCCCGGGCGCATCCGCGGGCTGGCGCTGCTCGCGCGTCTCGACCGCCCGATCGGCTGGTGGCTGTTGTTCTGGCCCGGCGCCTGGGCGATCGCGCTGGCCGGTGGCGTGGTGGATCGCTGGCCGCTGCTGCTCTGGTTTCTCGCCGGCAGCATCGCCATGCGCGGTGCCGGCTGCGTCTATAACGACATCGTCGATCGCGATCTCGACGCGCAGGTGGCGCGCACCCGCGCCCGGCCGATTCCCGCCGGGCTGGTGACGGTCGGGCTCGCATGGCTATGGCTGCTCGCGCTCTGCCTGATCGGACTAGCGGTGCTGCTCCAGCTGCACCTGCTGGCGGCCATCGTGGCGCTGTCCAGCCTCGCGCCCGTCGCGGCCTATCCGTTCATGAAGCGGATCACCTGGTGGCCGCAGGCGTGGCTCGGCCTCGTATTTTCCTGGGCGGCGCTGGTCGGCTGGAGCGAGGTCGCCGGCGCCGTGTCGCTGCCGATGTGGCTGCTCTACGGCGGGTGCATCGCCTGGGTGATCGGGTACGACACGATCTACGCGCTGCAGGACCGCGAGGACGATGCGATGATCGGCGTCCGCTCGTCCGCGTTGCGGATGGGCGCGCACGTCCGTGGCGGCGTCGCCGGCTTCTACGCCGTTGCGATCGGCTGCTGGGCGGCGGCCTTCTGGGTCGTGCGCCCAGACTGGCTGGCGGTGCTCGCGCTCCTCCCGGCGGCGTGCCATCTGGCGTGGCAGGTCGCGACATTGGCACCGGACGACGGCGGCAACGCCCTCGCGCGGTTTCGCAGCAACCGCGGTGCCGGGCTGCTCGTCTTCCTTGCCTGCGTCGTGGTCGGCACCGCCTGAAGGTCTAGCATCGCCGTGCCGCCGCCCCTAAGTCGGGCGGATGCTGACCCCTGACCAGGCGCGCGACCGCGCCGCCGATATCGTAGCCCGCGCCACTCGCGCCGGAGCGGATGCCGCCGACGCGGTGTTCGCTGCCGATGCCGCCCTCGACGTGTCCGTGCGCCTCGGCGCGCTGGAGGATGTGGGCCGTTCCGAAAGCGAGGAATTGGGCCTGCGCGTCTTCGTCGGACAGCGCTCGGCCAGCGTCTCCACGTCCGACCTGTCCGATGCGGCGCTGGCCGCGTTGGTCGATCGTGCGGTGGCGATGGCGCGCGAGGCTCCGGAGGATCGCTGGTCCGGCCTCGCGCCGCAGGACCGGTTGATGCGTGGCGCACCGCCGCTGCTCGATCTCGACGACGGCGACACGCTTTCGCCCGGCGAATTGCGTGAAATGGCCCATGCCGCCGAAGACGCCGCGCGCGCGGTGCCCGGCGTCAGCAACAGCGAAGGCGGCGGTGCGAGCGCCTCGCGCTCGATCTGGGCGCTTGCGACCAGCCACGGCTTTGCCGGCGCCTATGCCGCGACCGCCTACAGCCTGTCCGCCAGCGTGCTGGCGGGCGATGCGGCGAACGGGATGGAGCGTGATTACGCCCACCACGCCGCTCGCCGCCGCGCGCATCTCGAATCGCCGGACGAGATCGGCCGACGCGCCGGCGCACGCGCGGTGGCACGGATCAATCCCGGTCGCGTCGCCAGCGGGCAGATGCCCGTCGTCTTCGATCCGCGCGTCGGCGCGTCGCTGCTCGGTCACCTGACCGGCTCGATCTCCGGACAGGCGATCGCCCGCAAGACCAGCTTCCTGCTCGACGCGCTCGGCACGCAGGTGTTCAGCGACGGCGTGACGATCCGCGACGACCCGCATCGCCCGCACGGCCTGCGCTCGCGGCCGTTCGACGGCGAGGGGTTGCCCGTCTCGCCCATCGCGATCGTCGAGAACGGAATGCTCGAAACATGGCTGCTCGACAGCGGCTCGGCGCGGCAATTGGGGCTGGAGCCGACCGGCCACGCCGCGCGCGGGATCGGCGGGGCGCCCGGCGTGTCGCCCAGCAATTTGTACATGGAGGCGGGCGACGTGCCGGTCGCAACGCTGATCGCCGACATCGCCGACGGCGTCTATGTCACCGAATTGATCGGGCAGGGCGTCAACGGGATCACCGGTGATTACAGCCGTGGTGCGGCTGGCTTCCGCATCGTCGGCGGAGCGCTGGCCGGGCCGGTGGCCGAATTCACCATCGCGGGTAACCTCAAGGATATGTACCGGGCTCTCACCCCCGCCAACGACCTGGAGTTCCGCCACGGCACCAACGTGCCGACGCTGCGCATCGACGGGATGACCGTCGCGGGTGGCTGATCCGCTGCGCGATCTGACGGCGGCCGTGGCGCAGGTCGCGGCGGAGGCCGGACAGATGGCGCTCGCCCGCTGGCGCACCGACTTCTCCCGATGGGAAAAAACACCGGGCAGCCCGGTGTGCGAGGTCGACCTGGATGTCGACCGCATGCTGCGCGCGCGGCTCGATGGCCTGCTCACCGACGCAGGCTGGTTGTCCGAGGAGACGGTGGACACTGCCGGGCGGCTGGACCGACGCCGCGTCTGGGTGGTCGATCCGATCGACGGCACCCGCGACTATATCCGCGGGCGCGAAGGCTGGGCCGTGTCTGTCGCTCTGGTCGAGGACGGCCGGGCGGTGCTGGGCGTCCTCGATGCGCCGGCGCGGGGCGAGCGGTGGAGCGCGACGCTGGGCCATGGCGGGATGCGCAACGGGGTCGCGGTGCGGGCGGGCCGTCGCACGGAATTGACCGGCGCGCGCGTGCCGACCGACGCCTTGCCGAAGCTCGACCGGCACCTCACGATCGTCAACAAGCCCAATTCCATCGCGTTGCGGATGGCGATGGTGGCGGCGGACGAGGCCGATCTGGTCGCCACCCTGCGCTGGGGCAACGAATGGGACATCGCCGCCGCCGCGCTGATCGCGTCGGAAGCGGGGGCGGGGGTCAGCGACGCGCTGGGCGCGCCCTTACGCTACAACAAGCCCAACCCGACCGCCTTCGGCGTCATGGTCGCGGCACCCGGCATCCATGCCGAGGCGCTGGACTGGATCGGCGATCGCGCCCGAGCCGCGCGTAACGGCTGAGGCGGGATCGCCGGCCTCGACGGCGATCACCTGCGACGGTGCAACTTCGCTGCGGCGACTGGAACATGCGCTGCGTCCGTAACGTTTTGTTGCTGAACGGTGATCACGTCGGTCGCCGCGCGTAGAAGGAAGCTGTACGATGTTGTGGACCATCGCCGTAATCCTGTTGGTGCTCTGGCTGCTGGGCTTCTCGCTCCACATCGCCGGCGGCCTGATCCACATCCTGCTGGTCGTCGCGGTGATCGTCGGCCTGATCCAGCTCTTCAGCGGTCGTCGCGCCTTGTAATCACCGTGCTGTAATCACCGCTTCGTGGTCGTGGCGCGTTACAGGAAACGCGCCACGACGTCGCGATAGCTGCGGCTGACCTTCACGCTCGCGCCGGAGTTCAGCACAAGGAAGCATTCGCCGTTGGTGTGCGGCTTGACCTGCTTGACCAGGTCCAGGTTGACGATCGTCGACCGGTGGACCCGCTGGAACCGCCGCGGGTCCAGCCGCTTTTCCAGATCCTTCATCGTTTCGCGCAGGATCAGCGTGTTGTCGCCGGTGTAGATGCACATGTAATCGCCGGCCGCGTCGATCCGCTCGATCGTGTCGACGTCGACGCGAAAGATCTGGCCGCGATCCTTGATGTTGATGAGCTTCTCGAACCGGTTTGCACTGACCGCATCGACGCCCTCCGCCATATCGGCGGCCGCTTCCGGCGCATGTTCGGCGAGCACCTCCTTCAGCTTTTCGACCTCTTCGACGCCGCGCTTCTCGCTCAGCCGCTGGCGCACCCGCTCGATCGTGTCGGCGAGCCGCGATTCCTCGACCGGCTTCATCAGGTAATCGACCGCCTGCGCCTCGAACGCGCGCAGGGCGTGGTCGGAATAGGCGGTGACGAAGACGAACAGCGGCGGTTCGACCTCCATCAGCCCCTGAACCACCGAAAAGCCGTCGAACCCGGGCATCTGGATGTCGAGGAAGACGAGGTCCGGTTTATGGGTCTTGATCGCGCGGATCGCCTCGCGGCCGTTGGAGCATGTCTCGATCACCTCGATGTCATCATGCGCCTGTAACCGAAGCTGCAATCCCTGGATCGCGAGCGGTTCGTCGTCCACCAGGATGGTTCTGATCGTCATGCGGCCTCTCTACTCAGATCGTCGAGCTGGAAGGGGATTTCGATATCCACCGAAAATCCTCCAGCCGGCGCGGTACGCGTCTCGAAACGGTGGTCCGGCCCGTAAGCCTGCACCAGCCGTTCCCTAATATTGGGAAGACCCACGCCGGTTGAAAGGCTTGGCATCGTACGCCCCTCCTGCAAACCCGGGCCCGTGTCCGATACGCCGATCTGCACGCGATCCCCGGCGAGCCGCACGTGAACGCAGATTTCGGCACCATCCTCCTGCGTACTGACCGCATATTTGATCGCATTCTCGACCAGAGGCTGGAGCAGAAGCGAGGGCAGGCGGGCACGCTCGGCGGCCTGATCGATCTCGAACTTCGGCCTCAACCGTTCCTCGAACCGCATCTTCTCGATCTCGAGGTACAGCTTCAGCGTCTCCACCTCCTGCGCAACGGTGACATGCGCCGTCGGTTCGTTGGCTAGCGTGTAGCGCAGGAAGGAGGACAGGCGGCTGAGCATCGCATTGGCCCGCTCGGTCTGCTTCAGCAGCACCAGCGTAGAGATCGAATTGAGCGTGTTGAACAGGAAGTGAGGGTTCAACTGGTATCGCAGCATCGCCAATTGCGCTGACGATGCCTGGTTCTCCAGATGCTGCATCTGGTCGATCTGGTCTTCGACGATCAGGTAGAAGTTGATGCCGAAATAGAGCGCTGACCAGCCGAACAGCGCGGTGAACATGACGTAGAACGAAACGAGCATGCGCGGAATGGTCACCCCAGGCTGACCGTTCTGGATCAGCGACCAGGTGAAGGCGTCAAGAAAGGCCGAAACGAAGGTCGCCACCGCGAACGCGAGAATCGTCAAGACCAGTCCCGCCGCGCGCGGCAGGGTGCGGCAATAGCCATAGAAGGTCGAAAGCAGCAGCGTGACGCAATAGCCGACGATCGCCTCGAAGATCACCGGAATGATCGCATCCAGCGACAGGTTGGTCAGCGAGGACGCGCCGCGCAGCAACAGATAGCCGGTCCACCCGACCGCCTGCAGCGTCCAGAACGCACGGCTCTTGTTCTCGAAAAAGGGGCGCACGTTGAGCGCCGGGCGGTGTGGGGCGGGAAGCGTCGCCATGTCGCGGCGTCTCTACACGGGAGCAGGCGTCGGTGCAAAAAAGAAGGGCCGCCGCTCCCGAAGGAACGGCGGCCCTGTCAGACCCGTCGTGACGCCACTCGTTAGAACGAGAAGCGCGCGCCGACGCGGATCAGGTAAAGCGAGTTGGCCGTGCTGACGACGTTCGTCTGCGGATCCTGATACGAGGAATAGCGATACTGAGCGCAGGCAGTTGCGGCCGTTGTCGAATATTGCGTTGCGGCCGGAGTGGTCCCGGTGGCAACCGGCGCCTGAAGGCACTGCACACGGATCACCGACGAGGTGTACGGGAAGCCCAACTGACGCAGACCGCCCCAGTTGTGATTGATGAGGTTCGGGAGATTCTCGATATCACCGAAGATCGAGATTTTCGAACCACTGATGAATGTGGGAAGCTCCTGCTCCAGGTGGAGATCGATACGGGTGAAAGCCCGGCTACGTGAGATGTTCTTCGGCGCGATGCCGCCACGGTATTTGCTGAGCGCAGTCTTGTCGATCAACGTGTTTAGCGAATCCGCCGTTGCCTGCGTGTCATAGCTGACCTTGGTGTCCGACGCTCCGGTAGGCACGTACAGCAGGAAGGCATTGTTGTTGCCGATCGTGCCGAAGGTGCAGGTACGCGTGCAGCTGGCGTTGCCGGACGCCGTGTCCAACATGGTGTAGCTGAAACGGCGTCCCGCACGCGTTTCGCCGAACAGCTGAACCGAGGTTTTATAGTCGCCCAAGAAAGCGTGATCAAACCCGACATTGTACTTGAACGCCCACGTCGTTTCGTCGTTCGAGGTCCCATAGGCCGGGAAGTTCGGATCGGCTTTGGCCGCGTTGTTGTACAGCGAGCCCGGAGTCGACGACGTCGCGGGGCTGACATCCTTGACGTTCTGGTAGGCGTAGCTGCCGCCCAGCGACAGGCCGAAGTCGAACTGCTTGTCGATCCGTGCAACGATCACATGGCTGCGCCCGCGATTGTCGTTGTAGATCAAATAGTCGCCGTTCGTATCCGCAGTCTGCGCCCCGGCGCCCGGCGTCGCGACAAAGGTGTAACGCGGGCGACCGTCCGGCAGTACGCCAACCACGCGCGACCGCAGGTCTGTGAAGCTGACGCCTTCGTTCGTCTTGGTGAACAGATAGTCGACACCGAAGGTGAAACCGAAGAGCTTGTAATCAGCCGACAGGTTCAGCTTCGTCACCGAAGGCGGACGGAAGTCCTGTGCCAGCGACGAAGTCGACGCGGTGCGCAGCGAGCCGGTGTTGGTCGACAGATAGGTATCAACCGAACCCGGAATGCTAGTGCCGGTGACACCGTTCAGACTGGCGGTACAGACCGCCGCGCCCGATGGCGTACCAGTTGTCGTGTTGAACGGCGCCGCGCAGGCTGCGGTGCTCTGCGATCCGTTAGGCGCGACAATGACGCCGGAACGGTTGATGGCGAAGCCATTGGAGAGAACGCCAGTGTTTGAATAGCTGTTCGACAGATAAATGTCTGGCGAACCACCACCGAAGACGGCGGCCGTGCCGCGAACCCGCAGACGATCCGTAGGACGCCATTGGAAGCTCAAGCGAGGCTGGAAGTTATCCAGGCCCTTGTAGGTCTGCGTATTGTAGAAGCCGTAGCGCGCGAAATATGAGTCGTTCGCCGCGATCGGTGAGCGCATGCCGTACAGATCATACCGAATGCCATAGGTGAAATCGAGTCGATCGCTGATCGACCACGTGTCTTGGCCACCGAAGGTCCACTGATCGTAGACGAAGTCCGAGGTCACGTCACGTGTACGCAGCGACACGGCGTTATTGTACGACAGGCTGGCTGCATTACGGTTTTGGAAGTCAGCAAGCGAGTCGAAATAGTATGCGCCGGCCGTATTCTGGAGGAAATAATTGGTAGTGCGATTGCGATTATACTCTGCCAGAATTTTAATGTCATGGCCTGTGGCATTGTAGCGCGCTTGAACCGATCCGCCCCAAGTATCGAAGAACAGTTCGTTTGCTTGGCGGCTGTTATCCGGTCCAAAGTATATCGTTGGAGCATTTCCGCAATTGGTAATGCTGTTGACCACCCCATTGACCGTCGCGTTGATGCTGGTCGGGTCTGTGCAGACGCGGAACTGTGCAAAGCCAAGCCCGTTCAGCGGCAGCTGGCTCACTAGGTTGGACTTGTACAGGAACCGGGCTTCCGTGGAGAACTTGTCGCTCCAGTCGGAATTCAGCTGCGCGATGCCGGCGCGCAGCAGGACGCTCCGCTGATAATCGTTGGATGCGAGCCCCAGCGAAGGCGTCGTGGTCGAGACGCTGTTGTTCGGCGCATTCGTGCTCGATTCATACGCGTTGACGTACGAAAGCGACAGGCGCTGGCCCGTGGTGATGTTCCAGTCGATCCGACCGACGATTTTCTCGTCCTTCTGTTGGTTGATCGAAACGACACCGCCGGTGTTGTAGTTGTAGACGCTCTGGGCGATCGACTGGACCTGCGAAACCTGTGCGGAGGTAAGTCCCGGAACCTGACCGATGCTCGACACGGTAAGCGCACGAGGGTCGGTGTTCCGCTCCGCCGAAACCATGAAGAACAGCTTATCGGCAATCAGCGGACCCGATAGCGTCGCTCCATAAGTGCGCGAATTGTAATTGGGCTTGATGAACTGGTTCGATCCGATGCGGCTACCCTGCCATTCATCGCGGCTTTCCGAATAGAAGCCCGTGCCATGGAATTCGTTCGTGCCCGACAGCATGACCGTGTCGATGGCGCCACCCTGAAAGTTGCCCTGACGGATGTCCGCAGGCGCGATCGACACCGAAAATTGGCTGATCGCGTCGAACGGGATCGGGCCGCGGCCAGTTGGATTTGCATCGGAGTTCAGGCCGAAATTATCGCCGATCTGCACGCCGTTGATGGTGAAACGGTTGAAGCGCGGATTGACGCCGGCAAAACTGACCGCGCGGCTGTTCGACAGGTCGAGGGTCGCGAGCGGATCCCGGCGCTCGAGATCGCGGATGTCGCGGTTGACTGACGCGACCTTGCGGATGTCTTCCTGCGTCAAGACAGTGCGCGGGCCGCTGCTTACGGTGCCGGCGCCCGCGATCGAGCGTGCGGTCACGACGATGTCCTCGCCGGTCCCGCCCGATGCAGCCGTGGTAGCGAGCTCGACCGGCAGTTCGAAGGCCTGCTGGGCGACGGTGAAGATGTCGGTGACCGTCGTATTTCCCTGCGGGCTGGTGACCTCGACGGTGAAGGGACCGCCGACGCGAAGACCCGACTGGGTGAACGAACCGTCCGTGCCGGTGGTGGTTTCGGCGCGCGTGTTCGAGGGCACGTTGATGACGACCACGGTCGCGCCGGCAACCGGTGCGCCGTTTGCGGTGACGGTGCCGCGGATGGTCGAGGTCGTCTCCTGCGCCGATGCGGCAGCCGGAGCGATCAGCGCGACCGCAGCCACGCCCAGGAAAAGGTTATTACGCATCTGGTCTAGTCCCCTTTGAGCCGTACGCTCTAATACCGCGGCACGTTTCGTCGCCGTTGCCGTCGGCCATGTCGCTTGAATATTGCGGGTTTGTGACATTGGCGAGTCGTCACGCGGGGCGAGACCGCTTCCCTTTTTGTGCGTTGCAAAAACGCCACGCTTTTCCCGCTCTTCAGTCCGATTCCGCCACGATATCCGCCCAATCGGCCTCGCTGATCACTGCGACGCCCAGGTCGCTCGCCTTCTTGAGCTTGGACCCCGCATTGACGCCGGCGATCACCAGGTCGGTCTTGGCCGACACCGAACCCGAAACGCGGGCGCCCAGCGCCTCGGCCTGCGCCTTCGCCTCGTCGCGGCTCAGCGTTTCCAGCGTGCCGGTGAACACCAGTGTCTTGCCGCTGACCTGCGACTGGCGTGTTTCCCACACGACATCGGCGGGCTGCACCTGTGTCAGCAGGTCGGCGACCGCATCGCGGTTGTGCGGCTCGGCGAAGAAGTCCGCCAGGGCGAGGGCGACCTCCGGCCCGACCTGCTTCGTGTCCGTCACCGCGGCCAGCGCCTTGGCGACCCGTGCGCGGTGCTTGTCCTCCGTTTCGCCGATCGCGGCCGGCGTGGCGTCACGCGCAGCCATCGCGCGCGCGATCATCTCCATCAGGCCGGCCCAGCTCGACCAGCGGCGGGCGAGGTCGCGCGCCGTCACCTCGCCGACGTGGCGGATGCCGAGCGCGAACAGGAAGCGGTCGAGCGGGGGATTACGCTTGGCGTCGATCGCGGCGATCAGGTTGCGGGCCGAAACCTCGGCCCAGCGTTCGCGGGCGAGCAGCGTTGCCTCGGTCAGGCGAAAGATATCGGCAGGCGCATCGATCAGGCCGTCGCGAAAGAAGCTCTCGATGTTGGTGATCCCGAGCCCTTCGATATCGAGCGCGTGGCGCGAGGCGAAGTGCCGCAGCCGCTCGACGCGCTGCGCCGGACAGATCAGGCCGCCCGAACAGCGGAAGTCGACCTCGCCCGGCTCGCGCTCCGCCGCCGATCCGCACTCGGGACAATGGGTCGGGAAGGGCCAGGCTGCGCGCTCCGGATCGCGCGACAGATTCTCGACGATCTGCGGGATCACGTCGCCCGCGCGTTGCAGAACGACGCGGTCGCCGGGGTGCACCCCCAGCCGGCCGATCTCGTCGGCGTTGTGCAGCGTCGCGTTGGTGACGACCACGCCCCCCACCGTCACCGGCTCCAGCCGCGCGACCGGGGTCAGCTTGCCGGTGCGACCGACCTGGATGTCGATCGCGTTCAGCGTGGTCTGCGCACGCTCGGCGGGAAATTTGTGGGCGATGGCCCAGCGGGGCGCTTTCGCCACCTGACCCAGCCGCTGCTGCCAATCGAGCCGGTCGACCTTGTAGACGACGCCGTCGATGTCGAAGGGCAGGTCGGCCCGGCGCGCCTCGATCGCGCGATACGCCGCAAGCGCCGCATCCACCGTCGCGGCGAGCGTGAAGCCGTCGGCGATCGGCACGCCCCAATCCCGGATCGCCGCCACGACGCCGGCCTGCGTGTCGGCGGGCAGGGCAGTCGTCTCGCCCCAGCCATGGGCGAAGAAGCGCAGCGGCCGGCTGGCGGTGACGGCGGCATCCTTCTGGCGCAACGATCCCGCGGCGGCATTGCGGGGGTTGGCGAACTGGCGCGCCTTGGCAGGGTCCTCCACCTCGGCGAGCAGGCGCGCGTTGAGCGCGGTGAAGTCCGCTTTGGCCATGTAGACCTCGCCCCGGATCTCGAACACCTCCGGCGCGGCACCGTGCAGCCGACGCGGAATGTCGGCGATCGTATGGACGTTGGCGGTGACGTCTTCCCCCACCTGCCCGTCGCCACGGGTCAGTGCCTGCACCAGCCGCCCCCGCTCGTAGCGCAGGGAACAGGACAGGCCGTCGATCTTGGTCTCGGCGGTCAATGCCACCGGCTCGTCGTCGCCAAGGCGCAGGAACCGGCGGACGCGAGCGACGAATTCCGCGACGTCCTCGTCAGAGAACGCATTGTCGAGGCTCATCATCGGCCGCGCATGCGGGACCTTGGCCAGGTGACCGGCGGGGGCGGCGCCAACCAGCCGATTGGGCGAATCGGCGCGGACCAGCTCGGGAAACGCCGCCTCGATCGCCGCGTTGCGACGGATCAGCGCATCATAGTCGGCATCGGAGATCTCCGGTGCATCGTCACCGTGATATCGCTGGTTGTGATAGGCGATCGTCGCGGCCAGCGCTTCCAGTTCGGCGGCCGCATGGTGCGGTGTGTCGGGCAGGGCGGTCATGCCCGCGGGGTTAGCGGCGCGGGGGCGGATCGGGCAAGACGTCGCGTGCGCCGGACCCGGACGATCCATTCGGATCATTTTGACGATGCCGATGAACTATCTGGCATCACACGCGATTTTGACTCCGAACGCTACGGAGCCGCACCATGACCGACCAGACCAATCGTCGAGACCTGTTCAAGGGGGCGGCCGTCGCCGGCGTCGCCGCGGCTGCTGCCGGCCCTGCCTTCGCTCAGGCCGGACCGGCGGTCACCGATCCGCAGACCAAATACCCAAGCCAGCCCTTTCCCGAACAGCATCAGAAATGGCCGGCGCTTCAGCGCGACATGCGGCCGGTGCCCGACAGCGGCGAAACCAGCTATCGCGGTTCGGGGCGGCTGACCGGCCGCAAGGCGCTGGTCACCGGGGGCGATTCGGGCATCGGCCGCGCCGCGGTGATCGCGTTCGCGCGTGAAGGCGCCGACGTCGCGATCAACTATTACCCGACCGAGGAACCGGACGCGCAGGATGTCGCCCGACTGCTCCGTGGCGAAGGGCACAAGGTCGTCCTGATCCCCGGCGACCTGACCGACGAGAAATTCTGCCGCGACCTGATCGCGCGGGCAAACCGCGAACTCGGCGGCCTCGACATCCTCGTCAATAACGCCGCCTATCAGCAATCCAAGAAGTCGATCGCCGAGATCAGCGCCGAACAGTTCGACCGGACGATGAAAACCAACCTGTATGCGATGTTCCATTTGTCGAAGGCGGCGATCCCGCTGATGAAGCCCGGCTCGACGATCATCAATACCGCGTCGGTCAACTCGGTGATGCCGGAGGAGGAATTGCTCGACTATGCCACTACCAAGGGCGGCATCCTGATCTTCACCAAGGCATTGGCCAAACAGGTGGCGAAGCAGGGCATCCGCGTCAACGCGGTCGCGCCCGGACCGATCTGGACGCCGCTTCAGGTGGCCGGCGGGCAGTTGCCGGGCGAGATGGGCAAGTTCGGCCAGGACACGCCGCTGGGCCGGGCGGGACAGCCCGCGGAGCTCGCCGGCCTGTACGTGACGCTGGCCGATCCGGGGATGAGCTTCACCACCGGCAGCACCTTCGGCGCGAACGGCGGCACCGGCGCGACCTGACGCGGTGTTCCGGGCCGCGTCCGCGATGCCGTGACGGCCGGGGGCGGGGGCGATACCCGTGCTACTCGCCAGCGCCCCGCGCGGGTGTCTGGCGAAACCACGGGCGTGGCGGGAGAACCTAGTCGCGCTGCCCGTCGAGCCGCCAGCCGACAGGGCCACATCCATCGGCCTGAGCGCGTCCAGCCGCTCAGGCCGCCTCCAGCAGCCGTTCCGCCTGCGCCCGGGCTTCGTCGGTAACGGTCGCACCCGACAGCATGCGCGCGATTTCCTCGCGCCGCTCCGCCTCGGCGAGGATGCGGACGCCGGTGCGGGTGACGGTGCCGTCGTGGCTCTTGGCGATCAGCAGATGCTCCGCTCCGCGCGCCGCGACCTGCGGTGAATGCGTCACCACCAGCAACTGCGTATGCTCGGCGAGCCGTGCGAGCCGCTCGCCGATCGCGCTCGCCACCGCGCCGCCGACGCCGCGATCGATCTCGTCGAAGATCATCGTCGCCGCGCCGCCTTCCTCGGCCAGTGCCACCTTCAGGGCGAGGATGAAGCGCGACAGCTCGCCCCCCGACGCGATCTTGGTGAGCGGCGCGAAGGGCGCGCCCGGATTGGTCGCGATCTCGAACTCGACGCGGTCCTTGCCGTGCCCCGACCAGCCGTCGCGGCCGAGCGGCACCACCACCGTGCGGAAGCGCGCCGCGTCGAGCTTCAACGGCGCCAGCTCGCCCGCCACCGCGGTGTCGAGCCGCTGTGCGGCGGCATGGCGCCGCTGCGACAGGATATCGGCCGCCGCCTCGTAATTCGCGCGGGCCGCCGTCACGGCGGTCTCCAGCAGCGCGATGCCGCCTTCGCCCGCGTCGAGCCGTTCCAGCCGGGTCGCCAGTTCCTGCGTGAGTGCGGCCAGATCGTCGGGCTGCACCCTGTGCTTGCGCGCCATGCCGCGCAGCTCGAACAGCCGTGCCTCGTCCTCTTCGAGCGCCCGCGGATCGAAGGCGAGGTCGCGCCGCGCCTCTGCCAGATGCTCCTCCGCCACCGCCGCCTCGATCACCGCGCGATCGATCGCCGCGAGCGCCTCGCCGAGCGACGCATGATCCTGCGCGATCCGTTCCAGCACGCGTGCCGCCTGTCGCAGTTGCGCCAGCCCGCCGTCCGACCCTTCCAGATAGTCGTCGATCGCGGCCAGTTCGTCCGCGACCTTCTCGGCGCGCTGCATGCCGCGACGCTTGTCTGCCAGGGCTTCCTCTTCCCCCGGCTCCGCCGCCAGCGCGGTCAGTTCGCCGACAGCGTGCTCCAGCCATTCGCGATCGCGCGCCGCGGTTTCGATGTCGGCACGCGCCTCGGCCAGCCGCGCCTCGGCGTCGCGAAGCACCGACCATGCGCGCCCGGTGTCGCCAGGATCGACCCGACCGAAGCTGTCGAGCAAGGCGCGGTGGCCGCGCGGATTGAGCAGGCCACGATCGTCGTGCTGGCCGTGGATCTCGACCAGCATCGGCGCCATTTCGCGCAGCAATGCGGCACCGGCGGGCTGGTTGTTGACGAAGCCGCGACTGCCGCCATCGGCCTTGACGATACGCCGGACGAGCAGCGGCTCGCCCGGCTCGACCTCGACGCCATTGTCTTCGAGCAGCGCGGCGAGCGGGCCCGTTGGGGGATCGAAGGATGCCGTCACCACCGCCTGTGCCGCGCCGTGCCGGACCAGCCCGGTCTCGCCGCGCCCGCCCAGTGCCAGTCCGAGCGCGTCGAGCAGGATCGATTTACCGGCGCCGGTTTCACCGGTGAGCACGTCGAGCCCGGCCCCGAATTCGAGGTCCAGCGCCTCGATCAGAACCACATCGCGGATGGATAGCGCGGTCAGCATTGCGCCCGATATAGCGCGACCGTCCGACGATGTTGATCCTTAAATGTTCCTGCCCGCGGGGAAAGTATCACGGCAGCGCAGATCGTCACCGCTGTCCGCCGCGCCCCCGCCCGAACGCATCGGGAAAGGGCACGGCGGCCTCGTTCAGGTGGTCGGCGTTTCGGTGGTCGGCGCGGGCGTGCCCGTCGTGCCGCCGCTCGGCGCGACCGGGGTGGGCCTGCCCGGCGCTTCGGCCTTCGGCGTGGCGGCGTTCGATTCGCCCGGCAGCGACTGCGGCTGCGCACCCGGCGTGCCGACCGGCACGATCGGCTGACCCGGCGCGATGGCGGCAACGGCCTGGGGCGGATGCTTCTGCATCAGCTTGTAGGCGTGATCGTACCAGTCGCTGCCCGGATAATTGGCGCCGAGCACGGCCGTGGCCTTCTGCGCCTCGTCCGGTAGGCCGAGCGACAGATACGCCTCGGTCAGGCGCATCAGCGCCTCGGGCGTGTGTGTCGTGGTCTGATATTTGTCGATCACCGTGCGGAAGCGCAGCGAGGCGGCGAGCCATTGACCGCGCGTCTCGTAGAAGCGGCCAATCTCCATCTCCTTGCCGGCAAGGTGATCGTTGACGAGGTCGATCTTCAGCCGCGCGTCGGAGGCGTAGCGCGTGTTGGGGTAACGCCGGGTCAGTTCGCCGAGCGCGTCCAGCGCCTGCCGCGTGATCTTCTGGTCGCGCGTCACGTCGCGGATCTGTTCGTAATAGCTCAGCGCGACGAGGTAATAGGCATAAGGGGCATCACGGTTGCCGGGATGGACGGACAGGAAGCGCTGCGACGACTGGATGGATTCGGTATAGTCACGGTTCAAATAATAGCTGAACGCGCTCATCAGCTGCGCCCGGCGCGCCCAGATCGAATAGGGGTGCTGACGCTCCACCTCGTCGAACAGCACCGCCGCCTCCTTGTAGCGCCCCTGGTCCAGCCGCTTGCGGGCGGTGGAATAGAGCGTGCCCACGTCGCGCGCGACATAGGGCAGGTCGGATTTCGCACGATTGCGGGCGCAGCCCGCGATGGGCAGCGCGAGGGTGGCGATCAGCGCTGCGGCAAGCGCCTTGGACTGTGGGGTACGCATCGGCTAAGGCTCTTAGCGTAACCGCGGCCTCGCGAACAATCCCCTCCGTCGCAGGTTACGCACTCTGGTTACGATCTCGAAAGGACCGGCATGCCCGCTACGTTGCTCCACACCCATCGCGTCGAAAAGCCATGGGGCCGGCACGATCTGGGTTTCGGGTTCGAGGATGCGCCCGCCGATGGTGCGCCGATCGGCGAGGTCTGGTTTCAGGAACCGGGTGACACGACACCAGAACTGTTGATCAAGTACCTGTTTACCGGACAGAAGCTGTCGGTTCAGGTACATCCGGACGACGAACAGGCGCACGCCCGCGGCTTGCCGCGCGGCAAGGACGAATGCTGGACGATCCTCGCCGCCGCTCCCGATTCCACGATCGCGCTCGGTCCCAAGGCGCCGATGACCGCCGAACGGCTGCGCGCGGATGCACAGGACGGCAGCATCGAAGGCGATCTGGACTGGGTGCCGATCAAGGTGGACGATTTTTACTACGCACCATCCGGGACGATCCACGCGATCGGCGCCGGGCTGACTCTGATCGAGGTGCAGCAGAATTCCGAAATTACCTATCGACTGTACGATTATGGCAGCGATCGGGAATTGCATCTGGATGATGGCGTCGCCGTGTCCCACCTGACGCCCTACCAGCCGATCACATCGCCCGGCATCGTGGCCGACGATCGTGCCATCCTGGTCGAAGGTCCGAAGTTCGTGCTGGAGCGCTGGTCGGCGGGGCAGCACGTCGTGGCGCTGGAAGAGGGACGCACCGGTTGGCTGGTCCCGATCAGCGGATCCGGCAGCGTGGCGGACGTCAGCTTTGCCGCCGGCCAGTGCGTGACCGTGACGGGCAGCGAGACGATCACGCTCGCCACCGGCGGCGATGCACTGTTTGCCTATCCCGGAACTTCCAGGGTCTAAGCGGAGCGCGAGCGACCCGGCGACGCTACCCCGGCGTTGTCGGGGAGGGGCGCCGGGAGTCGCCGCCGGGAGGGAGCGCAGACATGCCACGCTGGACGAACCTTGATTGAACCCCTGCGATCAGCGACGGTCGCCAAGCGCGAACCGAACACGCTGGTGTGTCTGGTTGTCGCGCGCTCGGCTCGCCGTGCTGGTATGATCGCGCCTGTCGAAGATCCGCACCGCCCGATGGCCAAGCTCCAGAGCGGCGGGCGAACGGCTCAGGCGTCGAGCGGGTAGAGAAGCGCACCGATGTTGCGGCCTTCGCCACGCAGGACTCCCCAGGCGCGTGCCGCTGCGCGACTGTCCATCGCTTCCATGCCGATATCGCGTGCCTCAAGGGTGCGGACCAGCGCGATCGGCGGGCGGACCAGGGTCGCGCCGGTGCCGATCAGGATGAATTCGGGTGCTATCTCGATCAGCGTCCGCAGGGATTCCTCGCCCAGTTCGTCCAGAGGCGGCGGCGTCGCTTCCGTCGCCATCTGCGGCGTCAGCAGCAGAGCGCGGTAAACGCTATCCTCCACGCGAAACCCGTTGTTGACGAAGCCGCGAACGATCGGCCCGACGCTCTTCCTGTCACGCTCCATGCGCATCGCGTCAGCCCTCGCGCGGGCCTACGCGCTCGGCATTATCGATCCCGCGGCCGACCTTTTCGGGACGGGTGGGTTCGGCGCGCAGCCCGAGGGTGATGAGCAGCGACGACGACACGTAGATCGACGAATAGGTGCCCACGACGATGCCCAGGATCATCGCTGCGGTGAAGCCGCGCAGCACATGCCCGCCGAGCGCCAGCATCGCGATCAGCGCGAGCAGGATCGTCACCGAGGTCATCACCGTGCGGGGCAGCGTTTCGTTGACGGACAGGTTGATGATTTCGCGCATGTCCATCTTGCGATAACGGCGCATGTTCTCGCGGATGCGGTCGTCGATGACGATCTTGTCGTTGATCGAATAGCCGATGATCGTCAGCACGGCCGCGATGATGTTGAGGTCGAATTCGAACCGCGTCACCGCAAAGAATCCGATGGTCATCAACAGATCGTGGACGATCGCGACGATGGTCGACACGCCGAACTGCCACTCGAACCGCACGATCGCGAACAGGCCGATCCCAAGCACGGCCAGAACGACGGCAAGGACCCCGTTGCGGATCAATTCGCCCGATACCTTGCTGGAAACGGTCGAGTAACGGCTGAAGGTCGCGCCGGGAAACGCCTGCGCCAGCGCGGTTTCGACTTTCTTGACGACGGCGTTGGTCGCGCCTTCATCCGCGCCGCCCTGGGCCGGTAGACGGATGTTGAACGTCGTCGGGCCGCCGACCTGCTGGAGCGAGGCATCGCCCACGCCAAGACTGTCGATGACCGTGCGCACCTTGTTCTGATCGGGAGGAGTCGCGAACTTCTCCTCGATCATCAGGCCGCCGGCGAAGTCGACGCCGAAGTTGAGTCCCCTCGCGACGGTAAGGCCGATCGCCAGCAGGCTGAGCGCCAGCGTGAGGCCGAAGGCTAGGCCGCGCAGGCGTACGAAGTCGATATTGGTGTGGTCGGGTACGATTTTCAGGAGGCGCATGTCTTGGCCTTTCGCCTCAGATGTTGATCGTCTTGGGTTTCTCGCGCCGGATCCACTGCGCGACGAGCATGCGCGTGAAGGTGACGGCGGTGAAGACCGAAGTGACGATGCCGATCAGCAGCACGACCGCAAAGCCCTTCACCGGGCCGGAGCCCA